>CAZBGY010000001.1:0-20557 GCA_964491605.1 uncultured Candidatus Bathyarchaeia archaeon
AATATAGTCAGGTTTTCTGACAGGAAGGCGATCACCGCTATCATTTATAATCATATCCTTCGTTATTGCTTTATCTCCTACAATCATTTTTCCATCCATCCGCTTCTCTGAAGTTTAGGCTCGATCAGTTTTGCCCTAGTATCAGCTTCGTTCAGCATATTTACACCTCTTTTTCTTTGACATCGAAATACATCTTAGCAGGTCCTATCCTCTTCGACTTAACATAACCTTGATTCTCTAGAGCCTTAAGATAACCAGCCAGAAAAGTTCTGTTTACACCTAGCTTCTTAGCCAACTCCTTTACAGGCTGTCCAGGATCGTTCTCCAGCAATTTAATTATCTTCGCGGTTAAACCTTTGAGCTCCTTCATAATGTCTTCGCCATTATTAATTTTAATTTAAATGTTAGATTTATAAATCTTCACTAGTGTAAGCTCCTGTGTTTGCACAGAAGTAAATATGTCAAGAAGAAAAATTGAATTTAGAGAGGATGACGAATGTCCCTGTTAAAGAGTATTGTTGACAGCTACATGCACAAGGTTTCTGGGCTAGAGCATTGTGAAAGATGCCTTGAACAGAGAGGTGGGGAGGAAGCGTTGTCCTAATGGTTGTGGATGCAGCTTTCACATCAATAGGCCTGAACTATTTCACAGCAGTTGTTCCGAAAGTTGAGGAATTTAACAGGGAATTTGTTGAAACTGGAGAGATAAGGAATCTGAAAGAACTTGCTAAAGCAGATATGAACGAGTTGAGAAAAGTATGAAGAAATAAGCGTTCTTGGAGCATCACAAAAGACATAGCCTCTTATTTGTCAACTCTAAATGAAGACGATAGGTCAGCTCTGAGAACCTGGGCAAGAAATGCCAATCTTCAAAAAATGGAGAGAAGATCCTATTGGAAGAATAAGGGGGTTGGACTGATCACCTTTCAATATTTGCGAATAATGGGAGGGATGGATACTGTTATGCCTGATAAAATCGTTAAAAGGGTGATAAACGAGATTTTGGTTAAAGCTGGATTAGAACCAGTGAATGATAATATAGAGTTCATTAAAAGGGCAAAAGAAGTTGCCTTAAGTTGTGGATATAGGCCTATAGAGCTTTGCTGGATGGCGTGGCTTATACAGCCTGAAGGAAAGATGATGAGGATGGAGAAATATTTAAAAACCCTTCCAAAAATTATATAAAGCAACTTGGTAATAGTAATGGTAAATGAAAATGAAGAAAAATATTCAGAGACGCTATAGAGTCCATAATAAGATTTCTCAAAGAACGATCTGAATCAAAAAACTATTATTATTTAGCTCCTCAAATTGATCTAGCTAAACATACATGGAGTTTAAGATTAAAAGTTAAGACTGTTTATCCACGTATAATAGGGTTTTTTGAGGAAATCAAAGAATTAGAACCTGTAAAAAAGTGTCTTAAATTAATGTTGGAGAAAGAGTTCCCTAAACATCTTGAAATGAGAATTACAGATGAGAAGGGGAAGCCTGTTGAAAATCCTGATTATAAACCATTTTTGATAACTGAAATATTAGGTGCTTTAGTGAATAGGTATCTTGAATACCATGGTTTTGAGTTTGTAGGGGAGAAATTTAAGAAATTATATGATGAGATGACCGAATACGTGTATTCTAAAACTAGGAAGCTTATTGTTGTATCACCACTACAAAATTTCGAGCTAAAAGATGTAAATGAGATTTTGATTAGTAATTACAGAGTGCGAGAGCTTACTGATTGGGAAATGCAGGAATTTATCAGTCATGGGTATTCGTTTGGAAATGTATTCGGATTTGGATCAGACTTTGGAATTATAAAAGAAAAATATTGTGTTGAAACTGTTGTTAATACTCCAAAACGTCACACTCCACCTCTCAATCAATATATAGAAGATTTCATAACGGTGCTAAGACTTTTTAAACACGGAAATGTTGAGCATGAGTTTATATTACACTATCCGAAGGTCTGGAAGACTTTTTGGGGAATGTCGGGCGCATCAGAAGATAGAGGAAGTATCCTAGCGCCTCAATATGTCTTAACTAAGGAGGATGAGAATTCCTTAACTTTACTTATGAAGCAATATTTGGAATTAAAATACAAGTTTCCAAATCCAATAAAATTTGCGATAAGGTGGTTCAACAAGTCTTACAGAGAAACTAATCCAATGGATAGATTGTTAGATTTAGCGATAGCACTTGAAGTGCTGTTTGGTGCAGGTGATAGGCTTGACTTATGCATACCTTGCTTTATAGGTTCCAATAAAGAGGAAAGAAAAGAGCTTAACAGAAATATTAAAAAATTACGTGAAATAAGAAGCTCAATTGTACATGGTGGTTTCTATAAAGTAGAACAGGAGTATGTTGAGACTATTGAAAATATCTTCAGGTGCTGCGTGTTAAAAATCATGAATTTACTACCTAGATTAACATACGAAAATATTATGAAGAGTATTAGAGAGAAGTTATTAGAATAATTAAAAACTTCTTATGCATACATGCCAAACGGAGAAGAAATACGAGAACTCCTCCTTGAAATATTCGATGAAAATGAACACTTAGAGTTCTAGCAGAGCTACCTGGCGTAGAAGAAAAACATTCAAGTTAACATAAGTGAAAACAAGATCGCGATACTTGCAACCGACAAAAATCGAAGATGTCAAGGAGAAACAATACTCCCAACCAACGTAGAAATAATGCCTCAACAAAAAAACCTATGCCAACGGAGTTCTCAAGATAAAGCTAAAGAAAAAGTGAAACTTATGCCTTAAACTCTTTTCTATACCACACTATTAAAGAGCATTATCTCATCTATGGATATGAAGGCGTACTGCACCAATTTACTGATAAAATTATGCGGAAATCCCACCCCCCGCACCAATTCACTGATGATTATAAACCTCTGTATTTTTGATGGTATGTAGCTAGGTTAATGTAGGTGAGCGAGATTATTTAAGGATCAAACCATCCATATCCCCTCCCCTTTACTTAGGAAAGGTTACCGGAATACGGTATTCATAGTTTCGCTTCCTCTAAGCCTTCTATACCCAAATCAGGATTTGTAGATCCGCTACTTAATCTAGAGAACTATCCATCCAATCATCTGCTTCTACATATCTAGAAGGTTGCCATTTTGAAACAGAATCTATTTCAGACCTTGATCTCTATTCTATTCCTCCACACTTTAATCCATAGAGTTTCCGTGATATACTGTAAGCTTTATTCTTATCTTATCTAAAGTTTTTTAGCTTTCTCATCTAGAGTTATCGGTTTAGGGGTATCATCTAAAAGGGTAATCATACCGTGAGGTAGGTATGGAACGGGTATGAAGATCCATATCAATATGGAGCTCGGAGAATTTAAGAGCGGTTAGGAAGAATTACCGGTTTAAGTGGTGGGTTTCAGTGCGTTCAGGATCGAAGCTTCATAATAGAGGGTTGGCGGGCCCGACGGGATTCGAACCCGTGACCACCGGGTTACTTCAGTAGGGAGGACGCAAGCCTAATTCATTTCATCTAAAGGATTCTCCCGATCCTAGATCAAAAATCCTTCTAACCCTACTCTTGTAGCATCCGCTACTGTTACTCCCATTCTCTTCAGCCCGGTATGTAGGCGAACCGACTGTTTTCGATACGCTATTCAATCTGAGAGCACCTCCCTACTTTAAAAGCCCGGCACTCTATCCTGGCTGAGCTACGGGCCCTCTTTTCTAAGCTCTATATTTCTCAACTTATAGTTTCTCTTTAACTTTTCCCTTCTCCCTACAATCTATTGTAGGGTTAAGCTTTACTATGACCTACTTCTCCTCCACTATGGATCTAGGCTTCCACTCTCCTTTCGCTACTTGTGGTCTATAGCCTTTCAGTCTCTCCGGGTTGAATCTTATCCGCTTCCCTTCCTCGGCTGATAGATATGCAGCCATCATTAGTCGTACTACTAGTAGTCCATCGTTCCAATCCTCCCTCGGCTTCTCCCTCTTTAGGAAGCATTCAACCATATGTCTATCTTCATCCTGGTATCCGTATGTTATAGCTTCATTCGGTATGATAGGCATAAGTCCCTGTTCAGCTGCTTGCTTCTCTACGAACTCTTCTGTTGGAGGTATCTTAACATTCCTACTGAAGAATACGTTAAGCTCTTGTTGAAGACTATTAATCGTTATAGAGTATTCTGGTCCTAGGACTTCGAACGTAAGCCTTAAACCTGGACCTATAAAGCTCCAAGAGGTTCTGGCTTCTGCTAAGGCTAATTCTCCATCTTCATCCTCATATACTACTGTGGTTAACGCGTAATCCTCCGCCGGTGTAACGCTGTAATCCACGTTATATCTACTTCTGAGGGTAGATAGGTATGGATCCTTACCCCATTTAAGTGATGCTACCATCGATTGTACGGTTATAGGCTTCAAAGAATCCTTCGGTTTCTCGGGATCTATCAGTAGGTAGCGGTTAGCTTCTAAACTATGGCATGTCATATCTAAGAGTACGCCTCCACCTGAAAGTATGGGATTCCAAAACCATGCAGAGTGTGGTCCTCCATGCTCTTCAGCTGCTCTAGATAAGTATGGTCTACCGGTATATTTAGCTCCATACCTCCATATAGCCTCCTTCCCTCTAACTACTGCAGGTGCGAATACCTGATTCTCAAGGTATCCATGTATTAGCCCAGCTTTCTCCACTAAGCGTACCATCTCTTCAGCTTCATCAGCATTCCTAGCTAGAGGCTTCTCACAGCATACACCTATAAGATCGGTTTTACCCTGGGATGACTCCTCAGCTATAACTTTAACGACATCTAACCTAGCGAAGTTAGGATTTAATATCCATACAGCGTTCACGGATCGATCTGAAAGCATATCTCTAAGATCTGTGTATACCTTAGGCTTACCTATACCAAGCTCTTCTACGTATCCAGCTAATCTCCTAGCACTCCCCTCCCTAACATTATATATAGCCGCTATCTCAGCGTTCCTAACACCCGTCATAGCGAGTGCATGAAATTTAGCTACGAAGCCTGAACCTATGAAGCCTACACCTAGCTTATCCAAGATGGAGTGCACCTCACTATACTACGTTCAGCAGTATGCTTAAAAATGTTTGAAGGGAAGTCTTATGTCTCCTTACAGCGGCTAGTATAATTGAGACTGATATGAAGCCCCTCATACTAGTATTAACACACTCAGCCGGGTTCAGACATAGCTATTTATCGACCGCCGTAGAGATTTTAACGAGAATGGGGGAGCGTACAGGTTTATTCGATGTATACGCTACAGAGGATTGTAGCGAGCTCTCTGAGGATAAGCTTAAAGAGTTCGATTGCTTCCTATTCCTTACGACAGGCGAGATCCCCCTCCATGATTCTTCGAAGAAAGCTCTCGTAGAACTTGTGAGAAGTGGTAGAGGTTTCGTAGGCGTGCATAACGCTGCAGATACGCTCTACAGCTTCAAAGATTATGGTAGTATGCTTGGAGGATACTTCCACTCACATCCATGGACTCAGGAGGTATACGTAATCGTAGAGGATAAGGATCATCCATCAACTAGGCATCTACCATCGAGATTCAGCATATTCGAGGAGGTATATACGTTCAGGGAATGGGATCCTAACCGCACTCATACGCTTATAAGGCTTGATAACTCATCTGTAGATATAAGTAGGGGTACTAGGCGCGATAACTATTACGCTTTGGCATGGTGCCATACATATGGATCCGGACGGGTATTCTATACAGGATTCGGGCATTTCACTAAGCTATGGCGTGAGGAATGGTTTCAAAGGCATCTACTAGGAGGGATACTATGGAGTATGCATCTAGAGGATCGGTTAACGTAAACCCAAGCTTCGTAGAGTCTACGGCTTGGTTAAGCTTATAAGTTGGATGTACGTGATGGATAAGTGAAATCATGAAGCCTTTACACACTCTGATGGATATAGATGAACTCAGAATATTGTTGAGATACGAGATTCTAGAAAGATTTGAGGAAGGATTTGCTATAGATGTAGAGGAGTATACAGGTAGAGTATCTAGAGCTAACTCTGTAGATGAACTTATGGCTATATACTCCGAGCTTGAATTATGTAGACATAGGAATACGTACAGCTTTATCGAGCCCTCGGATTGGCTTAGCATACAGAGGGAGCGTCCTGGAATTTTCGATGAATATCCCGTCGAGAGGAAATCTATCCCAGATAAGATTTTAGGCGGATGGTTGGGTAGATGTGTAGGATGCATGCTCGGTAAACCCGTCGAAGGGTGGACGCATAGCCAGATTAGGAATGCTCTATCAAAGATAGGGGAGTACCCTCTAAAGAAGCCCTACATACCGTTTGAAGCCTTCGCAGAAGTCGATGAAAGGAAGCGTCGCAGTGTCTTAAAGCTAACCAGAGGGAATATAACTATGGCTGAGAGAGATGACGATCTTGATTACACTATACTAAACCTCTTAGTCTACGAAAATTACGGATCGAGTTTTGATACTGCGGATATAGGTGAGATGTGGCTTCTACATCTGCCATATAAATCGGTGTATACTGCTGAGAGGGCTGCTTACAGGAACCTCGTCATAGGGTTGAAGCCTCCGAATACCGCTACCTACCTTAACCCCTACCGTGAATGGATTGGAGCTCAGATAAGAGCTGATCTCTGGGGCTATATATCTCCAGGTAAACCTGAGCAAGCTTTAAGCTACGCTTTCAGGGATGCCTCTCTCTCGCATACTAAGAACGGTATATATGGCGAGCTTTACGTAGCATCTCTCATATCGCTAGCATTCCATTATACAGATCCATCTGATCTCATCCTTGAAGGATTGAAAAGTATTCCGTCTAAGAGTAGGTTATCTGAAGCTGTAAGATTTGTTCTAGATCTATACCGTAAGGGATTATCATGGCTTGAAGCTCTAGATCAAATTCTAATACGTTATAGCGGCTACCATCCTGTCCATACATTGAATAACGCGGCTATAGTTACAGCCTCCCTACTCTGGGGTGAAGGCGACTTTACCAGGACTTTATACTACGCTATGCTATCAGGTTTAGATACCGATTGTAACTGTGCTACCGTAGGATCAATACTTGGCGTCATATTAGGTGGGGAGAATATACCTAGAGAGTGGATCCAACCTTTAAACGATAGGGTAGCATCCGCCGTTTCAGGTATAGGCGTTACGAGTATATCCGGATTAGCGGAGAGAATTTCGAAGCTTATCATGGTTCCTCATAAATGATCAGCATTCGGCAAATTCTTCATAGATATCCTCGGCTGTCCCCAGGATGCTTCATCATCAATAAATAGGAGTTCTCCGAAGTTTAAGATTAAGTTTACCGTTAGTTTCCTCTTTAATCCTCGGCTCTAAACTTGTAACCCCAATACTCTAACGCTACCCTTAACTCCTCATGAGTCCTACTATACTCTTCCAACGGTATACCCTTCATGTATGCTTCTATCGCCTGCATCATAGCTTTAGCTCCAGCTCTACTACCCATCGGATGTCCGTGTATACCTCCACCAGCATTAATCTGTATATCAGGTGAACCTAAAGCTTCAAGGTTATCTGGAACTATCGCCGGGTGTATACCTCCAGATGCTACAGGTAGCACGGTTTTGAGATGGAACCACGGAGATCTAAGCATATCGTTCATCCTCCTTATAGCTCTTACACCTCTCCACTCAACTAGTATCTCTGAGGGTCCACCAGGTTTCTCCATCTTCCCAGCAGCAGTGCCTGTATGTAACTGATCTCCACCAGATAGCCTTACAAGCTTAGCTATAACCATCATATGTATGCCATGCTTAGGATTACGGGTTATAGCTGCATGTAGAGCTCTATGCACATGTATCGGCACCTTTATAGATGGATCCTCTGCTAAAGCTCTCAGAGCCGGAAAACCGGTGCATAGTACATCGACCATTATACAGTTACCTCCATGTTCAAGCACTGTCTCCGCATGCTGGAATATACGGTTGTAATCTGATGTTATATCACACGCGTAGAGAACCGTCCTCCCAGTCTCAGATCTAACTTTATCCAGAGCATTCATCACATGTGTAACCCTATCCTCTATAGTGTTAAACTTCTGGCTTGTCAGCGTTTCATCATCCTTTATGAAATCCACCCCGCCAGACGCTGCTTCATACGCAACTTTAGCGAAGTCTCTAGCGGAGAGTCCAACCTTAGGCTTTATTATAGTTCCTAAATGCGGTCTAGGATTTGTATCCGTACCTACTATCTTACGAACGCCTTCTATACCGTATTTAGGTCCTCTAAATACCTCAACGTATTCTCTCGGTAATTCTAGATCTAGGAGTCTAACGTTATCTACGGCACCTACACCGAAAAGGTTTCCGGCTACTATGCTCAGCATATGGGATATCCCTGCATCTAGGTCGAATAGATCTAGCGGGTATGCTATCTTAACTATACCCCCACCTCCGAGATCTATAGTTTCGAAAACCTTACCTGCGTAGCGTAAGACATAATCCTGCATGGTACCTACCCTAGTCCATGTACCTATACTCTCCTCAGCTGCTATGTAGATCCCTGCATCCCTGAGGTTCATACCGGCTCTAGGCTCCAAGTAGTATGTACATACAACGTTTTCATCTGGATCTACGGCATTTGGTGGTGAAGTGAAAATGTTAACCCAGAAATCTTCCTGGTACCATTCAGTCTTTGACATACCTTACTCGGCACCCATTTGTTACGTCTATATCCTGCTAATAAACCTTTCAGAAGTAGGCTTAGATAATGTTTATAAGTCGGTATACCAAGCTTCTAGTTTAGCCCTAGTAGTAGTGATGGAGGTTCAATTCTCTTGAAAAATAGGTCTAGACTCAAATTCAACATACTGGATCATTTCCTCGTACCTAGACATGAGCTACTAAGCTATATAGATGCTGAGAATGTTCTCAAGAAGTATGGGGTGAGTCCCTACCAGTTACCTTTAATAAGGGCTTCAGATCCGGCGGTTATAGCTATAGGTGGTAAGCCAGGTGATATCATCAGGATTAGACGTAGAAGCCCCACAGCTGGGGTTGCTATAGCTTACAGGTATGTAGCGGAGGGTTGATCGCGTTTGACGGATAAGAGATCTAGTAGTGAATGGCTCTCTTCTGATGACCTATGGCTTCTGATGAAGTCCTTCTTCCAATCTAGGAAGCTTGCAGGTCAGCATCTCGATTCATATAACGAGTTTATCGAACGCGATCTGAATTCTATAATCGAAAGCGTAGGCGGTATCTCCCTCTACGTTAGGGGAACTAGTATACAGCTTAAATTTGGCAGGATTCACATAGGTAGACCGAGGGTATCCGAGGTCGACGGGTCTGAAACCGAAGTTACACCTATGGATTGTAGACTTAGAAACCTTACCTACGCAGCACCGCTCTTCCTTGAAGTAACACCCATAATCGATGGTAGGGAGGGTAAGATGGAGCTAATCCATATCGGAGATCTACCAGTCATGCTTAAATCTAAGATATGTCCTCTAAGCCAGATGACGGAGGATGAACTTATAGCTATAGGCGAGGATCCGGAGGATCCTGGAGGCTACTTCATAATCAACGGCTCTGAAAGAATTATAGTCGGTATCGAGGATCTAGCACCAAACCGTATACTCGTAGATTACGATGAGAACTCTAAGGTCTACCGTGCTAAGGTATTCTCGACGATCATAGGTTATAGAACTAAAGTCGAGGTTAAGATGAAGAAAGATGGCTCGATAACGGTCTCTATGCCGAGCGTCCCGGTGGAGCTTCCCTTCGTAGTGGTTATGAAGGCTCTCGGTGTAGAGAAGGATAGAGAGATAGCTGAACTTGTATCCCCCGACCCCAACATATATCAGTGGCTTGAGCCCTCCTTCGATAAGGTTGCAGGCATAGATACGCAAGATGATGCTCTACTGTATATAGGGAACCGTGTAGCTTTTGCTCAATCCCCCGAGAGACGGAAGAATAGAGCTTTAATGATACTGGATAGAAACTTCCTTCTACATATAGGTAGAACACCGGATTCTAGAAGGTTTAAAGCGGTATTCCTAGCGGAGATGGTTAGACGAATCATAGAGCTACGGTTAGGTTTGAGGAAGCAGGATGATAAGGACCACTATGCTAATAAGCGTATAAGGCTTGCAGGCCAGCTTCTAGGCGATCTATTCAGAACCGTATTCAGAGATCTAGTGAAGGATATGAGCTATCAGCTTGAAAAGCTCTATAGGAAGCTGGAGAAGGGTAGGACTATACCCTTAAAATCCATCGTTAGACCTAGCATATTAACGGAGCGTATGCAGCATGCCCTCGCTACAGGGAATTGGGGTCGTGGAAGGGTTGGTGTAACCCAGCTTCTAGATAGAACCAACTCTATATCCACTCTAAGTCATCTTAGAAGGATTCAGTCGCCGTTAAGCCGTACTCAACCGAACTTTGAAGCTAGAGATCTACATTCCACTCACTGGGGGCGTCTCTGTCCTAACGAGACTCCTGAAGGCTCCAACTGCGGTCTAGTTAAGAATCTAGCTTTGATGGCGAATATATCCGTATCAGCCGATATCGAGGAGGTTAAACGCATCTTGGTTAAGCTTGGATGCATACCGTTCGATGAAGCCGATCATACGGTTAGGCTTAACGCTTCACGCGTGTATGTGGATGGAGTTCCATTCGGCTTCACTTACAAGCCTAGAGAACTAGCAGGAGAGCTCAGAAAGCTTAGAAGAGCTGGAAAGCTAAGCTCTGAGGTTAATGTAGCATACTTCGAAGATGTTAACGAACTATACATAAACTGCGATCCTGGAAGATGTAGACGCCCGCTTATAATCGTGGAGAATGGCCGTCCGCTACTTACTAGAGATCATGTAGATGCTTTGAAGAAGGGTATGCTCACATGGGATGATATCGTTCGCATGGGTATAATCGAGTATATAGATGCAGAGGAAGAAGAGAACTGTATGGTGGCTTTAAGCTATGATGGCATATCTGGGGAGACTACCCACGTAGAGATAGCTCCATATACGATCTTCGGTGTGTGCGCTTCGCTGATACCTTACGCTGAGCATAACCACTCCCCGAGGAACAGCTATGAAGCCGCTATGGCTAAACAAGCGCTAGGTATATATGCCACAAACTACCACTTCAGGGTGGATAGCCGTGGGCATTTATTGCACTATCCGCAGATACCTATCGTCCAGACCAAGCCTATGGAGGTTATGGGCTTCCATCGACGACCCACCGGGCAGAACTTAGTAGTAGCGATTATATCGTATTCCGGATACAATATGGAGGACGCCATAATCTTCAATAAGTCATCTATAGATAGGGGGTTGATGCGCTCCACATTCTTCAAAACATATGAAGCTGAATGCTACCAGTATATGGGTGGGGAGACCGATAGATTCGAAATACCATCACCAGAGACTAAAGGATATAAGGGTGAAAGCTACTATGAGAAGCTTGAACCAGATGGTTTAACATACCCTGAATGCGAGCTTTCAACTGGGGATGTTCTTGTAGGTAAAACTAGTCCTCCGAGATTCATGGAAGAGTACCGTGAACTAGGAGCTTATGGGCTGAATCGTAGGGATACCTCTCTCTCGCTTAAATCTAAGGGGCCAGCTATAGTCGATACGGTAGTATTAACAGTCGACGCTCAGGGTGATAGGATAGCTAAGATTAAGGTTAGAGAGCAGAGGATACCTGAGCTTGGGGATAAATTTGCTTCTAGACACGGGCAGAAAGGCGTTATAGGTATGGTGTTCAGACAGGAGGATATGCCGTTCACAGAGGATGGTCTCGTTCCAGATATAATAATAAACCCGCATGCTATACCGTCTAGGATGACAGTCGGGCAGCTTATGGAATCCGTAGCAGGTAAGATAGGTGCGATAACCGGTAGGTTCATGGATGGAACTGCTTTTATAAACGACTCCGTAGATGCTTTAGATGAGCTTCTCAAGAAGCTTGGATTCAGGTATGGCGGTAGGGAAGTGATGTACGATGGGACTACGGGGTATAAGTTCGAAGCCGATATATTCATAGGGGTCGTCTACTATCAGAAGCTCCATCACATGGTGTCTGATAAGATACATGCAAGAGCTAGGGGGCAGGTGCAAATGCTTACACGTCAACCTACTGAAGGTAGAGCTAGAGGTGGAGGTTTAAGGTTCGGCGAGATGGAGAGAGATTGTCTGATAGCTCACGGTACGGCTGCTCTACTGAAGGATAGACTCCTAGAGGAGTCCGATGCGACGACTATATACGTGTGTAGGAACTGCGGCTTCCTAGGCTACTATGATAATAGGCGTAAAGAGTATAGATGCCATATCTGCGGGAACAGAGCTAGGATAGTTCCTATAACCGTAGCTTATGCATTCAAACTCCTACTCCAGGAGCTTATGAGTCTATGTATAGCTCCTAGACTCATAATAGAGGAGGTGTCCTAGAGCATGAGTATCGAGGAATCCGTTAGATGTAGAATAGCCGGTATAAAGTTCGGTATACTCTCGCCTATCGATATACAGAAGCTCTCAGTCGTAGATGTAACGACATCGGATACCTACGATGAAGATGGTATGCCTATCGTTTCAGGCTTGATGGATAGTAGGATGGGTGTCCTGGAGCCTGGGCAAGCATGTAGGACATGCTTCAACCTTGCATCCAGGTGTCCAGGGCATTTCGGCTCCATAAAGCTCGCCGTACCCGTCATCCATATAGCCTTCGTTAAGTATATCTACGAGCTTCTATCCGTGACGTGTAGAAATTGCGGTCGACTCCTACTACCGGAAGAGGATATCGCTAGATATAGCAGGCTGCTGAAGCGTATCTCTAAGGATAGGGGCGAGTATCCTGAAGCATTGAAAAGGATTATAGTGAAGAAAGCTAGTAAAACGTATGAATGCCCTCATTGCAAGTCGTCCCAGGTTAAGATTGAGCTTGTTAAACCCATATCGTTCTACGAGGTTAGTGAGAAAGGGAGGATATCGCTAGATCCAGCGACTATAAGGAGTAGGTTGGAGAGGATACCTGATGACGATCTAAGACTGCTTGGTTTCGACCCCGAGGTCGCCCGCCCAGAGTGGATGATTATACAGATATTACCTGTTCCGCCGCTCGTAGTTAGGCCGTCGATAACCTTGGAATCCGGTATAAGATCTGAAGACGATCTGACGCATAAGTTAGTCGATATCGTAAGGATAAACGAAAGGATAAAGGAGTGTATAGAGAGCGGCGCTCCTACAGCCATAAGAGAAGAGCTTGCAGACCTCCTACAATACCATGTAACGACATACTTTGATAACGAGACTTCAGGTATACCGCCTGCTAGGCATAGATCCGGTAGACCTCTTAGGACGTTAGCTCAGAGGTTAAAGGGTAAGGAAGGTAGATTCAGGTTAAACCTCTCCGGTAAGCGTGTAGACTTCTCAGCTAGAACCGTTATCTCACCAGATCCGAATCTAGAGATAGATGAGGTAGGTGTACCGGTGGAGATCGCTACAAGACTTACCGTACCTGAGAAGGTTACTGTATGGAATATAGAGGAGTTGAGGAAGCTTGTTAGAAACGGGCCCTTCAATCATCCTGGAGCTGTATATGTTATAAGACCCGATGGGCGTCGTATAAGGCTTGAATTCTCGGATAGGGAGCGTATAGCTGAAGAGCTTCAAGTAGGCTATATCGTAGAGAGGCATCTGAAGGATGGGGATATAGTTCTATTCAATAGGCAGCCGTCGCTCCACCGTATGTCTATAATGGCTCATAGGGTAAGGGTCCTACCCTACCGTACGTTTAGGCTGCATCTAGCCGTATGTACGCCTTATAACGCGGATTTCGATGGAGATGAAATGAATCTCCATGTACCTCAATCCGAGGAAGCGCAAGCTGAAGCTAAACTTCTAGCGGAGGTTCAAACTCAGATAATATCCCCTAGGTATGGCGCTCCTATAATCGGTGCTACGAGAGACTACCTTACAGCTGCATATATGTTGACGCGTAAGGCAACCATGCTGACGAAGGATGAAGTCGGTAAGCTTCTAGCAGCCATAGAGTATACGGGTGAGTTGCCTCCGCCTATAGTCGAGAAGCCTGAGCCGTTATGGAGTGGTAAACAGATATTCAGCCTATTGTTACCTAAAGACTTCAACTATATCGGTAAATCGTCGGTGTGCAAGCATAAGCATGTATCTCCAGAAGAAGAATGCCCGGATGACGGTATAATAGTCATTAAGGACGGAGTTCTCGTTAAAGGCGTCATAGATAAGGGTGCTATAGGCGTAGAAAAGCCGGATACGCTGCTGCATGTATATGTGAAGAAGTATGGTAACGAAGCCGGTAGAATATTCATAACAAAGCTATGCAAACTTCTCAATGTATTCATCTCTATGAAAGGCTTTTCTTACAGCTTGGATGAGCTTAAGCTGAGTAAGGAGAGCGAGGAGGAGATACACAGGACGCTTAATGAAGCTAGCCGTAGGATTCTAGAGATCATAAAGCAGGCTGAAGAAGGGAGGCTGCCGAAGCTACCGGGTAAAAGTCTAGAGGAAAGCTTAGAGATAATGGTGATGGATGAACTGGCTAAAGCTAGGGAGAGATGCGATGAGATAGCTGAATCGTCATTCAGTATGGAGAATAGAGGCGTCATAATGAGTAGGGTTGGTGCTAGAGGCTCAGCTCTGAATATAGGGCATATGTCAGCTTGCCTAGGACAACAGTCTGTGAGGGGGCGTAGAGTTCCTAGAGGTTTGAGGGGGCGTAGCCTCCCGCATTTCAAACCTGGAGATCAAAGCCCTGAAGCAGGAGGTTTCGTGAAATCCTCATTCCTCAAAGGATTAACGCCTACAGAATTCTTCTTCCATGCTATGGGTGGTAGAGAGGGGCTAGTGGATACGGCTGTAAGAACCCAGCAGAGCGGCTATCTACAGAGGAGGCTTATCCATGCATTAGAGCTCGTCAGAGTTGAGTATGATGGAACCGTACGTGATATACTAGGCACCATAGTTCAGTTTAAGTATGGCGAGGATGGTGTAGATCCATCTAAAAGCGATCACGGTAGAGCCGTTAATATCGCTCGTCTATGTGATGAACTCATACTTAAAGGTGTAGGTTTAGGCGAGCCTCCAGCTTCAGAATCCGAGATAGATGGGCTTATATCCAGATTCGAAAAGATTCTACCTAGATCGATAATCGACGATATTAGAGATGTAGCCATCCGATCTAAAGCTTCCAGGTCTCTTGTATCCAAGTTGTTAGAGGAGGCTTACAGAGCGTATGAGGAGGCTCAAGTCGAACCTGGAGAGGCTGTAGGTATAGTAGCCGCTCAATCTATAGGTGAGCCGGGCACCCAGATGACTCTTAGAACATTCCACTGGGCAGGCGTTAAGGAGAGGGATGTAACGCTAGGCTTACCCAGACTTATAGAGATTGTAGATGCTCGTAGAACGCCATCTACACCTGTGATGACTATCAGGCTAGCCGACGAATATCGTCACGATCGAGAGAAGGCCGTCAAGATAGCTCAAGAGCTAGTATATACCACGTTTAAGGATATCGTATCCAAGTATCTATTGAATATAGAGGGTGGCAGTATAGAGTTCGCGCTTAACGTAGATGAGATAAACGCTCGCGGTATATCCTACAACTTATTATCTCATAGACTTCAGATGAAGGATGTGGAGTTCCTTATCTTACCTGAACGTAACATAGTGGTTGCTAGGTATAGGGATGGTAGGATACCCGATGAAGGGTCCTTGAGGGTTCTCGCATCCAAGATACTATCTATCCATATAAAGGGTGTTAAGGGTATAACGAGGGTTCAGGTAGCTGAAGATAAAGGCGAATGGATACTTCTAGCTGACGGTTCAAATCTAGCTGAGGTAGTAGGTATAGAAGGTGTAGATCCATCGAGGGTTGAAACTAATAATTTCTTCGAGATATGCGATGTACTGGGTATAGAGGCTGCTAGAAGCGCCATCATAAGCGAGATAATGAACGTCTTCCAAGGTATAGGTGGAGGTTTAGATATAGATGTGCGGCATATAATGCTTGTAGCCGATATGATGACTAGGACCGGTAGGATCACGCAGATCGGCCGTCATGGAATAGCAGGTCAGAAACCGAGCCCGCTAGCGAAAGCCGCTTTCGAGATTACAGTCCCCAGTATAGTGGAATCCGCCGTAAAAGGCTCCCTAGATGAGCTTAAAGGTGTAACTGAAAATATAATAGTAGGTCAAGTAACTCCTATAGGTACAGGCTTCGTCGATATCTATATGGAGCCTCTAAGTGGGGTACTTAGCGGAAGCTAGGGGGTTGATATGCCATCTCCGTAGTGGAAATCTCTAGATCGATCCTCAACGCTGTGAGAACAGGTAGAGTGTATATTGGAGCTAACTCAACGCTTAAATCCGTTATGTTTAGAAGAGTTAGATTAGTCGTGTTAGCTGAAAACGCTCCTAAAGATATAGCCGACGATCTAACATATTACTGTAAACTTTCAGGTATACCTATATACATTTATAAGGGGTCTAGTATAGAGCTCGGTAGAGCGTGTGGTAAACCGTTCCCAGTATCGGCTCTAGGTATAAGGGATCCAGGTGATAGTGATATATTCGAGCGGTTAGGGGTGGAGCTTAGGTGATGGAGGATGCCTGAGATAAGGCTTACTAAAGATGAAATGCAGTATATGGCCCTCTTGGAGACTGTAGCCCAGGTTGAATGCCATGACTGCATAATAGATAATGAGAAGGGTAGGATAATATTCATCGTTAAGGAGGGTGACGCTGGGAAGGCTATAGGTAAGAATGGAGTTAACGTTAAGCGTCTCTCGCAGATACTTGGTAAATCCATAGAGATAGTGGAGTATAGCGATAACCCTGTAAAGTTGTTGATGAACGCCTTCACACCTGCTAAAGTTAAAGAGATCCGTATAGTCGAGAAGCCTAATAAAGGTAAGCTTGCTATAGTCGTGGTAGAGCCTAAGAGTAAAGGCTTAGCTATAGGTAGGAATGGTAAGAATATAGATAGGGTTAGGAAGATAGCTAAACGATATTTCGATATTGCTCATGTGGTGATAAGGGAGGCTTAGGTTTATAGAGCCGGTAAATTTTTAAATGGGGGCCCTACCTCCTCTCTTAAACAAAGTTACGGTTAAGGGTTAAGCTATGCCGGGTGAGTTCGCAGCTAGAAATCTCAGGAAGCGGAGGAAAAAGTTTAGGTGGAGTCTTAGGGAATATAAGCGTAAGATGCTAGGGCTAGATATAAAGGCGAACCCGCTTGAAGGAGCTCCGATGGCTAGGGGTATAGTACTCGAGAAGGTTGGGATCGAATCTAAGCAGCCTAATAGTGCTATCCGAAAATGTGTGCGTGTACAGCTCATAAAGAACGGTAAGGTTGTGACAGCCTTTCTCCCAGGTGATGGAGCTCTTAACGTCGTAGATGAGCATGATGAAGTAATAATAGAGAGTATAGGTGGTACTAGGGGGAGGTCTATGGGTGATATACCTGGTGTAAGGTTTAAGGTTACGATGGTTAACGGTGTCCCGCTTAAGCTACTCGTTCAAGGTAAAGCTCAGAAGCCTATGAGGTAGATCCGATATGAGCCTTGCAGACCTATGTAAGGAGATCAAGCTTTTCGGTAAATGGGAATTTGCAGGGATCGAGGTAAGGGATCCAGGTTTAAAACGATATATCTGTCTTAAACCTGTCGTTATACCGTATACAGGCGGTAGGCATGAGCATAAGAAGTTCGGTAAAGCTGAAGTGCCTATAGTCGAGAGGCTTGTAAACCAGCTTATGAGACCTGGTAAGAACGCTGGTAAGAAGATTAAAGCTATAAAGATCGTTAAGAACGCTTTCGATCTAATATATCTAAGGACAGGTAGGAATCCTATAGATGTCCTCGTTAGGGCTATAGAGAATGCGGCTCCATGCGAGGATGTAACTAAGGTCGTATATGGTGGCATAGTATATTTTAAGGCTGTCGATATATCGCCTATGCGTAGGCTGGACTTAGCTTTAAGATGGATAGTCGAGGGTGCTAGGAAAGCTGCTTGGAAGAATCCTAAGACGATAGATGAATGCCTTGCAGATGAGCTTATACTAGCGGCTGAGGGTAACTCTAAATCCTATGCCATTCAGAGGAGAGACGAGTTAGAGCGTATCGCTGCAGCCTCTAGGTAGAGACTGGGCAGCTTAACTTTACACTACATCCTGATTTAAGGTAGAGTTTATAAATAGGCTCCCCTAAGGATATTCCAGGAGATGAGCTTTAGTAAACCTCATCTAAACCTCGTGGTATGCGGGCATGTCGATCATGGTAAAAGCACTATGATGGGGCACCTACTATACCTGATAGGCGCTATAGATGATAAAACGTTAAAGGAATACGAAGAGCAGGCTAAGGCTTTAGGTAAAGAGACGTTTAAGTTCGCATGGGTTCTAGATAGGCTCAAGGAGGAGAGGGAGAGAGGTTTAACGATAGACCTCTGCTACATGAAATTCGAGACCGATAAGTATTTCTTCACTTTGATAGATGCCCCCGGTCATAGAGACTTCATAAAGAATATGATAACAGGGGCTAGTCAAGCTGACTGCGCTATACTAGTAGTCTCCGCTAAGCAAGGCGAGTATGAAGCCGGTATAGGTCCGCAGGGGCAGACTAGGGAGCATGCATTCCTACTGAAAACGCTCGGTGTGAATCAGCTTATAGTGGCTGTCAATAAGATGGATGATCCATCCGTGAACTGGAGTCAAGCAAGGTTTAATGAGGTTAAATCAGGTATCGAGCGTCTCCTTAGACTCGTCGGCTATGATGTATCGAAGATACCTATCATACCTGTATCAGCTTGGACCGGAGATAACCTTGTTAAGCCGAGCGATAAGATGCCGTGGTATAAGGGCTTAACACTGTTTAAAGCTCTAGATATATTTGAGGTTCCACCTAAACCTATCGATAAACCGTTAAGGTTGCCCATACAAGACGTTTACAGTATCTCAGGTGTAGGTACTGTACCAGTCGGTAGGGTTGAAACAGGTGTTCTTAGAGAGGGTGATAAAGTTATATTCGCTCCATCAGGTAAGGTGGGTGAGGTCAGGTCTATAGAGACCCATCACGTACGGATAAAGGAGGCTCTACCAGGTGATAATATAGGGTTCAATGTTAGGGGTTTAAGCCGTACAGATATCCGTAGAGGTGATGTGGCAGGCCCGATAGATAATCCGCCGACGGTTGTACGGGAATTCATAGGTCAGATAGTCGTCGTATATCATCCGACAGCTATAGCCGCAGGCTATACGCCAGTACTCCACATACATACGGCTACAGTACCTGTTAAGTTCGTGGAGCTTATAGCTAAGATCAATCCTAGGACGGGTGAGGTTTTAGAGGATCATCCATCGTTTCTCAGGACAGGCGATATCGCTCTAGTAAGATTCCAGCCGCTTAAACCTGTGGTAGCAGAGCTATACTCAGAATTCCCGCAGCTAGGTAGATTCGCTATCAGAGATATGGGTATGACGATAGCCGCGGGTATAGTGAAGGAGATAACTCAGAAGGAATCTCTCGAAGTTAAGAAGTAGTCTTTCATAGCATATGAAAAGTTAAAATAATTGTTTCTCTCCTTCTCTTTCACCTGGTCTAGGAATCATGTCTCAGGTAGCTTCGATTAAGCTGGTATCGACCAATCTGGAGAAGCTGGAAGAGGTTTGTAGAGAGATAAAGGAGGTAGCTGAAAAGACAGGTGTACCTATCTCAGGCCCTATACCTTTACCTACCAAACGTATAAAGATCGTAACTAGGAAGACTCCATGCGGTGAGGGGAGTCACACATTTGATAGGTGGAGTTTAAGAATACATAAACGTCTGATAAAGGTGCCTGCTAACGAGAGTTTCATGAGGAGGTTTATGAGGATAAGGATACCTGAGGAAGTTCATATAGAGGTGAAACTTACTCCTAGATGAACGGGTATACTGAGGGAGGAGCTTCTCCCGATTCTAGCTTTAGGTATACGCAGAATATAGTCGTTAGATTAGATCTGAATCTCTCGAGGGGGAAGCTCTGCGCTCAGGTAGCTCATGCAGCCGTAGAAGCTTCTGAGAAAGCTAGAATGCTGAAGACTGCATGGTGGGAGGCATGGATGATGGAGGGTCAGAGGAAGGTCATCCTATATGTGGATACGCTTGAAGATCTCCTAAGATTGAAGGAGGAAGCTGAGAAGCTAGGTCTCCCATCAGTTCTTGTAGAGGATAGAGGATTAACGGAAGTACCGCCTGGGACCGTAACCTGTCTAGCTATAGGTCCTGCTCCGATAGAGCTTGTGAATACGGTGACCGGTAGGCTTAAACTTTTAAGATAATCCAATCCTTATGCTTCAGGGGTTGCTAGGCTCGATCTTAGCCGTATTAGCTGCTCTAACATGGGCTGTATCTAACATATCGATAAGGAAGAATATCGAGGAAGCAGGTTTCTTAGCTGTTTCTCTAGTTTTAACAATCACTGGTATTCTATTCTTCACACCTCTAACTATAGTTTTAACGGGATCTCGACTAGAATTTAGGGCTATCCTAGCTTTCCTTCTAGC
>CAZBGY010000001.1:20657-89167 GCA_964491605.1 uncultured Candidatus Bathyarchaeia archaeon
TAGTTTTAACGGGATCTCGACTAGAATTTAGGGCTATCCTAGCTTTCCTTCTAGCAGGATTCCTGCAGCCTGGAGTTACCCGTATACTATACTATATGAGCGTAGAGAAGCTCGGTGTAACAGTAACATCTGCTTTGACATCTTCAAGCCCGATATTCAGTACACTTTTCGCCTATATGTTATTAGGAGAAGAAGCCCCGTATACGTTATGGCTAGGCGTATTCCTAGTAGTCTTAGGATCCATATCGATCCAGTTCTCCATATATCATGACGACCATGTAAAGAACTTTAACACTAAATACCTAGTATATCCGTTTGCATCCGCTATCTGCGGAGGATTCGGCTACGTTGTTAAGAAGTATGGTTTAAAGCTGTGGAATGCACCCGTGATAGGCATATTCCTAGGGTACCTCTCAACATTCATCTTATACTGCCTTATATTAACGATTCTAGATAGTAAAGATATCTCGACTAGGTTTAATAGCAGCTCATTTAAACTTCTATGGAAACCCAGTATCGGTATAGCCGTCGGCCATCTACTCTCCTTCTACGCTTTAACCTACACCGATGTCTCGATAGTTACTTCCCTCCAACAGATGCAGCCGCTATTCATAATACTACTAGCGAAGCGCTATCTAGCGAAGCTTGAGATAATCGATTTGAAGCTTATACTCGGCACTATCGCTATACTCTGCGGGGCTATCCTCGTACTAATCGTTTGATAAGCTAAGTGTTAGCTAAGCTGGATCACCGTCCAACCTTTTCGTATACTGCTAGCAATAATATGGGTAAGATTACCGTCGCCTCCCCGTCGATCACAGCGTAATCCGCCTCAGGCTTCAACTTACCCCAGCTTATCGCCTCCCTAGGTCTAGCTCCGGATAAGCTTCCATCGTACTCGGTCGCGGTCGTTATGTATATGGCTTTATCCAATCCGCCTCTAAACTGGCTGTACCAGATTACCGTATGCTTACTTATTCCTCCACCTACTATCAACGCGGCCAGTTTTTCAGCGTCGTAAACTTGATCTAATAGGCTGCTCATATCGCTCCAGAAGTCTATTTCGAACCTTTTCCTACGTGAATATAGGAATAGCTGGAAGCCGAAGCATGAATCTAGAACTCCGAGTGAATATAACGGTACTCTACGTAGATATAACGCTCTGAGTATGGAATTCTCATCTTCTATCCTCCCACCTATCTCCCAGCATAACTCTCTCACACTCCATCGATCCTTAACTCTACTAAGCTCATCTAAGATGGATGTAGTCTTCGATTCTATCAATATACCGTAATTCTCCGTAGGAATCAGTACATTGCCCAATCTATGTATGTTAAGCTTATTCAGGAATTTATCGTCGAGGTCGAATGATCCATGATAATATTCACCGTAGGCTCTAGCTAAGTCATGGTCAATTGTTCCACCCGTCGTAACTACACCGTCGACATAACCTCTACGTATGAAATCGGCTATGACACCTCTGAGACCTGTAGCTACTATGCATGCCGGGAAAGAGAACAGTAGCGTATATCTATCATCTTTTAAAACATCTACAAGGATTTTCACGGCTTCAGCTAAGTTTTTAGCAGTGAACCCTCCGCTACATCCCATACGATCCACAAGCTCACTTATAGGCATATATTCCTCCAGACGGTAATCTTTAATCCTTTTATTCAGTAGCTCCTCTCTCATATCGTTCACCCTTTGAAAGGTTAGGTTTATAATCTTGAATCTATAAGCATTTTAAGGGTCTATGAGCATGGGTGACGCTAAATTCGAAGTGAAAGTCGAGCGTGTGAGTAGGGCTATAAAGGTGTCGAGAGAGTTGGTTAGCGAATTGGAAGGAGCTAGTAAGAGTATGGTAGATAAGATGCGTAAGGAAGCTGTGAATTGTCCAGTACTAGGATGCAAAGTCTCATTCATACAATGTTTCCTATGCCCCAACTTTCTTAGGAGAGTTAGAGGGGTCGTGTACTGTAAAGGCGAATCTCTAGGAGGATAGATGTTTGAGCAGTAAAACTAGACCACTCGTTCTAACCATCATGAACCTCTTTATACTAGCTTTCATACTATACTTTCTCTGGTTCTACTTCCTCCCCCTCTTCAGATTCTCGGGTATGTACACCGAGATAAGAGCTGCAGTTATAATGATATCTGTAGCCTTTGGTATAGCGATAGCTATCTCTATATACATGGCTTGGAGGGCTTACATGGAGTCTAGTAGAGAGGGGGATGTAGAGGGGGAGATAAGTTTATAAGTAGTGTTTTATGCGTTACTTATGCACCTTAGATGAGAGCAGCTAAGGAAGTTTATATGCATAATAGTAATAGAGGTGGGGTTGCATGGTAGCACATACCTTCATAGTTAAGTTTGGGGGGAAGAGTCTAGCTACTCCGGATCGTATCAAGCTGGCCGCATCTAAAGTAGCTGAAGCTGTTAAGAAAGGATATAAGCTTGTAGTAGTGGTCTCGGCTATAGGGGATACTACCGATAGGTTAATAGAGCTTCTTGAATCTGTATGCGAAGGGCAGTGTGATCCTAAGTTTAAAGATGAAGTCTTATCGATGGGTGAAAGACTCAGCGCTAGATTATTCGCCGTATCGCTTAAATCTATCGGATTGGAAGCTAAATTTCTCGATCCTAGCGATGATGATTGGCCTATAATAACCGATGAGAATTTTGGCGACGCAAATCCACTAGATGAATCGATAGAAAGGATAAACACGTACATTAAACCTCTACTAGATTCAGGTATCATACCGGTGGTACCTGGATTCATAGGTAGATCTAAGAACGGCTGTATAACTACCCTTGGTAGGGGTGGAAGCGATACCACGGCATTCCTTATAGCTAAAGGTCTATCCGCCGATCAGGTTATACTCGTAACAGATGTCGATGGTATAATGACGGCGGATCCTAAGATAGTCTCTAACCCTAGGCGTATAGATACTATATCTGTACACGATTTATCCGTACTAGCTGATGTCGGAGCTAAATTCATTCATAAGAAAGCGTTAGCGTATAAAGATCCATCTATAGATGTTAAGGTATTGAGTTTTAGATCGGTAGGTCTCGAAGATCAAGGTACCATAATAAAGGGTGGGTTGGAGAAGCGGATCGATGTAACACAGGTGTACGATAAACCTATAGGGTATATAACAATATTGGGTGAAAGTGTATCATCGCATATAGAGGTTGTATGCGAAGCCTTATCGATAATAGGGTCTGCAGGGCCTATATTAGGTTTATCGTGTGACGATCGATCTATGATAGTATATCTGCCTGAGGATCTATGTATCAGCGTAGCCGATAAGGTTCATCAGCTGGTTGAGAAGTATAGGAAAGAGGTTAAAGCTATCGCCGTACGTAGAGGATTATCCCTACTCGCGGTGAGAGGTTTCGGGCTTGAAGAATCACCCGGAATCATAGCTAGCATATCTAAACCATTAAGCGAGAAAAACGTGAATATACACGGTATGTATACGGTATCCTCTACAGTCTTCATCTTAGTCGACTGGAACTCTAAAGATATAGTCATCTCTACTTTAAGGAGTATTTTCGATGAGAGGTGGAATACATGTATAGCGTAGCCGTAGTCGGTGCTACAGGGGTTGTAGGTCAGCAATTCTTAGTCGCTCTAAACGGCCATCCATGGTTTAAGGTAGATTGTCTCGCGGCATCGCCTAGATCTGCTGGTAAACCGTATATAGAAGCTATAAAGGGATCTGAAGGCGAGGTTAGATGGTTCTGCGATGAGCCTATACCCGAAGCATTCATCGATATGGAGGTTAAAGATTCGTCGAGCATAAACCCATCGGATTTCGATCTGATATTCACAGCTGTAGAATCTGATGTAGCTTTAAAGATCGAGCCGCTCTATGCTAAGGAGACACCTGTGGTTAGCACTGCATCAGCTTTCAGGTACGAGGAAGATGTACCGGTGCTCGTACCTGGGGTTAACGATGAGCATATACGGCTTATAGATTTACAGAGGAGGCGTAGAGGATGGAGGGGCTTCATAACTCCTATACCTAACTGTACGACTACCGGTCTCGTAGTAACTCTAAAGCCTCTTATGGATGAATTCGGTTTGGAGAAGATTATTATGACTTCGATGCAAGCTTTATCCGGTGCTGGTAGATCACCTGGAGTTTTAGCTCTCGATATAATAGACAATATCATCCCCTACATAAGAGGGGAAGAGTGGAAGGTTGAAACGGAGAGTAGAAAAATTCTAGGCTCTATAGTCGAAGATAGGATTAAACTTGCTGATTTCAGGATAAGCTGTACCTGTACACGTGTATTCGTTAAAGACGGGCATACAGAGGTTGTCTACGCTTCTTTGAAACGGAAAGCATCCGTAGATGAGGTTAAGGAGGCGTTCATAAAGTTCGGTGAGGTGGCGTTTAAAGATTCTAAGCTCCCCTCAGCTCCTAGGCGTTTCATAGTATGTTTCGATGATCCATTCCGTCCTCAGCCTAGACTTGATAGAGATCTATATGGTGGTATGGCTGTAGCCGTGGGGCGTATAAGGGAGGATCCAGCTCTAGAGAACGGTGTTAAATACATTCTTCTATCTCATAATACTCGTTTAGGTGCAGCTAAGGGTGCTGTACTGACAGCAGAGCTCCTTGTTAAGGAGGGTGTTATATGAGGATCTATATGGGTAAGGAGAGAAGGTTGAAGAGGATATTCCGAGATGATGGTAAAACAGTTATAGTCCCTATGGATCACAGTGTAACTACAGGTCCCATAAAGGGTTTAATCGATATGCAGCGTACGGTGGATAGCTTGAAGTGTGGTTATGTGGATGCGATTGTTCTGCATAAAGGTGTAGCGAAGTATATCGATAGCAGGGGTTTAGCGTTGATAATTCATCTTTCTGGAAGTACTGTAAGGGGTCCTGATCCGAATTGGAAGGTTCAAGTATCATCTGTCGAAGAGGCTTTACTCTTAGGTGCAGATGCCGTGTCAGTTCATATAAATCTCGGAGCTGAGAGGGAGCATTATATGCTTAGGAAGCTTGGGAGGATAGCGGATCTATGTGATAGATGGCAGATACCGTTGCTAGCTATGATGTATCCAAGAGGTCCTAAAATCGCATCCGAATACGATGTAGAAGTGGTAGCTCATGCAGCTAGACTTGGGGCGGAGCTGGGTGCAGATGTCGTTAAGACGGTGTATACGGGTGATAGGGAGAGTTTCAGGAGGGTTGTAGAGGCATGCCCGGTGCCTGTAGTCTTAGCCGGTGGACCTAAAACCCCTGATGTTAGTTCCTTCCTCAAGATGGTGTATGAGGCTATAGATGCTGGAGCTAAAGGTGTATCTATAGGTAGGAATGTATTTCAGGCTGAACCACCTGAAGCTATGGCCTACGCCCTGTATAGCATAGTACATGAGGATACCGATTTTGAGGAGGCATATAAGAGGTTTCTCGATATCGCTAGTAGGAGGTCCGACAAGTGAAGGAGCTTTGGCTTATATTCCCCCCCAATATCGGATCTGAGAATGCTGAGCGTATATTCCCCAAGCTTGACGGTCTATGCGACGGTGTTATATTGGAATCTAGGATAGCTATACCTAGTAATCGAAGCTATAAGGTGGCTTCGATTACGAGTGATTCAGATATAACCATCGTATACAGCATCGAAGATCTTGAGAGGAATATTTTAGATGGTAGGAGAACTGCATATATACTTGAATTGGGGGGTAATACCTCTGCAGAATCCTTACCCGATATTCTCGATGATATCTATGATAAATCCAGATTCCTGGAATTCATACTGGTTAGATGTAGAGATTGGCGCGTGATACCTTTAGAGAATATCGTCTCTGTGCTCAAAGGTAAGGTGAAGATTTTAGCTGAAGCCTCTACTCTCGATGATGCTTTATTACTAGCTAACGTGCTAGAGATGGGGGTAGACGGCTTAGCTCTTAAAACCCTGGATCTCACTTCTATAGCAGCATTAAGATCTATGCTTAAAGGTATAGGGTCTCTAGAGCTTAAAATCGCTAAGGTATCTTCCATCAAACCTCTAGGTCTAGGCGCGAGAGTATGTATCGATACATGTGAGCTTATGAGTGCAGGTGAAGGTATGCTTGTAGGCTGCCAGTCGAACTTTCTATTCCTAGTCGAAGCCGAGGTATGGGATAATCCATATGTGCAGCCTAGACCCTTCAGAGTTAACGCAGGACCTGTAGGCTTATACATATACGTACCCGGGGATAGGACTAAGTATCTTTCAGAATTATCATCAGGTAGTGATGTACTGGTGGTCGATAGGAGCGGTCGATGCAGACCTGTAGATGTATGCAGGGTTAAGATCGAATGGAGGCCCCTTATACTCGTCGAAGCTGTATGCGAAGGATACACCGGTAAAGTTATACTCCAGAATGCTGAAACCATAAGGCTTATAACACCTGATGGATCTAAATCCGTAGCTGAACTTCAACCTGGTAGCGAAGTTCTCGTATATATCAAGCCAGGTGCACGACATCTTGGAAGATTAGTCAACTCTATGCGTATAATAGAGAGGTGAGGTATCCCAGGTTGAAGCCTAAGATATGCGTACCTATACCGTGCAGGAGGGTGGATGAAGCCTTCTCCCTGATAGATGAAGCTTGTAAGGCTGAAGCTGATCTTATCGAGCTTAGACTCGATTACATAGATGATACGAGCTGTTTCAAACCGATTATTAGGTATGTAAAGGATCTGGATATCCCGATCATAGCTACCGTCAGATCTAGATCTCAGGGAGGTTTATGGAGATGGGGTGAGAAATCCAGGGTTAGATTACTGGAGGAAGCTGCATACTCAGGTGTAGAGTATGTGGATGTGGAGCATGATACTATGGATATCGAGAAGATCGTAGGAAAATTAAAGAATGCCGGAGTTGAAGTCATAGTTTCCCATCATGACTTCGATAAGACCCCTGGGTTGTACAGTCTTACATCCATCTTCGAATCTATGAAAGGTACAGGTTGCGATATATGTAAGATAGCCGTTTTCGCTAGAAGCTGGGAGGATAGCCTACTACTCTTAACATTCTCTATGAATATTTCTAAGAAGGGTAGGATTGTATGCGTCTCTATGGGTCATTACGGTTTACCCGCACGCATACTCGCACCGCTATACGGATCCGAGTATACCTATGCATCGTTAAGCTACGATTATCAGACGGCTCCAGATCAGATACCTATCGATAAACTTAGACAGATCTATACAGCTCTGGGGCTATGAGGAATGAAGATCTCAGCTCGTACCAGTATATACGGGGTTATAGGCTATCCTATAGAGCATAGCTTAAGCCCCATGATACATAACGCTGCTATAGAAGCTCTAGGTATAGATGCAGTCTACGTAGCGTTCCACGTTAAACCCGGTATGCTTAGGGATGCAGTCTACGGTATGAAAGCGATCGGGGTTAAAGGGTTTAACGTAACCATGCCCTTCAAGACCGAGATAGTATCCTATCTCGATCAGCTCGATGAGGAGACGGCCTTCGTAGAAGCCGTTAACACAGTCGTGGATGTGGATGGGTGCTTCGTAGGATATACCACTGATGGTCTAGGCGCTCTTGAAGTCTTGAAATCTACGGTAGGTAATCTAGATGGTCTAAGTATAGTCGTGATCGGTGCAGGTGGTGCTGCTAGAGCATTGGTATACCATCTATCGAAGATCCCATGTAATATAACGATCCTTAATAGGAGCGTAGAGAAAGCTAGGTTTATAGTCGAGAAGCTTGGATCGAATTCTAACGCTAAGCTCTCCTATCGAAGCCTATCGGAGGATGATCAGAAAGCAGTTATACCTAAAGCACACATAATAGTTAACGCTACCCCTGTAGGTATGACTATACCTGGATGCCCTATCTCCCCCTCACTTCTGAATAACAGTCATATAGTCTTCGATATGATATACTGGCCTCCTGAAACACAGCTTCTAAAGGAGGCTAGGCTTAGAGAAGCTACTATCATTAACGGTCTACCGATGCTCGTATACCAGGCAGCATACTCCTTCAAGCTATGGTTCGGTATATCCCCCCCGTTAGATGTTATGTTCAGAGTAGTCGAGGAGGAATTCTCAAGATATGGGGAGAGGTAGAGCATCCGCGTTCGCCGCGGTATCGATCGTCAATGCCTTAGCTACAGGACTAGGCGCCGCTCTAAGCATAGATCTACGTCTAGAAGCATATGTAGATATCAGAAGCGGTCGAGGAGTGTACGTGGAGTTTGAAGGCTTCCAGCCTAAGGATACTAAGCTTGTGGAAGCCTGCCTATCGAGAGTAGCTAGCTACGCAGGTTTAACCGATGGATATGAAGCTAGGGTGAGGATAAGATCCGATATACCTATAGCTAAGGGTTTGAAGAGTAGTAGTGCAGCTTCCAACGCAGTGGTGCTTGCAGCTATGGAAGCTCTGGGTATAAAGTGTAGCAGCTTTAAGGATAAGCTGAAGCTTGCTCTAAATATGGCTGTGGATGCTTCGCTTGAAGCCGGGGTAACCGTCACAGGAGCGTTCGACGATGCATCAGCATCGATGCTTGGAGGAATAGTCGTTACCGATAACTTCAACCGTGATATCGTGTATAGATCCAAACCTAGAAGAGGGTTGAAGGTAGTGTTGTATATACCGGGGGAGGAGCGATATACTGTTGAGGTCGATTTGCATAACTTTAAACGGTTAGACGGTTTATTCAGGTTAGCTTGGCGTCTCGCCACGATAGGGTACTGGATGGAGGCTATGAATATTAACGGTCTAGCCGTAGCTTCAGCTTTAGGATATAAGATAGCCTATTTGATGGATGCCCTTGAAGCTGGGGCGTTAGCAGCCTCTCCATCTGGTAAAGGTCCGGCGTTAGCTGCGGTTGTCGAAGAGGATAGGGTTGATAGCGTACTAGATAGATGGCTCAACCTAGAAGGTGAAGTTAAAGTGGTAGACGTGAATAGTAGATATGCGTACAGCTGCAGGGAGGGTTAGATTGTTGAAAGTTCTATTCACGGCTACGGATAGGTTGGAGGGATCTATACATAGTCAGCCCTCGAAATCTTATACGATAAGATATCTCGTAGCATCGCTACTATCAGAGGGGGTTACAGTGATGGAGAACCCATCGATATGTGACGACGCCCTCGCCGTAGTTAAAGCATGCGAGGCATTCGGCGCTAAGGTTGAATCGGGTGAAGGTCTTATCAGGATATCATCAACTGGATATCTGGAGGTTCCCAGTGTTATAATCGATTGCGGCGGATCCGCTACGGCTATACGTATCCTATCCGCCGTAGCTTCACTTGCTCCAGGTATAACCGTGTTGACGGGGGACGAATCTTTAAGGTCGAGGCCCATAGGTCCCTTGATAGATGCGTTAAGAAGGCTTGGCGTAGAGGCATATTCTACGCGTATGAACGGTCTTCCACCTGTAATCGTATTCGGCGGTGGTATACCTGGAGGCTGTACATGGATCGATGGTAGTATAAGCTCCCAGTATGTATCCGCTCTACTATTCATTCTACCTAAAGCGAGGAAGAAATCTTCGTTGAAGGTTATAGGTGAAATCGAATCTAAAGGCTACATCGATCTGACGCTATCCGTGCTGGAGAAGTTCGGGGTTAAAGTTGAGCGTAGTGGGTACTCGTACTTTGAAGCAGAAGCTGGACAGAATTATCGCCCCCCGGCTACCTGCAGGGTTCCAGGTGATTATTCATCATCCTCCTTCATACTTGTGGCTTGCTCTGTACTTCCATCAAAGGTTAGGATTTATGACCTCGTAGAATCAGATATACAGCCGGATCGATTAATCGTCGATATAGTTAGAGATCTCGGGGTGAATGTCAGGTTCGGCAACGGCTATCTCGAGATAGAGAGTTGCGGTGATACGCTGAACGGGTTTGAAGTTGATGTGAGGGATTCACCCGATTTAGCTCCTCCGCTTGCGTCTTTAGCATGCTTCTGTAAAGGTGTGTCTAGGATTAAGGGGTGTAGGAGATTGAGGTTTAAGGAATCCGATAGGTTGAAAGCTATCTCATCAGAGCTTACGCGTATAGGTGTCAAGGTAGATGTGAATGAGGATACTATATCGATCCATGGATCTGGGCGCGTGGATGGTGGCTACACATATTCTTGGGGGGATCATAGGATCGCTATGATGCTTGCAGTACTTGGTTTAGGTAGTCGTAGAGGTGTAGTCGTGGATGGGTTCGACTGTGTATCCAAATCCTATCCTAAGTTTCTATCCGATCTAGAAGCTATAGGAGGGAAATTCAGCTTTGTCGGCTAATAGCTTCGGTAGGCGACTAGTGTTAACATGCTTCGGCGAAAGTCATGGTGAGCTTATAGGCGTCGTGGTAGATGGCTGTCCAGCAGGCCTAAGGCTGGATGAGGAGGATATACAGAGGGAGCTTGATAAACGTAGACCTGGATCTACGCCGTACTCTACGAGTAGAGCCGAACCTGATAGAGCTAGGATAGTTTCAGGTGTTCTGGATGGATACACAACTGGTGCACCTATATGCATATTAGTGGGTAATAAAGATGTAGATTCAAGGCCATACGAAGTTTTCAGGTTTAAACCTAGACCTGGCCATGCAGATTACCCTGCATACATAAGGTACGGTGGATTCAACGATTATAGGGGTGGTGGAAGATTCTCCGGTAGGATTACTGTATCGTTCGTAGCAGCTGGGGCTGTAGCTAAGAAGCTCCTCAGCATCTTAGGTATAGAGGTTTACGGTCATGTCTGCCGGTTGGGATGGGTGGCTTCTAGTAGGCTTCCGACAATAGACGAGCTACGTAGGGTATACGAGAACCCTGTAAGATGCGCTATACCCGAGTTAGTAGCCGATATGGAGGAGGTGTTGAAGCGTTCGATAGAGGATGGCGATAGCATAGGTAGTATGATCGAAGCTTTCGCTTTCAACGTACCACTAGGTTTAGGCGATCCTGTGTTTCACGGTCTCGACGTCGATATAGCATCCATAATGTTCGCTATACCAGGGGTGAAAGCTTTAAGTATCGGTCTAGGGTTTGAAGCTGCTTCTATGAAAGGATCTGAATTCATAGATCCATATACTATCGTAGATGGTAAGGTTTCACAGAAGAGTAACAATTGCGGGGGTATCATCGGAGGTTTATCCACCGGCAGCCCGATACATGTCCGGGTATCCTTCAAACCTCCATCCACGATAGGCAAGAGGGTTGGAACGGTTAACCTTAAAACGATGACCGACGACTACGTGGAAGCATGGGGTAGGTATGACCCGTGCATAGGTATAAGAGCACTCCCAGTCGTGGAAGCTTGCCTAGCCTTCGTCATAGCGGATCACTGTCTGAATCAAGGGTTAATACCGACGGTGGTTGGAGATGAATATCGAAGAGCTACGTAGAGAGATAGATGAACTCGATAAACGTATAGTCGAGCTTCTAGCTAGGAGGGTATCGATAGCTAGAGCTATAGGTGGGATTAAACGTGAAACGAAGTTAAGTATCGTAGATCTAGATAGAGAGTGGAAGGTTTTATCAAATATTAGAGCTGAATCGGTAAAGCTTGGTTTAAACCCGGATTTAGTAGCGGATATCTACCGTAGGATTATAGATCTATGTCGATCCATTCAAACTCCCATAAAGGTAGCTTTCCTCGGTCCTAGGGGAAGCTTCAGCGAAGAAGCTGCTCGGAGATTCTTCCCGATGGAAGAGTGTATCGAGTTTAGGGAGTACCCATCTATAAGGGATCTATTCAGAGCTGTTGAGGAGGGTGAAGTGGATTACTGCGTAGTTCCTGTCGAAAACTCTATCGAAGGTAGTGTGAACGAAACTCTAGATCTATTATTCGAAACCAAGCTTAAGATATGCGGGGAACTCGAACATAGGGTAAGACTCAACCTTATAGGCAGGCCGGGGCTTAAACTAGATGATATTAAGGTACTTATTAGTCATCCTCAAGCTATAAGTCAGTGTAGGAACTTCATAGCGAGGGTGTTGAAGGGTGTGGAAATCCGCGAAGCTTCGAGTACTAGTCAAGCTGTTAAGGTATCCTTAGAGAGCGAGTATACGGCTTCCATAGGTTCGGAGCTTGCAGCTAGGCTATACGGTGGGGAGATAATAGCTAGGGGTATAGAGGATTATCGAGATAACTATACGAGATTCTTCCTCCTAGGATGGGAGGATTCACCTTGCGCCGAAGGTTGTAAGACTTCGATAATATTCTCCACTCCTCATAAACCCGGAGCTCTATACAGAGCTCTATCAGTCTTCGCCGAGAAAGGGATAAATTTGACTAAGATAGAGTCCCGCCCGATTAAAAGCAGGCCTTGGGAATATCTGTTCTACCTAGATTTCGAAGGTCATAGGGAGGATGAAGTTTGCAGGCAGGCTATAGAGGATTTGAGGGGGAAGGCTCTATTCCTGAAGATTCTAGGCTCATACAGGAAGATAGGTTGACCCTAACTGTAGTAGGCTCCGGGGGGATGGGGCGTCTCCTCTCGCGTTTACTTAAAGCTAGCGTACACCGACTTATACTCGTGAGTAGGGATGTAGATAGGGCAAAGCTTATCGCTAAACGTATAGGTGTCGATTGGGGTGGATACGAATCTACAGCGTGTGCCGATATATGCGTAGTCGCCGTCCCGCAGCGGTTCGTCGTAGATACCGTGTCGAAGATATCTCAGGAGTTGAAGGCTGGGTCCATCATCGCCGATATATCATCCGTGAAGACATACATTGTACCGAAAGTTCTTAAGGTACTGCCAGACCACATCGACTATATAAGTCTGCATCCACTCTTCGGTCCATCTGTTAGGAGGTCTCCTAAACTTAAAGTAGTCGTTATACCCGTTAGATGCTCCAAGCTATCCCTAGATAGATTTATATTGGTACTGAGGAACGCAGGGCTAAACGTGATACTCTCTACTGTCGAAGAGCATGATCGTATAATGTCTGTTATACAGTGTATCCACCATCTCTCATATATGGCTCTAGCCTTAACGTTGATAGAATATGTTAAGCCTGAGGATATATCTAGGTATTCTACAGCATCTCTAACCCATACTTTAAGAATGCTTAGAAGGTTTAGGAGGATACTTGACGTGGTAAAGGAGATACAGGAGTCGAATCCATACTATGGAGAATGTAAAGTTAGTTTCATCGAATATGTTAGGCTTCTAAGCTTAATCGATGAACGGGCATGGAGCATGCTCAGAGATGCTCTAGATAAATTATCAAGGATAGAAGTATAGTATGGATAGCCTCACTCTTCTAAACCTGACATTCTACGTATCCTTCTACCGACTACCTCGATCGGGTGATTCTCTATCTCTGATAGTAGCTTCTTAAGGGTAGGCATACCTGACTTATACTCTCTAATCCATTCCTCTGCATACTTCCCGCTCTTCACATACTCGACTGCTCTACGCATATTCTCCTTGACATGCTGATCTATAATCTTCGGCCCTACAGTTAAACCTCCATGCTTAGCTGTATCCGATACGCTTTTAAGCATTTTCGTGAAGCCTCCCTCGTATATTAGATCGATTATAAGCTTAGCTTCGTTGCACGCTTCGAAGTAAGCTAACTCTTCTGGGTAGCCTGCTTCGACTAAGACTTCGAATCCACTTTTTATAAGCTCTATGAGGCCTCCTACAAGGACCGTCTGCTCACCTATAAGATCGCTTTCGGTTTCATCCTTGAACGTAGTTTCTATGACGCCCGCTCTAGTGCATCCTAAAGCTTTAGCCATAGCTAAAACCTTATCCCAGGCTTCTCCGGTATAGTCTTGATGCACTGCTACCAGCGCAGGTGTACCAAACCCTTTAACATATAATTCACGAACCTTGGGTCCTGGAGCTTTAGGCGCAACCATAACTACATCCACGTAATCTGGTGGGATTATCTGTCTGAAGTGTATGTTGAATCCGTGGGCGAATCCTAGGGTCTTCCCAGGTTTAAGCTCCCCTTCTATATGCTCTCTGTAAACCTCGGGTTGAACCATATCCGGTATCAGTATATGTATAATATCCGCCTTCCTACATGCCTCAGCTATCGGGTATACTTCGAACCCATCTTCGGAAGCTAGCTTCCAAGATCCACCTCCAGGTCTAACACCCACTACTACTTTTAACCCGCTATCTCTAAAGTTTAGAGCTTGAGCTCTACCCTGACTCCCATAGCCTATGATAGCTATCAACTGGTCCCTAATGGAATCTAAAGATATATCCTCATCCCTATAGATTCTAAGCATAACTCACCATCTCAACTTAGTTTTTTCTCCATGAAAATCTGATATGCTCTCACCAATACCGATTTAGCCGTAGCCACAACCTCCCTTGGATCCTGCCCCGCCTCAGGCCTCACTTCGAAGCTTATAGCACCATTATAACCTATACCATATAGAACTTCCAGCAGCTTAGCTACATCTTGCTCATCGTTTATGGATCCTGGTCTATAGAATCCTGGATGCGTATCGTACAGCTTTCCATCTAAGTTTTTAGCGCAGCCTATATGGATATGACCTATGAGATCGCTATACTCCCTCAGCATTTCAGGCTTCTCATCGAGGAGTGGACCGTGGCTTAGATCCCATAGCAACGCTACATTACTACATCTACCCCTAACTTTTCTTAAGACGTCTGCTGCATCCCTCAAGCTTCCTATCAATCGTTTCCTATCCCATCTAGTATCAAAGCTCTCCAGTAATATGGTTATGCCATATTTCGACGCATAGGATGCGAGCTCTGCTAAGGTATCTGCCAGAGCTCCCATAGACTTATCGATTAAATCCTCGCTTGGATAGGGTCCGGAGCATAGAGCTAAATATTTAATACCTCTCTCACCAGCTACCCTCACCCTATCTTTCAAAACCTCTAAAGCTCTACCCCTCTCGGATTCATCTACAGATGATGGATTCACACCTTTAGCAAGTATATCTGGTTGAACCCCTACGGCAAAATCCACTCTATGCCTATAATCCTCTAGGATTCTCCAATCATCATCGCTTACATCGTAGAGCTCTACGAGGTCGAAGAATCGATCTTCAAGTATAGGTTTCAGCTTCTCTGCGACACCCCTATTCGTCTTCTGAAGTTCTGGATAAACCATAAACCCTACTATCCCGATCTTCCACGGGAATCTAGAAATCAACTCTAAATCTTTCACGCAGACTGACGTATAGAACATATGTTTCACCCTCCGCTCAACTATATCGCCGCTTAGAAGATAAATAAAAGTATATATGTAGAGCCTTTAGCAGCCCCTAGATCTTCTCCCCTCTAGCTAACGCGGTTATCCCTGTTCTAGCTAGCTCCTTTATCCCATACTGCTTCATAAGCTCTATGAAAGCGTTTATCTTATTGGGTCCACCAGTAACCTCTACTATCATACTATCCGGGACTACGTCGATAATTCTCCCACGGAATATCTGGGTATAACCTAGTATATCGCTTCTAGCTCTAGAATCCGCTACATGGACTTTAACTAATAATAGCTCTCTAATCACGCTCTCCGATGGGTTGAGCTTAGATATCTTAACGACTTCCACGATCTTCTGCAGCTGTTTAGCTACTTGCTCCATCGTCGCTTCATCCCCTTCTACGACCATGGTTATCCTTGCTAAATCAGGATTCTCCGTAGCACCTACAGATATACTCGAAATGTTGAAGCCTCTACGCCTGATGAGATTCGCTATCTTGAATAGAACCCCAGGCTTATGCTCCACTATTGCGGCTATTATATGCTCGCCCATAGCCCTCCTATCTCCTCCACATCATATCCTTCAAAGATCCTCCAGGAGGTATCATCGGTAGCACATCCTCCTCGGGATCTATGAGTACATCTATCACGGTCGTAACATCGTTCTTCAAAGCTTTAGCGAAAGCCTCCTTGAAATCGCTTAAACTCTCTACTCTAACCCCATCCGCACCGTATGCTTCTGCGAGCTTCACGAAATCAGGTATCCTACCAAGATGTACATGGCTATACCTCCTACGGTAGAATAACCTTTGCCATTGCGCTACCATACCTAGCACACCGTTATTTAACACTACAACTGTTACAGGTATATCCTCAGTTACCGATGTAGCTAGATCCTGCTCGGTCATAAGGAAGCTTCCATCCCCAGCTAGATCTACGACTGGTAAATCTGGTCTAGCAATCTTCGCTCCTAACGCCGCTGGGAAGCCGAATCCCATCGTCCCTAAGCCTCCCGACGTTATATACCCACCCGGCATGAGCGCCTTGAAGTGTAGGTATGCCCACATCTGATTCTGCCCGACCTCTGTCACCAGTATGGAGTTACGCGGCATAAGATTCCTCATCTCACGTATCACAGCTGGAGCTGTAAGCTTCCCGTCCTCGTACTCTAAGTATTCCTTAGCCGCTTCTACCAACTCGTTTACACGTTTGATCCATTCAGATCTACGAACATTAGGTTTAGATGCGTAGCTAACTATCTCGTCGTATATGGCTTTCAAAGCTCTCTTAGCATCAGCTACGATAGGTATGTGAACCCTGATATTCTTGTTAATCTCGGCTGAATCTATATCTATGTGTATTATCTTGGCTTCAGGGCAGAAGCTATCGAATCTACCTGTAGTTCTGTCCGAGAATCTAACACCCACAGCAAGTATCACATCCGATTCGCATATAACCTTGTTAGCTACCCCCCCATGCATACCAACCCCCCCGATGCAGAGTGGGTGATCCTCAGGTACCGAGCCTTTACCCATAAGAGTCGTACCTATAGGTGCCTGTAAGAGCTCTGCTAAAGCTATCAGCTCCATATACGCTCCAGATAGCTTTACGCCTCCACCAGCTAAGATGAATGGCCTCTCAGCTTCTATGAGGAGTTTAACCGCTCTCTTAACCTGCAACGGATGAGGATCCAGCTTAGGATTATATCCTAAAAGCTTCACGCTCTCAGGGAACTCCATATCGGCTTCCATCTGCTGAACATCTCTAGGTAAATCTATAAGAACCGGTCCAGGTCTACCAGTGGACGCTATGTAGAAAGCCTCCTTAACGATCCTAGGTATATCCCCTGCGCTTCTAGGCTGGAAGCAATGCTTCGTTATAGGTGTCATTATACCTACTATATCTGCTTCTTGGAATGCATCTCTACCTATCATACTCGTAGGAACCTGTCCTGTAATAGCTAACACGGGTGAGGAATCCATGTACGCGGTAGCTATACCTGTCGTCAGGTTAGTCGCACCTGGACCTGATGTAGCCATACAGACTCCAACCCTACCGCTAGCTCTAGCATATCCATCAGCCATATGGGCGGCGCACTGCTCATGCCTAACTAGGATATGTCTTAGATCCGCTTCATCGTATAGTGCATCGTAGACTGGTAGTATAGCTCCTCCAGGTAGACCGAATATCACCTTCACCCCCTCTCTCTTAAAAGATTCTATCAGAGCTTTAGCGCCTGTCATCCTAGCCATTACCTACACCTCCCAGTAGAAGGTTAGCTCCCTCTAATAACGCCTCTATACTCGCGATAACTATATCCTCACGAGCGCTGTAGGACGTAACGGTTCTATCACCCTTACTAAGTACGACCGATACCTCTACTATAGCATCGGTTCCACCGCTGATCGCTTCAACTTCATACCTATCCAGTTTTATAGGTTCGAGTAAGTTTAGAGCAGCTTTAGCAGCGTTCATAGCTGCATCCACAGGACCTACGCCTATCGCAGCGGCTTGAACAACCCTATCCTTAAACCTAAGCTTAATAGAAGCTGTAGGCGTGATCTTATCGCCTGTAACGACTACTAGCTCTTCGAGTGTTACGAATCTAGCCTTAGGTATACCCATAACGTTTTCAGCTATAACCCTTAGATCAGTATCTGTAACCTTCCTACCTTTATCACCCATAGTTTTAACCCGCTGGAATATTTCTTCAAGCTGCTCCTTAGTCGGGTTTAACCCCATATCCTTCAATATAGCTTCTATCCCATGTCTACCTGCATGCTTACCGGCTACAAGCCTCCTACGCCTACCTACAATCTCTGGGGGTATAGGCTCATAGGTTAACGGATTCTTAAGTATGCCATGCGTATGTATACCTGATTCATGTGTGAAGGCGTTATCCCCTACTATAGCTTTATTCGGAGGTATCGATACACCGGTAATCCTTGATACAAGCTGGGATACCTCGTATATCTTAGCTAGATTCAGCTTTACCTCGTATCCGTATAGTATTTTTAGTGTTACTGCTATTTCTTCTAGTGCTGCGTTTCCAGCTCTCTCACCTAGACCGTTCACCGTTGCATGAACCTGCCTAGCACCAGCCTCCACAGCTGCGATACTATTAGCGACGGCTAAACCGAAATCATCATGACAATGAACGCTTACGATCTTCTCAGGGAATCTCCCAGCGATATTTGAGAATAGCTTATACGCTTTACTAGGTGTCAATACGCCGACAGTATCGCAGATACATAGCCTATCCGCTCCGTTATTAACACCCTTCCTGAAGAATTCCTCTAGGAATGCTTCATCACTCCTACTAGCATCTTCAGCCGAAAGCTCGACTATCAAACCGTAGCTTTTAGCATACCTTACACACTTCTCCACTATAGATAAGACATCTTCCCTACTTTTACCAAGCTTATACCTGATATGTAGATCCGATGAAGGTATTACTAGATGGATGCTCTTACACCCAGCTTTAGCTACAGAATCTATATCTGCGATTACACCCCTACCCATACCGCATACTTCTGCTTTCAATCCTTGATCAGCTATCATCTTAGCTGCTGAAAATTCGCCTTCAGATGCAGCTGGGAATCCTACTTCTATGACATCTACGTTAAGCTCATCCAACGCTAACGCTATCTTAAGTTTCTCCTCTGGTTTCAAAGAGACGCCAGGGGTTTGCTCACCATCCCTAAGCGTAGTATCTAGAAACCTTAAAGGCTCGTTAGAAGTCTTCGATAAAATAACACCCCACGATAAATGATCCCCCCAACGAGGAAGAAGATAACATCATAACGCTAGATAAAAATGTTTTGGTTTAGGTCTAGATGTGATGTATAAATCTCATCGTATCTGCTGTCCATGTTCATCCGTCTCTACAACCATATTCTTCTAACTAGCCAGTCGACGTTAGGCATAATAATGCTTAAATCCTGACTGCAGCTTGAAAATTGGCTTTTAGGTGTGGATAATATGGGTGTAGTATCTATAGAGGATTTTAATAAACTGGATATAAGGGTTGGATACGTTATCGACGCCGAGAGAATCCCCGGTAGGAGTAGGATAATTAAACTTAAGGTGGATATCGGCGGAGGAGAGATTCGTACGATCGTAGCTGGTGGAGGGGAATACTACAACCCTGAATGGTTTAAAGGTAAGCTTCTAATAATACTCGTAAACTTGGAGCCTAAGAAGATTGCTGGTGTCGAATCTAGAGGTATGGCTCTAGCCGCGATGATCGATAATAAACCTATATGGCTTACAACCTTCGAGCCTGTTCCACCGGGATCGAAGATACTATAGATATCCCTTCAACCATTTATCCCTTAAAGCCTTCCATCCAGTCTTTGCGTATCTAACACGTGTAAATGGATCCTCTAATACCCATTCGATAAGCTTATGGAACCTCGTAGATCCTGAGGTTAATGTAAGCTTAGACAGATCTACTCCATACCTCTCTAACGTTTTAAGGTATGCTTCTTCAGCTATAATCTGCGTTTCGCCTGTTATCTTCGAAGATTCAACCCTATATCCATCTTCTCTAAGTCTAGCTCTAACCTTAGATAGCACGTAGCCTCTACAAACTCTTATCAACTCATGCTTCGAAGCTCTTAATACGTTCAACCCGGCTGCGGCTATCCTATAAGCTTCATCCAAATAGCTTCTACGCTTAAATTCATCTTCCTGAAACAGTCGTAACGGGATTTCACCTATATACTTCTCCCCTGTTTCAATCCTCCTCAAAACTATAACGCATCCCCCTACGGGATCACCCCATCCAGCATCATCTATCTCTATCGTCAGCTTACCCTCGCCTCCTTAAACTTGGTATATAATAGTATGCTATGGTGCATACGCGATACCAACCTATACTCAAGATTGATCGCTATAAAAGACGGCTATACCTCTATATCTATCTTAACCGTCGGATAGTCGGATGATGATGTACACGATTTAGGAGAATAATATAATTCCGTATATCACTATCCATAGGTTGCTTAACCTAGCTAGGAAGACTACGGTCGATGTATTTCAGGAAAGCTTAATCTATATAGTCGATGCGATTTTACCTTTAAGAGGTGTGTTCGCGGTTTGAGCTTAGATGATATAGTCGGTGGGATGCCTCTAGTAGATGTGCATACTCATATAGACTTCAGGAATCCTACAGCTTCAGATCCATCTCAGATATTGCTCTACCACTATATAGCTACCGAGCTTAGATCTGTAGGGATACCCGTCGAGGATATTCGAGCTAGGAGTAGGGATCCGGTAGGGGATCTCATCGGATACTTCAAGCTTATAAGAAATACGGCTACATACTGGTGTCTCAAACGTATATTATCCGATCTATATGGTTTCGATTCAGATCTTGAACCAAGCGGCTGGGCTGAGCTTAGAGAGGATATGGTTTCAAGATCCTCCGATCCGACCTGGGCTCGTAAGGTTTGGGAGAAATCGAGGGTGGATAGGATATTTCTAACGATAAACCCGTTAGTAGAGGTTAAACCTGAATTCGATAGAAGGATGTATGTAGCTTCGCTTAGACTTGACCCGCTCGTAGGAGGCTTATCTAAGGAATCCATAGATCAGCTCGAGAAGATATCTGGAAGCTCAGCGTCGGATTTAGAGAGGTTTAAAGAGCTTCTCGCAGATAGGTTTAAAGCGTTCGATGGGATGGCTGTAACAGCCGCTATATCCTTCCAAAGCTTCGAAACCTATAGGCTAGCACATGAGGCTCTGGCAGATGAAGCTTACGCTAAGCTTTACTCAGATAGACCTCTATCAGGTGTGGAGAGGGTTCATCTAAGATCTGCGGCTCTATCAGCCGTACTAGATTTATGCCGTGAATACAGGCTTCCGATACAGATAATGATCGGGGTTGTGAGGGATCTACCTGGAGCTTCACCTCCGGATCTAGCTGTATGCTTCAGACAGAAAGGTCTGCTATCGCTATGTAGATTCTTCCATCATTATAGGGATGTAGATTTCCACCTCATCTCAGCGTATAGGTTTCAATCCCATGAGCTTACGGTTATAGCTAAAAACTATCCGAACGTCTATCTCACAGGGTATTGGTGGTACTGCTTCTTCCCTGAAAGCATAATGCAACATCTACTAGAGCGTTTACAGCTTATACCTATGGGTAAGATATGTGGGTTCTTCAGCGATGCGTACGTACTGGAATGGATCTATGGAAAAGCAGCTCTTACACGGAAGATGATAGCTGAAGTCTTAAACTATATGGTCGATAAAGGCTTCTATACAAAGGATCTAGCCGAGGAGATAGCAGTATCCCTGCTTGCAGGGAACGCTAAGCGTCTATTTAAACTATAGATGAGGTCGTCGCCTAGATTTCTATAGACTCACCTATGGATAGCACTTTAACCCTGTAACCTCTAGCCTCAGCTTTTCTTCTAAACGATTCTGGATCCGCTTTTATCTCTGGGAATGTATTGAAGTGCATAGGTATCGTAAGCTTAGGTTTAATCCTATCTAGAGCTTCGACGGCTTCATCAACATTCATAGTGTACGTTCCACCTATAGGTATCAAAGCTAAATCCACCTCTACGCTTAACGGTTTTACAGCATCTAGATACGTATCACCGAGGTGGAGCAGCCTCACGCTACCATACTCTACTAGGTACGCTATAGGATATCTACTCTGAGGATGGCTAGCATTCAAAGCAGTAACTTTCACACCGTTTAGATCCATAACCTCACCGGATCGAATAACCCTAACACCAGGATAGCTAACCGATGGAGGCCCGACTATAATCTTAGGCTTAACCTTAGAGAGGAAATCCGTATCTGCATGATCGAAATGCTCATGTGTGAGAAGTACTATATCTGGTCTACCTTCATACTTAGGTGCAAGCCTATTACCTTTGAAGTATGGATCTATTAGTACGGTCTTTCCGTTAGAAATCTCGAAGCATGCATGACTAAGCCACCTAACACGCATAACCCTTAACACCCTAGATATAGCTGCTACAATCTACGTTAAATATTTATCTTGATCTCTCGAGTAGTAGATCCTAGGAGAGGGGCCGTAGTCCAGCTAGGTCAGGATACGCGGCTTGGGCCCGCGTGGTCGCCGGTTCAAATCCGGCCGGCCCCATATATCGATCGTATCCCCCTGTTAGCTACCGGTATATCATCGAGATATCGTAATCTTAGTTTATATAGTACCGATTACCCATGTTTTACTATGGATTGAAAGCTATAGAAGTATCAGATTTAGTGAAGATTTACGATGATGGTACGGTAGCTTTAGATGGTTTAACGTTCACGGTTGAACCTGGTGAGATCTACGGTTTAATAGGTCCTAATGGAGCTGGTAAGACTACCACCCTAAGGATAATAGCTACTCTGCTTAAGCCTACCTCCGGTCTTGTTAAAGTTTTAGGATTTGATGTAGTAGACCAAGCCGAGGAGGTTAGACGTATCATAAGCTATCTACCGGAGGAAGCTGGCGTGTACGGTAACCTTACAGGCTACGAGTATCTAAGCTTCGTAGCAAGCTTATACGCTAGAAACGAGGATGAAGCTAAGGCTATGATCGATGAAGCTCTCGAGGTATCCGGTTTAGGCTCTAGGATTAGGGATAGGGTTAAAAGCTATAGTAAGGGTATGCTTCGTAGACTTCAAGTTGCTAGGACCCTGATGGTTAAACCTAAGCTGGCTATCCTCGATGAACCTACAAGCGGTTTAGATGTGTATCATGCACACTATGTAAGGAGATGTATACGGAGGTATGTCGATGAATACGGGTTAACCGTACTTATCTCAAGTCACAATATGCTTGAGATAGAATATCTATGCGATCGCGTACTACTCATACATAAGGGTAGAGGTGTGGATGAAGATTCACCTAGATCGTTGAAGGATAGATATGCGTCCAGCAATATGGAGGAGGTCTTCCTTAAAGCGGTTGGGTTGATATGAATCCTCTTAAAGCCCTTGTGGTTAAGGAGTTCAAAGACTTGTTGAGGGAGCCTCAAATTCTTCTAGGTATAATACTAGCTCCCATACTGATGCTAGGTATAATGGGCGTTATCCTCTCAACAGCCTTCTCATCCGTTAGGGAGGCTGCAGCCGGGAGGGTATCCTTAGCCGTATTAGATCTAGATAAAAGTGTATATTCATCAGTTCTCATCGATATGTTGAGATTTACGAATGCATCGATCTACACCGTAGATTCTAGGAGTATAGATGAAGCAATAGTCGAAGCTGCGTCGAGGAATCTAAAGCTTCTCTTAGTTATACCCAGCGGATTCAGCGAGAATATAACTTTAGGCGTTAAAGCTAGGCTTCAAGTATACTCTGCTATCGAAGGCTTCTCTCTATCATCAACGATACCGTCGTCAGCTATCCAAGCATACATCGTAAGCTACGAGCATATACTAGTATACGATCTACTACGGAGGATAGCACCTAGCATCGACCCGAGTTTCGTATTGGATCCTATAAGCTTAGATGAATATACTGTTCTACGCGGGTCTATCATAAAGATTCCACCGGCAGCGGTATTTCAGAGGCTCTTCGGTCAAAGCCTTATGCTTCCATTCTCGATGTTCATGGTGGTGGTGGTAGCTATGCAGATAGCAGCCACTAGCATGGCTAAGGAGAAGGAGGGTAAGACGCTAGAGGTTCTACTCACATTACCTGTTAAACGTATATACATCCTCATGGGTAAGCTTGCGGGATCGATACTGATAGCTATCATAGGTTCGATCTCGTATCTCTCTGGCTTCGCTATATACATAGGCTCCTTCTCACTTATCCCTGTAGAAGAGCTGGTAGGGTTGGATTTACCAATGGAATCTATCAAGATAATGGAGATACCGCTCCAAGGCTACATAATTATGGGTATTCTACTAGTCTTATCGCTTATAGCGTTCCTCTCGATAGCTATAGGCTTATCAGCTCTAGCAGATGATGTTCGAAGTGCTCAAAGCCTCCTAGGTTTAGTATTCATACCTTTAGTAATACCCTTTATGTTTTCGATTTTCGCCGATATAAATTCCCTCCCAATCGCCTTAAGGATTATGGTATACGCTATACCGTTATCCTACCCTATACTATCTATAAACTCGATAATATCCGGGGATTACCTTACGCCATCGTTAGGTATAGCGTACCTATCGATCTTCACTATCGTTATCTTGTATATATTTGCGTGGTTCTTCGGAAGTGAGAAGATACTTACAGCCAAAATTAGGTTTATGAGGAAACCTAAAGTTAGCGATATTTAGAGGAGACTCGAAAGCTTCGATAAAGCTCCTCTAGGTTGAATCCTGGCATGGCTTCGGCTTTCGTAAACCCTAGATTCGAAGATATCGTAGAGCTATTCAGGAGAAGTCTAGCTGAAGGTATGGTTATGATCCTAGTTGGTGAGTGCAGCGTAGAATATAAGGGTAGGGGTGTTGCAAGCCTAGAATCCGGTTCGCGTATAGTTATAACTAAACCAGACGGCTCCCTGCTCATACATGCAGCGACTAGCGTAGAACCTGTAAACTGGCAGCCTCCAGGATCGAAGCTGGAGGTCCGCATCGAAGACGATAATCTAGTCCTATCATCTACTAGGAAAGCACCCTACGAGAATGTAACAGCCCGCTTCATATCCATATCACTAGTAGCGGTATGTAAGCTTGAAATCAAACCTAGATTCAAAGTCGAGATAGGCGAGGAAGCTATACGGGAAGCGGTATTAGCCGAGCCAAGCCTAATAGAGGATGGATTCAAACCTATATCTATAGAGAAACCGGTGGAGGCTGGGTTCATAGATCTATACGGTCTAGATAGGGATGGTAGATTGGTGGTAGTAGAGCTTAAAAGAGTGAAAGCCGATGTAGAAGCCGTAGAACAGCTTAAAACCTATATGGACTCGCTTACCGATAGTTACGGATCGGTAAGAGGCATACTAGCCGCTCCATCGATAACCTATAAAGCATATATGAAGCTGAAGGAGTTCGGGCTAGAATACAGGAAGATCGATATAGCTAAATGCATATCGATCCTAACATCGAGAAGAAGGCAGCAGAGAAAGCTGGGGGAATACTACGGAGATAAAAGTTAAAATTATCGGAGAGTAAGTAAATCTGTGAAGGAAGGACCCGTAGCGCAGTCAGGATAGCGCGGCAGCCTCCTAAGCTGTCGGTCGTGGGTTCGAATCCCACCGGGTCCGCCATTAAACCCGGAGGAAAAGTTGAGTAAAACTAATCCCTCTCGGAGAAGAGAGTTCTAGGATCGTTCTCTTCTACTAGAAATTTAAGGGTAGCTTATTTACACTTAGTCCATTGTTTTAAGGATTACGTATACGTATCCAGATTATGGATGGAACTTAAACCATTACATGGTTTCGGCAGAGCTTAAGCTAGTTTCTCCCCGCAGTTTAGGCAGAATTTAGCTTCGGATGGTATATCGCTTCCGCATTTAGGGCATTTCCTAGTAGGTTGTTGCTGTAATGAGCTTCCGCAATTTATACAGAATTTAGCTCCCGCTGGGTTTGTCGTACCACATTTGGGGCATACCTGTCCAGGCTGCATAGGTGATCCACAGTTCATACAGAATCTAGCTGTCTGCGGATTCTGGTATCCGCATTTAGGGCATTGTATCATAGGCTGAGTTTGAGGTTGAGGCTGCTGGAATAGTGGGGGTATTATAGCTATTCCTGCTCCGACAGCTGCACCTGGGCTTTGGGATAAACTTTCAGCTGCCTTCTGAACTGTCTGCATCCTTAAGACTTCATCCGCCGATACACCTGTTCTTAGGAAGAATATTCTATCCCTCCATTCCGGAGTCGTATCTATACCTTCAAATTTAACGTCTATAAGCTCTAACCCTATCCTTCTGAACGGCTCGTATAATATATTTCTAGCTAGAAGGCTTGTTTCATCGAGTTTCCCGTAGACTTCTACTAGCGAGTATTGACTTAAATTATCGATGAGCCTCTCGTTGAAGTATCCTCTAAGGAATTCTTGAAGCCTATCCGTCGTGTACGCATTTTGCCCTCCGATAACCTCGTTAACAAATAGGTTAGGCTCCTCCACTCTGAACCAGAAGCTTCCATAGAATTTAAGCGGTGCAAGCTCTTTAGTCTGACCCTGCGCTCCGAATCTACCTTGAAACTGCTTCAAAGATATAAATATAACTGTAGCTCTGAACGGGACTCTATCAAAGCCGGCTACCCTCGATAGTATACCCGTGAGTAGCGGTAGATTCGCTGTCGTAAGTACATGCCTCCCAGCTCTGAATACATCATAAGCCTTCCCATCCCTGAAGAAGACTGCAGCCTCATATTCGTGGACGATAAGGTTATCACCCCAGGTTATCTCCTCGCTCGGATACCTCCAAACTATATCCCCCTCTCTAGCTCCGATCCATTCGATAACCTTCGGCATTTATCCTACCACCCCTCTCAATACATCTATTCTCCTATCGATAAGGGAATCGAGTTCATCTATCTTAGATATCAAGCCGTCTATAATCCTTCTCCACTCATCGCTCCCAGGCTCTGATGCCGTTAAGGATCTTACATCAGATTTAATCGATTCAGCTTTCTCGATCAACCCTAGATCGTATTCGATTATAGATTCAATCTTATCCTCCTTAACCTTCACGGCGTCAAACAAGCCTGCATAGCCTGCTACAGCCCTATCTATACGCTGAGTAACCCTATCGAGACGATATGATAGTGTATCTATCCTCCAAGAATCTTCACCCGAAATCTTCCTAGCTACGGCTGGGTTTGATAAGCTCCTCCTCAAAATATTCTTAGCATCCCTCAACCTAGCCGCAACCTCCATCCTAACAAGCCTATCGCTCTCCCTCCTAACCTCCTTCTCCTTATACCCTCGATAACCTGGTATGTAGCTGAGGATCCTCTCTGTAAGGCTTATCTCTCTCTTCACTTTATCGATACGTTCCTCTACGCTCACCTCATCCTCCCCCAGTAAGCTGAGAATCCTATAAGGACTAGTACCACCAGTAGTATGCCTACGATCGTCAGCGGATGTACCAACGGGTATGTAACCGAGGATAAAGCTAAAGCTACCATAACCAAACCCCAATATAGATAGAATAACCGATCCCTCTTAAACCATAACGCATAGAGGACCGTATATACGCCTAGAGGACCTAAAACCCAGAATACGATATCTACCATATCGAACGCTAAAACGCCTACGCTATAAACGGTAAAAGCTACCCCTATCGAAGATACAATAACCGCGAGAGCTCCGACGGCGTATTCAAACTTTCTAAACCTATGGTTACCGCTCATACAGCTAATAGGTAAACATATTGAGTATATAAGATTATTTGTAATCTTTAAATCCCTAACAAGTATAGTATAGGGGCGAGTGGTAAGATTGCCGATCCTAGGTGGAATCGCGAAGAAGCTTACACCGCCTAAGATCAGGTTAACCCTGAAACTCGGTAAGGACTACTATGCGCTTGGAGAGAATCTAGAAGGTGAGCTACAGTTATCCTCCGACGAAGAAGTTGACGTCGAAGAGATTAGATGCGAGCTCACATGCGTCGAAGCCGTTAAAACTGTACGGTATGTAGAAGCTAGAGTTGGAAGATCAGGGTCTCCAGTTATGGTTCCCACCGAAACCTGGCAATCCGCTACCCTCTACTCAACTAAGATCGTGTTAAGCGGCCCTACACATATCAGTAAAGGCTTTACGGATAGTTACCGATTCAAGGTAAGCATACCTATAACATTGAAGCCGACATATAAGGGAGTTGATAGGAGGGTTACATGGACGATTAAAGGTGTAGCCGCTGTTGAAAATAGACCTGACGCTACGAGTAATACCGTAGAACTTCAGATAATCCAACCAGCCGCTCCGCCAGTGGTTAAAGAGAAGGAGATAGTGCGCGAGATAGTCGTAGCTCCATGCAAATACTGCGGAACACTATTCCCGGTTACAGAGACTACATGTCCCAACTGCGGTGCTAAGAGAACAGGTTAAACGGTCGTAACGTGAAGCGTAGGGATACCCCTCCAATTTTCTCCAAGAACTGAGTAACCCCAGCTTAAATCCCGCTCATAAACTGGGAATCATCTAAATGGCATATTTAGACCTAGGGATACTTAAGAAATCTAAGAAAAATGCTGGTAGCTTAAAAGAGGCTTATTTGAAGCTTCTTTTCAGCATCGGCGAATAGAAAGGTCCCAGAAATAGAAGAAGAGTGATTTCAGATTGATTATTTAGAAGGTACGCCGGGGGCGGGATTTGAACCCGCGCGGCGCATATGCGCCACAGGCTTAGCAGGCCTGCACCCTACCAGGCTAGGTGACCCCGGCTTTCTATACTCAATACTATCGAAGGCTTACTTTCGTATAAAAGGTTTAATGCAGGCGGGGATTTCATGGAGCATGGTATCTTCGATTTCACCTACCAATATCTAGTGGTTCTTATCTGAGGGGCATCTGTTTATTAGTTTTTCTTCTAGTGTATGCTGTGAAATGTTAAACTTTAAATTTTATGTAGTGTTTTCTATGTTTTAGGTGTGGGCGTTGATCATGGGTAAAAGTACTATCGCTGTTTCCATTATAGCCGTTATCTTATCTATTTCATCGATCATGCTATACAATAGGGTTTCTGTTTTAGAGGGTATGTATGAAGCTAAGTCTATGGAGTGTGATGAGCTTAGATTTGCATACGCATCGATCCTATCCGAATATGAGTCTATGATTTCGGATTATCTTAAATTGAAATCGAATCACACGATGTTATCCGATCTCTATGAGAAGCTCCTCTCAGATTATCAAAACCTCTTATACGATTATCGGAATCTATCTTCAGATTACCTAGAGCTTACGAAGACTCTCGTCTCGCTTAATATGAGTTATAGGATCCTATACGATGAGTACAACGTTACTAGAAATAATCTTTCCCGTCTTCTCGATGATTACGAGGGGTTGAAGCATATGTATAGCGATCTATTCCGCGATTATACTTCGCTGCTTGAGGAATATAGCATTTTAAGAACGAGTTACGAATCTCTAAAAGCTAGATTATCAACCGGAGTTTTCGAATCATTTGTTAGAGATTATTTAAAGCTTATAGATGAGGTTAACATACATGCTATCCATCCCAAGAGGGAGGATTTACTTCTCATAACACCTTATGATGATAGGGTTAGGAGCCTCATGCTACAGGTTACCGGTGGATGGAGCGGCTACTTCGATCTAAATGAAATATCTATGGAGGTGAAATCACTATTCGATTGGGTTAAAGGTAATGTGAGGTATAGGAGTGATGGTCTCTATCCACTACTTCCCTCTGATCCGAGCTTCCCACCGATATACATCTCAGATATGTGGCAGTATCCTAATCAGACGTTAACTGTTAGGGAGGGTGATTGCGATGATCAAGCAATCCTGTTAGCTAGTATGCTTTCAGCTTATTTCCAAGGAAGGATTAGGGTTGAATGTATAATCGTCACCGATCATATGGCCGTCTATACACCTTTCGAGGGTGGGAGGATAATGATACTTGATCCGGCCACAGGGTATTATACTGGTAGTCCTGGTATGCCTAGCTTCGCCGATGTAAGGATGGAGGTTTACCGTTGGATAAGTAGGCTTGAAGATATGTTCGGTAAGAGAATCGATGTCAAATGGGTATTCTCTGATAGGATCTTGAAGTTATTCTATAATACTGAAAGCTTCATCGAATGGATATACGAAACGACACGGTAAAGTTTATAAGCTATAGTTTAGCCACTATCCTTGGCAAAGTTATGTCGTTTACCGTTCTCGCGGTCGTTATAGCTTAGCTCCGAGTTGGAGGAGTATCCTAGGTATGGCTAGCATAAAGTCTTATTCGCTCGAGAACTATCGGTTTAGGAAGCTTCTAGAAGAGCTTAAATCTAAGGTCGGTAGAGGTACCGAGCTTATAAGCCTCTACGTACCTCCAGGTAGACCTATACATGAGGTTATAAATGGTTTATGGCAAGAGTATAATACAGCTTCTAATATAAAGTCTGATAGGACTAGGAAGAATGTTCAATCTGCTATAGAGCGTGTGATTCAGAGGCTTAGATACTTTAAGAAGACGCCTGAGAATGGCCTTGTAGTATTCTGCGGAGCTATACCCCAGGATGGGGAGGGAAGCGAGAGGCTTGAAGACTATGTGATAATACCCCCAGAGCCTATCAATGTATCCTATTATGGATGTTCCTCCACATTCTACTTAGACCCTCTATACGAGATTATCAGGGAGAGGGAATCCTACGGTGTCATAATCCTAGATTCGAGTGAAGCTAGCTTCGGTATAATCTCTGGTAGAAGGATAGAGCTGGTTAGAGAGATAACTTCAGGTATACCTGGCAAGCATAGAGCTGGAGGGCAATCTGCACGTAGATTCGAGAGGCTTAGAGAGATGGAGCTTAACGAATTCTTCAGGAGGGTTGCTAAGTATGCAGATGAATTATTCCTAGATAGGAGTGATATCAAAGGTATACTCGTAGCAGGGCCTGGACCTACTAAATACGAATTCCTAGATAAGGATTACCTCAACTACATGTTGAAGCAGAAGGTGGTAGGAGTAATAGATACGGCGTACACCGGTGAGGAAGGTCTACGCGAGGTAGCGAGTAAATCTGTGGATATACTTAGAGGCGTAAGACATATGGATGAGAAGAGGATCGTGCAGAGATTCTTTAAGGAAGCTACGTTGGGTGGTGGGCTTGCAGCTTACGGGGAGGATGAAGTTAGATCTCTCATGGAACGCGGGATGGTGGAGACTCTCATAATATCTGAAGGCGTAGATAGGATGAGGGTTACCGTCGAATGCGGTGTCTGCAGTTATACGGATAGACGTACAGTTAGGGCGGTAGATCTATTCGCTTTCGAAGCTGAGCTTTCCAGATCCAAATGCCCGTCATGCGGTAATCAATCCTTAAAGATTAAGGAGAAGAAGAATCTCATAGATGATTTTATAGAGTTAGCTGAGCGATACAATGTTAACGTAGAATTGATATCTACAGAAACAGAAGAGGGAGAGATGTTCCTTAAAGGTTTCGGTGGTATTGCCGCTCTACTAAGGTATAAGGTTTAGGATCTGAATCTAGGATTAATTCTTCTACGCAGCCTCTCTATGAACCCTTCCTTCACTCTCACGAAATCTACTGATTTATCCGATCCTCTCACCCTCACGCTGAATCCTTCTGGAAGCTTCACCGAAGATATCCCGTCCACCGATACATATAGATCCCCTCTAATAGATCTAAGCTCCACCGTGGAATACCATGGTGCTACATACGGTTTGAAGCCTGGCGTTAACGGTGATACAGGAGTTAGTATGAATGCCTCCACCCTAGGATCCAGTATGCATCCTCCACAGCTTAGAGAATATCCTGTAGAACCTAGCGGTGTAGCTACAAGTATAGCATCTACTCTATCTAAAGCTATAACCTCCCCCTCCACCCTTACCTCTAGATCTACAGTCTTTAAAACATCCGTTGCTCCAACCCTAACCTCGTTTAAGGCGTATGGCAGACCGACGTTGTTCTCTAGGAGCTTATAGGATTCCATCCTATACCTACCCTCTAATAGCATATCCACCGCTTCTAAAGCTTCATGTAGATCGCAATCCGCTAGGAATCCTACTAGTCCAGCTCTGATAGCGAATATAGGTTTAGATAAGCCTGTACTATGTAAGGCTCTTAGGATTGTTCCATCCCCTCCTACCGCTACTAGCAGATCGAATACACACCCCGGATGCCATCTAGTACCTCCGATCCTTTCGTATAGTTTATCCTCTACTAGGACGTTCACCCCCCTATCTTCAAGAATCTCCTTAATCTTAGATGATACGGTTAAGGCATCATCTAGATCTATGCGTGAGAATAATGCTATGGATTCTATCTTAAGCAAGATTCATCATGAAAACTTTAGGGATTCTAAAGGGGATATTAATATTTATAGTGCTTCAACTATACGCTTCCAATCTACATTCTCCCTAAACAGTTTATACGCTATATCCACCCTTCTCTTATCACCCGGTTTAATCCTACCCACGAGTTCTCCTACAAGCTCCACGGTAGTGTAGGTATCGTACGGGACCAATATGACAGGGACACCTTTCTCTTCAGCCCTAGCTAATACCCTTACATCCGGATATAGGTTACCCGTCAATATCAGCACTGATGTATCAGTCTCTAATGCTGCGAGAGCTATATCGGCTCTATCACCCCCAGTTATAACAGCTTTATTTACCGCCCTCCTAAAGAATGAGAGAGCGGATTCAAGGGTCATAGCTCCTATCATAATCTCTTCTACGATACCGTCTAGTTTATCTTCGTGAACTAGTATCTCCCCGCCTATACGTTCATATATATCTGCCACCGTAGGTGCTACTAGCTCGGCTCTCCTAGGTATAACTCCCAAGACATCTATCCCGTGCGATCTTAGTATCGACGACGCTATACCCCTCGCTCTCTCGATCACATATCTCCGAACATAGTTCAATACGACGCCGATCGTTTGCAATCCTTCAAGCTTCATATGCTCATGCATCTGTAGGATGCATCCTACATCTACATCAGACTCAAATAAGGATATTATCACAGCTTTACATCCAAGCACCTCCGCTATGAACCTGTAAGTCAATCCTGTAAGATAATTGAAGCCTGTATTCCTAGGAGCTTCCACTATAATTATATCTTTCCCGTCAGAGAGTTTGCGGTAGGCCTCATTTATCCTAAGGCATACATCTTGAAGTTTACCTTTAGCTATATCTTCTAGAACTCTATCGCTAGCTACATAGGGTGTGATATCCTCTAAACTATCTTCTAAGCTTAGAACATCCTTCATAAGGATGGAATCTTCATCCATATACTCACCCTTAGATAGACTGGTTCTCAAACCTATCGGCTTCATATAGCCTATCTTATACCCTTCATTCCTCAAAGTGTATGCTAACCCTACGCAGAACGCTGTTTTCCCCGAGTAATCCCTCGGAGAGACTACGTAGAGCCCTTTACATCTAGACATAACCTAACCTCCTCACATAGATAAGGTAATCTTAGCATCCACAGCTATACAACCTTTTCCCTTCTCGTATACGAATATAGGGTTTAGATCCATATCGGCTATCTCCCTGAACTCTGTAGATAACAACCCAACCCTAACTATAACATCGACCAAAGATTCTATATCCGATGGCCCTCCCCCTCTTACACCTCTTAGAAGTGTATATGACCTAGTCTCCTTTATCATATCCAATGCTTCTTCGGTTGATAGCGGTGCCACCCTGAAACTTACATCCCTTATGAAATCCACATATATCCCTCCTAAACCGAACATTATCAGCGGGCCGAACTGCGGGTCTCTATGCATACCTACTATGACCTCCATACCTCTAGCCACCATCTTAGATACTTCGACTCCGTAGATATTCGCTCTAGGCATATACTTTCTCGTGTTCGATACAACTTCTTCGAATGCATCTGCAACCTCGCTAGGAGAATTAAGGTTAAGTTTCACACCTCCTACATCCGTCTTATGAAGTATCTCAGGTGACGATACCTTAACCACTACAGGATAGCCTATCTCTTCAGCTATCTTAACAGCTTCTTCAGGTGTTCTAGCTAAACGGCATGATACCGTCGGTATATTGTACGCTGATAATATTTGAAAGGCTTCATAGCCTAAAAGGTTAACCCTCCTCTCCAGCTTGAATCTCGATAGTAAAGTTTCTACGAACTCTCTATCTACATCCTTCAGCTTCTGAGGTTCAGGTATATTTCTTAACTTTTCTATCGAACGTTTATAGTTGAAGAGTAAGCTTAAAGCTGAAGCAGCATCATCTGGGAAATCGAAATCGACTATACCTGATTTCCGTAGTATTGCTTTAGCTTCGCTCATCTCCTCTCCTCCTATGAACGATGCGAGTATGACTTTATCAGGATATCTACTTTTGAGTTCAGCTAAGACTTCAGCGGTCTCTCTAGGTTGACTCATAGCCTGAGGTGTAAGTATGACTATGAGTGCATCTACATTCCCTCTAGCTAATATGGTCTCAAGTGTTGTACGATACCTTTCAGCATCTGCGTCTCCAAGTATATCGATAGGATTATGGAGTGAAGCTGCGGGTGGAAGCTTAGCTCTAAGATCTCTAGCAAGCTCTATCGGTATAGGTTCAAGCTCCACACCATAGCGTTCGCATGCATCCGTAGCTAGTATACCAGGTCCACCAGCGTTAGTAACTATGACTGTGCTATAGCTTTTAGGTATCGGCTGTGATGCGAATAGTCGTGCAGCGTTGAATAACTCCTCTAAGCTTCTAGCTCTTACAATCCCACACTGCTTGAATACAGCTTCATAGGCAGAATCACTTCCAGCTATCGATCCTGTATGTAGAGATGCGGCTACAGCTCCATGATGCGATGCACCGGCTTTAACGGCTATCACTGGTTTAACCGATGAGACCGTACGAGCTATCATCCTAAACTTATCACCGTTAGATACGCTCTCTAGGTATAGGAGGATAACCTTCGTATTAGGATCCACACATAGACTCTCTATGACATCCGATTCATCTATATCCGCTCTATTCCCGAGTGTTACGAATCTACTGAAACCTACACCGACCGATTTAGACCAGTTTAATATACTCGTAGCTAGAGCTCCACTTTGCGATATGAATGCGATAGACCCCTTCAACGGCTGTGTTGCCGCAAAGCTTGCATTCAACGGTGTATACGTATCTATGAAGCCTAGACAGTTGGGTCCTAAAATCCTCATACCATACCGGCGGCATACTGTTTGAAGCCTCACCTCCCTAACCAGTCCTTCAGGTCCAGTCTCTTTAAACCCAGCCGATACCACCACTAGGTATTTCACACCTTTCCTACCGCATTCTTCAGCTACATCCACCACCATCTGAGCTGGGATCGATATAATAGCTAGATCGATATCAGACGGTACATCCGATACTCTCGGGTAGCATTTAAGACCTAGAATCTCCGTAGCGTTAGGGTTTACAGGGTAAACCTCCCCCTTGAAGCCTGACGATATGATATTCGATAGGATCGCGTACCCTACCTTGCCAGGTATACGCGATGCTCCTATAACAGCTATCGTCGAAGGATTGAATAGCTTCTCCAACCCAGTCATGAAGCCTCTCCTTAAAGCTTTTTACGCTAATTAAGTTCACTCCTATTTATGAGTATTTCTCATAAATATTTGCGTATAACGTTTATCTCTAATCGTTACAGGCTTAGTTAGTTATTCTTATCAGACAGGGTCGGTGCGATATGAACCCTATGGATATCCTGCCATAATATCGCTACGATCCTCATGCCGGTATATTATCCGCTACATGTAACGCTGCTATGAGAGCTTTCCAAACGTTATCCGAGAATACGGTGAGGATTAGATCTCCATCCATAAGATTGAAACGTTCTCTAAGTATACGTGCATATATTTCGTTCTCACCTTTCAGATCCTCTACTACTCCAGGTATCTGTAGCCGTCCCTCCATATACTTTATAGTTACGAGGGCTTTAGCACCTGTCGCGATAGCTTTATCCCTTTCCTCCAACCCTAAACCTATATTTCCAGCCTTCCCACGTATATGTAGGATTACGGATGGCATATTCAACCCTAAGAATCCATGTCCCTGGATGGCGATACCCTCTATGGATCTCCTACTTAGGAGGTTGGATAACTGCTCATAACCCTTCTCGGTTAGCTTAACCCCCCTGTTCGTGATCTCCAATAATCTAGCGTCTCTCATGCGGTGTATCATACCTCTCACTATACCTTCAGGTAAATTAAGTATACGGGATAGAGTAATCCTCCCCATAGATCCGAGTTTATATAGGACTATTAAGACGGCTTCCTCGGCTAAACCCAGCATAGCGGTATTTCTAGTCCTTCTAGTCATCGCCGATTATCTCTGATAAATTAGATTATCATGAGGATCATAAAGCTTATCCTATGCATTCTAGGGAACTTAATTACCATTTCTCCATCCCCTTACATCTGCTATCTCCTTCACCATAGCTACAAGACGCTTTAGTGATAGGAATATTAAGATTTTTATATCGAGAAGAGTATTTTTCTCGATCTATCTAAGGTAATTTTTCTTTTAAAATGTTTATATATATAACTAAATAGCTAGATGTATTATATCTACAAGCTTTACATTTGGAAAATTTAGCCTATTCTGATTGTCTTCTTTCGCATCCCAAGCATATTTTTGATTTATTTCTGACTTTAACATTTTTCTAGAAGTGATCTTGCTGTTCTAAGCATAATCTATATAAATCGAAACTATATCATGATATATTTTAGTAAACAATCAAGCATCCTTTTCTTTCTTCATATAAGTTTCACGATTGATACGCAAATTGTTTTTAACCTCTACGTTTAATAATGTCCAGTAACGTTTCACCCTCTAATCTCAGGGTAACGGTACTCACCAGTCTAATCCTTAACAGAAGAGCCTATCTTGAGATCTACGATCTCTTATGAACCTCCCTCGGCAGTAGAGGCCCCGATTATCGCTAAACTTACCTAATAGACAAACTGTCTTTTTCTAAAGTTAATTATTCAAGAACCATTGAAGAATCCTCTCATGGAACTACCGTGAGGGATTTCTAGCTTCAGTGCGGGGCATGCTATCCTTCCAGCATCTCCTCTCCGCCTGTGAATACCCTTGTTAAAGCTGCCGATAATAGCGGTAATCCCTCACCGGTCTTAGCGGATACAGGTATAAGCTCTGAGAAAATATCTAAACTCTTCAATCCTTCAACTATACTCCTAGCCATAAAAAGCCCTTCATCTTTGATCGCCTCTTCAACATCTGCTTCTAGTATATCGAAATCTTCGAACCAATCTAGAATCTTCTCCCTAGTATCCTCATCCACTAGATCTGCTTTACTGAGAACATAGATTTGAGGTTCAAGTATCCTCGTGTATACCGCGACCGATAGGTATAGGTTCGATACGAAGTTTAGAGGATTCGCTGAGAAGGGAGCGTCTATAAGGTATACTATAGCTTTAGGATTCCTAGATATCTCTCTAACTATGAACGGACCGCTTGCACGGAAGGCGAACAATTCCAGCTGACCCGGCGTATCGACCAATATATACTCTGCACCCGTATCCTCTATCTCATCCCTAAGATCCTCTATATAGTTCGCTACGAGGTCTGAAGCCATCACGAGAGCACCGTTCGGTCCTAGCCCATACTCCTCCTGTATATCCTCGACCGATATGTAGGCTCTCACATCTATATCGGGGTTGTACGGTAGATTCAACACGCCTGGATCAAGGTTCACCGTACATACATCCTGCTCCTTCTCTAGTAGATACTCTGCTAAAGCTGAGGTTAGCATACTCTTTCCAGATCCCGCTGAACCTACTATGAAAGCTAAGAACATCTCCTGATCGTAAATCTTAAGAGTACTTGTAAATTAGTTTATCTGAAGTGCTATGAAGCTAGCCGAGATAGAGAAACTACTATCTAAAGTCGGTGGAGATTACGTAGAAGATTTGAAGGCAGTCCTCAAGCAGCCTAGTATCTCAGCTAGAGGTGAAGGTATCGATGCATGCGCGCACATGCTTAGAGATTTCATGAAGAATGCAGGGTTTAGTGTTGAGATGTGGAAGGTCGGCGACGCTAACCCGGTAATCTACGGAGAGGTACGTTCAAGTTCTCCTAAAACCCTGCTGATGTATGGGCATTACGATGTCCAGCCTCCAGAACCTCTAGAAGAATGGACTTCACCCCCGTTCGAAGCCGTGGAAAGCGATGGTAGGATAATAGCTAGAGGAGCTGCCGATAGTAAATCCAACGTGATGGCTATAATCAAAGCTGTAGAATCGTATTCTAGGCTGGGCTTCGATCTACCTGTAAACCTTAAAGTATTATTCGAAGGAGAGGAGGAGATAGGCAGCCCCAACCTACCTAGATACATCGAGATGTATAGGAGTAGGCTTAAAGCAGATGCGGCAGTATGCTTCGATGGGGGTCTCGATCCTAAAGGTAGACCTGAACTATGGCTTGGGCTTAAAGGTATGCTCTACGTAGAGCTTAGATGTAAGACTGCTAGCGTCGATGCGCATTCATCTCTAGCACCGTTGATAGATAACCCTGCTTGGAGGCTTATACAAGCTTTATTCTCTCTAAGATCCCCTGATGGATCGATCCTCGTAGATGGATGGTATGATGATGTACGCGTACCCATGGAGGAGGATATCAAACTCGTCGAAGGTATCGATTACGAGACGCTGCTAACAGGTTTAAAAAAGCATTTCAAGGTGGATCGATTCCTAAGCGGTGTCGAAGGTATAGATGCTTTGAAGAAGCTTCTATTCCAGCCTACATGTAATATTGCTGGCTTCAATTCAGGCTATACCGGTTTAGGTGTGAAGACGGTTCTACCTAAGGAAGCCTATGTTAAACTAGATTTCAGGCTCGTATACGATCAGAACCCGTATAGGCTTCTTGAGAATCTTAAGAAGCATCTAAAAGCTAAAGGGTTCGAAGATATAGAGGTGGAGGCTTTAAATTTCTTAGAACCATCTAAGACACCACCTTCCGCTCCGATAGTCGGAGCGGTAGCATCCGCAGCATCAGAGGTCTATGGTTTAAAGCCGCAGATCTATCCCAACTCTCCAGGATCTGGTCCAGACTATCTATTCACTAAGCGTCTAGGTTTAAATTCTGTATGGACTGGATGTGCTCCGCCGTTATCTAACGCCCATGCTCCAAACGAGTATACGACTAGAGAATCGTTCCTTAAAGGCGTGTTATTCGCTTCATCTATAATGGAGTGCTATAGCCGTTTATAGGTAGAGGTTTGAATTTGTTATGTCCGATTTGGTGTTTGATATAGAAGCTATACTCTTCGATCTAATAGGTACCTTGGTATACGTGGAGCCTGTAGAACATATACAGGAGAAGCGTATGATCGATTCTCTTATACGTTCGGGATTCGCTCTTGATGAAAGCTTCATAGATGTATATAGGAGGGTTTTCGTTAAGTATTCTAGGATAAGACATAGCTTGCTCGTAGAAATTCCGAATAGCGTATGGGTTGCGGAATCTTTGAGGATGGTAGGATATGACGTAGAGCCATCTGAGAGGAGCGTGGAGGATGCTGTAGAGGAATATTTTAAGCCGTATATAGAAGCGGCTAGACCCTTTAGATGCGTATACATGGTATTTGAGATCCTGAGGAATTCAGGATTTAAGATAGCTTTAGTATCGAATTTCACATGGGGGAAGGCTGTCAGGAGTATACTATCGAATCTTCTATTAGACCGATTCTTTGATTCTATATCCATATCGTATGATGTCGGCTATAGAAAGCCTCATCCAGCTATATTCATGAAGGCTTTATCGGAGATAGGCGTCGAAGCATCTAAAAGCATCTTCGTAGGCGATAACCCATATACAGATATCTACGGCGCTTCATCGATAGGTATGAAGACTATCCTAGTATTGAATCCGTCGGAGCAGTATGATGAAGCATGCTACGAAGAATACCTGTATGCTAGGGATCCAGACTATATCCTCGAAGATGTCTGCCATATACCGTCGGAAATACTAGGCTTAGAAGCGGGAAATGCTTAAAAGAAAGTCTGAAACCTTGTTTATGGTAATCTAATCTTGGTAGAATCCAATACTGATAGTAGGCTGAAGGTTGTATCGATACTACTAGTATCGATTGTAATGGTAACTATCGCTAAAGCCACCGCCGCTCTCCTAACCGGAAGCTTATTCCTGAAAGCTGAAACATTCGATTCACTCCTGGATATAATCAACATATCGATAATATACTTCGCCGTGAATTTTTCGATGAACCCTCCAGATAGAGATCATCACTATGGTCACGGTAAAGCTGAGAGTTTAGCCGCATTTCTCGAAGCATTATTCATACTATTCGTAGTCATGCTCATACTCTACGAATCTATACAGCGTATCTTAAACCCTACTCCGATCGGTAACTACTCCATAGGGCTATCCATACTCGCATCTATAATCCTAATAGACCTAGCACTGTTCATATACTCTAGGAGAGCCGCGGCACACCATCTAAGCCCAGCTCTAGAAGCTTGCTCCGTTAACCTGCTAGGCGATCTAGCTAGATCGATACCTGAGATAATCTGCTTCGCTTTCATAGCTTTCAGCGGCTTCTACATATTCGATGTAGCAGTATCCATCATCCTATCGATCATACTCGCTAGAGAATCGTATAAGCTCCTCTTCAAATCCTCAGGTATACTACTCGATAGAGCTCCCACAGGTATAGCTGAGAAGATATCCCTAATCCTATCGGGTTTAGATGTCGTGGAGAAGATTAAACGTATCAGGGTTAGGAGTTTAGGTGATAGGCTTCAAGTGGATTTATCCCTCTCCATAAAGAGCGACTCTAGCATAACAGAGGCTCACAGTATCGCAGATTACATCGAAGAAAAAGTTAGAGCTCTATATAGGGATGCGGATGTAACAATCCATATAGAACCACCACAAAAAGCGGATCTAGAATCGCTAATTAAGAATACCGTCTTCAGAAATCCGAAGGTTAGAAATATACATAGTATACGAGCATATACTGTCGGAAGTAAACTGGCACTTATATTTCACTTAGAATTAGATCCATCGATACCCTTAGATGAAGCTCATAGAGTATCAGAAGAGATAGAAGATAATCTGATGAGAGCCATACCGAATCTAGGATTCGTAAGTATACATACGGAATCAAGCTTAGAACGATCGGAAGCCACCCTTAAAGAGGTGGAAGATAGAGAGATGCTGACGGTCATAGAAGAAGCTAAAAGAAATATAGAAGGAATAGAGGAGATCCATGAAGCCACGGTAATCGAATCTAAAGGTACAAAAGTGTTAACACTACACATAGAGCTTAAACCAGATATACCGCTCAGAAAGGCTCATCAGATAGCTTCAAACATAGAAGTATACCTGAAAGAGAGGCTTAAAGTAGGCGAGGTCTACATACATCTAGAACCTAGAAAACCCTTAAATCAGGAATTAGATATAAAAAATACCGGTGATATGGACCCGTAGCGCAGTCAGGACAGCGCACCGGCCCTCTAAGCCGGTGGTCGCGGGTTCGAATCCCGCCGGGTCCGCTACTACTTCTCTGCTAGTTTCTAGGTTTATACGGGCTTCTTTTTGCTGGTAGCATGAATATTTCTACTAATAGCATGGTTTTCTCCGTAAGCTATCGCTCTTAGAAGCTGATTTACATTTTCTTAACCTGGCTTTTTCGCCGTCTTTATAGATTTTCGGTATCACTTCCGCTTTAAAGATACGGCTATAGATACAGAGCCTTTAGCTGGGTATCCCCTCGTCTTTGAAAAATGTTACTAAGCTAAGTAGAAGCTATCTAAAACTCGGATAACCCTTAAAGCCTCTCCTAACCTATCAACTAGGCATAGTTCGGATTATTCGGGAAATCTATGCTTCCTATCAATGTTTGAATCTGATTAGAAACTAGCTATTTGTTCTAGCCCCATACTTTAACTAAAGTAGAGCCTGATTGATGAATTACCTCTTAGATGCTGAAATACGATATTACTATATGCTTACACCTGGTGGCTGTGGGGGGTTGGCGGAAGCCTTAATGATATGTAGAAGTATACTGCTGAAGCGGTGAATACAGAGTTTAAAAGCCAGCTTATTATCGGCCCGATGTATGATCCGATGATCGGGATTAACGAGAAGCCATACGAGAAGATTGCACCTACAATTATCACTACTAGGATGAATACCACTACGTCTCCAAGATTCTTGATAACGAAATCGAATGCTTTTTTCGTGCTTTCGATAGCGTTCAACCCCTCTATTATCGCGATAACAACTATGAATATCGCTATGGGGAGTAGTATGACTGTTATACTGCATAATGCTGCGATTACAGCTGCGGTAATTAATGTGCCGATCCTGCTCATTACCCGATCTAAACTTCTCCCTAGATCTATCGGGCGGTTGTTAGCTGCATCGTTAACCATATCTACGAGCATGCATCCCGCTATGAAGCCTAAAATCGCGGCGATCAATGAGCCGAAGAGGCTTATGAACGGATTCGGTGCTTCGAAGTAGTAGTATCGTATCGGGAATAGGTATGCTAGCGTATTGAAGATTAATTGTATGATGATGGGGATAGCGTAAGGAGCGAATAATACCGGATTCTTTACCGAAACATCTACACCCCTAAGAATCGCCTCTATCGATTTAGACATAGCTTTATTTTTTCATTTACCCTCTTTATTAAGATATCGATTACCCTTTCGGCTGTAGAAGCTTGCGAGTTTAAGATTCTAAGGCTTAGCCCTCCATATTAGATCACCACACCTTAGGAAAGCTACTAGGAGGGGTGACCTACACTTATCTAGGAACCGTGATGGATGAGCTTATTTAGGTCTATATCGTTTTAATACTTTATTCAAATGTTAAGGAAATGCTTTTAAGACAGTGCTTCAAAATAGAATTTACCGGTGGGTTATAGTGAAGAAGATGACCGAAGATAATCTGAAGAATGCCTTCGCAGGTGAGAGTCAAGCTCATATGCGGTATTTAATCTTCGCTAGAAGAGCCGAGAAGGAAGGGTTTACGAATATCGCTAGATTGTTTAGAGCGATAGCTTTCGCCGAGCAAATCCATGCCTTAAACCACTTGAATACGCTGGGTTTAGTACGGTCGACTATCGAGAATCTACAGCTAGCGGTAGATGGGGAGCGATACGAAGTCGATGAGATGTATCCAGCCTACGAGGTTGTCGCGAAGCTTCAGGATGAAAGAGGTGCTGGGCGTTCATTCAATTGGGCTCTTCAATCAGAGAGGATGCATGTAGAGCTTTACCAGAAGGCTAAGCAGGCTGCTGAGAGAGGAGAGGATATCAAAGCAGAAGCGATATATGTATGCGAGGTATGTGGGTATACAGTCGAAGGTGAAGTACCAGATAGATGCCCGGTATGTGGCGCCGTGAAGGAAAAGTTCGTAAGATTCTAATCTATTCCCAATTTTATCTTCCAATTGAGAGGGATAGTCCTATACCTACCTAGGTTCTAGCCTTATACTCTCTTTCGATAATCTGTTCAGCTAATCTATACGGCGTAAGCTTTAAGGGTTTAAGGACAGGCTACATACCATGTGGGGGTCCTATTATGGGTCCTAAGATCGCCTTCATAGGTGCTGGTAGTGCTAGATGGACTAGTAGGATCTTGGTTGATATATTCATGAACGAGGATGTACGTAATTCTGAGATATGGCTTATGGATATCGACGATTTCAGACTCGATATAATATCGACGTTTGCTAGACGCTATGTAGAGGAGCTTAGACTTCCTACGAAGATCTATGCGACTAAGAATAGGAGAGAGGCTCTTAGAGATGCAGACTTCGTTATATCTACAGCTCTACCGAAAGGATATACATACTATGAGACTATGAGGGATGTATCCGAGGAGTATGGCTACTATAGGGGGATTAATAGTGTTGAATGGAATTTCGTCGGCGACTACCATACTATATGGGGTTATTACCTATTCAAGCTACACCTGGATATAGCTAGGGATATAGAGGAGCTCGCCCCTAATGCATGGTTCTTCATAGTTTCGAACCCTGTCCTTGAATTAACAACTATGGTTGGGAGAGAGACAAAGGTTAACGTTGCAGGTATATGTCATGGATTTTTAGGCTATAGAGCTGCCATAGAAGTTCTAGCTATGCGACTTGCTAAGGAGAAACTGGGTAGGAATATAACTCCATACTGTGCCGCTCATAGACTTGAATGCTACCGTGAAATCTTCAATCTAATTGATTTAGATGATGTGGAAGTCGAGATGAAGGGTTTAAACCATGTTATATGGTTGACGAAGTTCACTTATGGAGGTGAAGATGGTTATAGGTATATAGGTGAATGGGTTAAGGAAGATGCTGAAGAGTATTGGAGTGTATGGAGGGAACATACGACTAATCCATGGGACCTAGATCTGTGCCCTGCAGCTATAGATATGTATAAGACGTATGGATACCTCCCCATAGGTGATAGCGTTCGTGGCGGTACATGGAAATATCATTGGGATCTTAAAACCAAGCAGTACTGGTATGGGCCATATGGTGGTCCTGACTCGGAGATAGGCTGTGCTATAAGGATATTACAGGTGAGGAGGAATATCGAGGAGATGGCTAGGATATCCTTCGATAAATCAAAGCCTGTATCGTCGTCAGTTCCATTGAGACCAAGTGGTGAAGTTATAGTAGCCCTGATAGACTCTATATATAATGATAAACCTATGGATAGCTATGAGCTACCATTCTTCGGAAGGAATATACGTGTACCGATATATGTAAACGTAATGAATAAAGAGGCTGTACCCAACATCCCTAGTGATGTAGCTGTTGAGACTCATGTAAAGGTTGATGGGAGAGGTATACATCCAATACAGGGTAAAGCGATCCCTGATAAACTCTATAAGTACTCCATACTACCTAGGATAATGAGGATGGAGTGGGCTCTAGAAGCTAACCTGAGGGGTGGGCGAGATAGCTTAATTCAATGGCTCATCGTAGATGTGAGGACTAAGAGTATGAAACAAGTAGAAGACGTTATAGATGCCATACTAAAGCTTCCAGGAAACGAGGAGATGGCTAAACACTTCAGCTAACCTTCCATCGATCAGAAGCTGACACCTACTTAAATACAGCTCTTTAATTAATATAATAATTGAATCGAGCCAGGGTAATTAAACCGCAAAGCTATATTTAAGTAGGTGTTCAGCAGAATTTTTCTCCGATTATATGTTTCTATATCTCCGTCCGCTACAATTCATTTTAGGTGTATGGATCTTAGTTGACAGTCTTACTGCTATGATACTAATATATCCCCCCTCAGATATATGGTTCGTCATACGTTTCATCAGGGTAGCTATAGGCTTTACGATACTTTTAGAAGCTCAAAGAATACGATTAAATCTTTTCGCGTACGTTAAAGGTTTAGAAAATCCACTTTATAGGCATATCCGTGCTTACACGAGCTTACTAAGCCTAGTAGGGGTATGGCTTATTGCAGATGGTTTGACAACCGGTCTACTAGGGTATACGCATCCGATACTACTATGGCAGCTTATACGTATCGCTAGGCTTGTCGCAGGCCTATTTCTAATCTTAACGAGCTTCCTCTATAGAACGCTTCAAGCTAGGTAGATAAATATTGCTAGCATGTGGAACCGGTTTCCCATGATAGGAAGATCGGTGCTCTCCGTGCATTAGATCCATAGCGTAAAAGGCAGCCCCCGGTTTATCTAGCTATCTTAAGAGTTTTATCAGTATAGATACGATTCATTTAGATAGCTATGAGGAAGATCGGGTTTGGCGTTATAGGTGTAGGTATTCAGGGGGAGAGGCATGCCGCCGCATACGCGAGGCATCCTCTAGCTAAGCTTGTAGCCGTAGCTGATATCGATAGATCTAGAGCCGAACGCGTCGCTAGGATGTATGGTGCTAAAGCATACTTTACGGATTACCATAAGCTGCTAGAGATGGATGATGTAGAAGCTATTTCTATTGCTACACCAGATTTCCTTCATAGAGGTCCATGTATAGCTGCTGCTGAAGCTGATAAGCATATCCTCGTAGAGAAGCCTATGGCTACCTCTGTAGACGACTGTCTAGCTATGATCGATGCGTGTAGGAGGGCTGGGGTGAAGCTTATGGTCGCATTCCATAATCGATGGAATCCTGTATTCGTACAGACTAAGTATGCTATCTCTAATGGGGATCTCGGTAAGCTTATATACGCTTACGCTAGGTTGAACGATACGATATACGTGCCTACAGGTATGCTTTCATGGGCATCTAAAACTAGTAGCCTATGGTTCCTAGGAAGCCATGTGATCGATCTCATACTCTGGCTCTTCGAGGAGAATCCTGTAAAGGTTTACGGATTCCAGAGAAGTGTTAAGCTTAGAAGTATGGGTATAGATACCCCAGATCTCTACGGATACATACTACATTTTAGAGATGCGGTAACCTTCGGAGAGAATGTATGGATATTACCAGATGGATCACCCACTATAGCGGAGTTTAAGCTCGAGCTTATAGGGGATAGAGGATGCATATATACGGATCACTCTAGAGGTAGATCCATAGAGAAGGTTACCGATAGATATAGCATACCGGATACATATGTATACTACGATCTATACGGTAAACCCTCAGGCTTCACCGTCGAATGTATAAATCACTTCGTAGAGTGCGTAGTAGAGGATAGGGAGCCTATGGTTAAAGGCGAAGATGGCTTAGCAGTAACTAGAGTAATATCTTCTATACTGGAATCTATCGAGAGATCGACCGAGATTTATCTAAGCTAGCTTTAACGATGGTGGGATCTAAACCTGCCGTCTACAACTACGGTTATTCCCCCTATCTTCTGTGCCGAAGTAAACTTTTTACGAGAAGCTGAAGCTTATCTAGCTGGATATAACCTCGGTGAGGTGCAGCTTCCATGGGTAGCTTCGATCCTAGATCATTCATAGAAGAGAAGGTTGAATGGCTTAAGAGGGAGGTAGGATCTAAGGATGCTATAGTAGCACTCTCAGGGGGTGTCGATAGCTCTGTGACGGCTGTGCTCGGGTTTAAAGCGATAGGCTCTCGTCTAAAGCCTATATTCCTAGAGGATGGGTTTATGAGGATAGGCGAACCTGAAAGGGTTAAAAGCATCTTCGAAAAGCTTGGTATCGAGATACGTATCTACAATGTGGAAGACGAGTTTCTAGAAGCTCTCAGAGGCGTAAGGGATGCCGAGGAGAAGAGGAAGCGTTTCCGCGATACATTCTACAAGGTGTTCTCACGGATAGCTCGAGAACTTGGGGTTGAGATAGTCTTGCAAGGAACTATAGCCGCAGATATCGTCGAAACCAGGGGTGGTGTTAAGACTCAGCATAACGTACTCGAGCAGATAGGTATAGATCCGCTTAGGAGTTACGGATTTAAAGTTCTTGAGCCCCTCAGAGATCTATACAAGCATCAAGTTAGGCTTTTAGCTAGGGAGCTTAGCCTTCCAGATGAGATAGTTAATCGTAGACCGTTTCCAGGTCCAGGTTTATCGATAAGAATAGTGGGGGAGGTTACTAGGGATAAGCTCTCCGTGATAAAGAGGGCTACGGCTATAGTGGATGAGGAGCTTTCAGATATAAAATGCTTTCAAGCTTTCCCGGTTTTATTAGATGGGATGGCTACGGGCCTCAGGGAGGATGGGGGTAGAAAGTATGGATATATCATAGCTTTAAGGGTGGTTGAATCTGAGGATGCTATGACTGCTAGATACGTGAAGCTGGATTGGAGTAGACTCGAAAGTGTTAGGGATAGATTAATAAGAGAGATTCCCGAGATAGCTAGGGTTCTATACGATATAACCGATAAACCGCCGGCTACCATAGAATTCGAGTAGATACATGTAATCTAACGCATTAAACTTAAGATGATGAGTGATAGTAAGTATACGATTATAGCTGATGGGATCAGTCTCTTGTAAACCGCGTATATACTCGATCTATAGTATCCTACGGTAAGTACCAAGCATAGATGTAGAGGGGAGATCAAATAGGAGAATATTATCGATATGTAGACTGCGGATGCCGTGGATACAGACATATCTCCTATTACCGCAGATGCTATAGGAAGTACGAGAGCTATACCGGCTGAAGGCATAGCTGTCGCTAAACCCACCATCCACGCTATCGCTAATGCTATCGATACCGGTGAGAGATACATCGATGAGAGGTGTGGTAAAGCTGCATCTATCAGTCCTGAACGATTCAATGTATACCTGAAAATCATAACGCCTGGTATAGCTAGCGGGAGGCTTACGTTAACCCTCCTCAGAGCCTTTAACGCTTCGTTAAGCTTCATACGGGTGATAGCTATCGTGTAAGCTATAGCTACCGTTAAAGCTATAACCATGTTTAACCCTATGATGGTTAGAACGATTGCTATAGCTATAGGGGAGATATTCACTAGTGCACGGTATATCAGCTCACCGCTCCGCTTATCTATAGCATGATCCCTCGGGTTAGCTACTCTACATAAAGTTGCTACGTAACCTACCGCTACGTATAGCGCAAGTACCGGTACCTGCACTGCTATAAGATTATAAAGGCTTACACCTGATAGCGTCGAAGCTAGTATGATAGCTGATGAAAGTGGGTATACGAAGAAATTCCAGTGCCTAAACCATACGTTTACGAAGCTCTTCTCATCGCTATTTAAACTTAGCTTATCGGCTATATTATCTATCATCGGAGCTGATAGTAGAGCCCCGCCAGGCATAGGTAGGCTACCCATAATAGCTGGTATTATCGCTAGGATAGCTTTCGCGGATAGAAGTTTTCTTGTAGAATCTATCAGCCGCTGGATCATACCAGACTCGTTCATATATATGGCTAGGATCTGTATCAGAGCTACTATGGATGTAAGCTCCACTGTTTCCAAATCCGTTACAGCCTCTATGATGGTTTCTAGAAAGATAGCTGGGTTCATCATGGACACTAATGCTATAGCGACAGCTCCGATGAATAGTGCGAGGCCATAATTTACATGCTTAGTAACTAGTAGGACGACGGTTATAAACGGGATAGCTATGAGTATTAAGGGAAGCATAACTTGTTTAAACGTGGTTAAACACCCTATAAATCTTAGCTATGATGAGATGCCGTAGCGTTATGCTCGAGGCTTAGATCCATGCTCTATACGCATACTCCTATCTATACTACTACCCGTCTTCCTTATACTTCTCAGTTTCATATAGATATCATCCATCTAGGAGTAGAGGGGTATTCTCTTCGAATATGTTGTATAAACCTTTATAGAATGCCGATGTGGCGATAAATAGTGACTTGGTTTGGCAGCCTCCTTCATACGCGAAGTAGTATTGGAGAATTTTATGAGCTACGAGTATGCTAGAGTTAAGCTTGCACCTGGTTTAAACCTTATATGTGGACCGAACGGCTCCGGAAAGTCATCGATACTTCTAGGTATATCCGTAGCTCTAGGTCAAACTTACACGGAGAGGGCGAGGAGGCTCAGTGATCTTATAAGATGGGGTCGCGATATAGCGCGTGTAACTTTAATTTTCGATAATAGCGGTGAAGGGGAAGGTAAGCTTTTTCCTTCTATTAGATCCTCCACCGTATCTATCTCAAGGATACTCAGGAGGGATGGGACTTATAGCTTCTACGTGTTAGGTGAGGAGAAGCCTAAACTAGAGGTTATAGAGTTTCTAAGCAAGGTGGGTTTAGATCCAGATAATCCGTTTATAATAATGCATCAAGGTACGATAGAAGAATTTGTAGCGATACATCCAGAGGAGAAGCTTAAGCTTCTAGAGAAGGCTGTAGGTTTCGAAGATTATCGAAGAAATATACTGGAGGCTAGAAGTAGGCTCTCGAAGGTTCTATCAGAGGAGAAGATTATCCGCGAGAGAATAGCTGATGCTGAATCTACGCTAGAATACTGGCGTAGAGAATACGAGAAGCTTATACAGTATAGACGGCTTAGAAGGAAGGAGGATGAGCTTAAGCTAGAGTTTTCATGGGCTAGGATACTAGATCTCGAGGATAAGCTAGCTAAACTATCCAGTAAGGTTGAACTCTATAGTCGGAGGATATCGAAGCTTGAGAAGATATGTTATGATGCTAAGTCTAAGATCGCGGATGTAGAGAAGGATTTCGAGAGTTTGATCTTTGATGAGGATAGGTTATTTGAGAAAATCATAGCATCAGAGAAGCTTCTATCAATGCTATCTGAAGATTTACGTATACTCAAATCGTATGGAGGTAGGCTGCCGGCTGAATTTGAAGCTGAGGTTAGGGGTAAAGTTTCGGATCCAAAAAGAATCGAATCTGATCTAAGAGATATGTATAGAGCCTACAGCGGGTTAAGGGTTAGAGAACGTGAGATATTCAAACGGTATGCGGAGTTATGCGTCGAGGAGGCGTTAGCTTCATCTGAGATAACTAGGCTTATAGATGAGAGGAAGCGTATGGAGGCTAAGATATCCGATTTGAAATCTAAGATTGAATCCATGTTATCGGAGGTAGGTAGCTCATCATCTAAACCTCCTACCGTTAGAAGTTTACCGGAGATAGAGAATGAGTTGAGAAGCGTAGAGGCTAGGATTAGAGCTCTAGGATCCGTCTCAGAAGATGTAGCATCTATATACGAGAAATATAGGAGCGTCTACGATGAACTGAAATCCAGGCTTGAAATAGTCTCAGAGAATAAGAATCTACTCCTACGAGAACTAGATGAAAGGGTTAAGATTTGGAGGGAAGCATTGGAGAAATTACTGGATAGTGTGAATAAGGAGTTTCAGAGTATACTTGAAGAGTTTGGCTATGTAGGATACGCTAAACTGTCTAATCCATATGATATCGATAGGAGTGGACTCGAGATATACATGGGGACGCCTGGTTTGGATCCAGTACCCCTCAATAATCTTACTCAAAGCGGTGGTGAGAGGAGTCTAGCTGTATCCACATTCCTTATAGCTCTTCAGCAGTATGTGAAAAGCCCGTTTAGAGCTTTAGACGAGTATGATGTACATATGGATCCGGTGAATAGGGAGGCGATCTTTAAGCATATAGTAGAACGTCTATCCGGTAAGGAGAAGATCCAGTACGTAGTTATAACGCCGAATCCACTACCAGTAGCAGCTAGAGTAGCTAATGTTATAGTAGTTCAGAAGGTGGGAGGTAGATCTAAGGTTGGGAGGATCGAAGCCTGCATCGAAGCGTAGGGTAGCGACTGTGAAAAGGGAGGTTGAGAAGCTTATAGCACAGTGTAGACTTACGGTTAAACGTGGAGCTGATCCATTCCAAGTGGATGTGAAGGGTTCTCTAGCTACGCTTAGAAACTTCATCGAATTAGCTTCTAGCTTAGATGATATACGTCTAGATGGCGAAGCCTTATACAATCTATCTACGATAGTCGAATCCCAGGATAGATGGATCAAGTTTAGATCTAGTAAGCTTTTCGTGGATCCTATGTTCATAGAATCTAGGGTTAAAACTGCTTCCAGTAGGATGTTGGCACGCATACTCGTATCGTGCTGGACACCTACAGCATCCATCGATACGTTAACTCCTTCGATGCTTGATTTAGCAATAAGCTACTGGAATAGGTTAAAGCCTCTTAAAGGTAGATGGGGTAGGCTTTCAGGAAGCTCCACGGAGTATCTAACTCTCTCTTTCGACGAAGCTTCTAAACTGGGTTTAATCTACGATAAGGGGTTCGAGGAGCTTCTATCAAGTATCGAGGATTATGTTAAACGCCTTCTATCAATTAAAGATAAGGTTGAGTATAGTGAGGTAGTCAGGGGAAGCTGGGTTGAAATGGTTACTAAAGCTTACCTAATAAGTTTCCTAGTATCATCTGGGCGTCTAGGTCTGGTATACGATCCGTCCACCGATAGATTCTATATCACATCGTATAGCAGATCCGATATGCCTAGATCTATCGCCATATCTGTAGGGGTGGGTGGATAACGGTATGGGGTCTAAGAGGGATTTGGAAGAGAGAGCTAGAAGAGCTTTACAGTTGCTATTAGTGCAGAGGCATAGAAAGCCTGGTGTGAAAGGGTGGGAGCTTAGACGATCCATAGGTAAAAACTACCTTAATATTCTTGAATACCTGAACGAGAAGCTGGACTCCTACGGTTTATGCATTAGGATGGTGTACGAAGGTGAAGAAACAACCCCTGACCAAGCTAGATTCCTCGTTACCGTGAAGGATAGTATAAGGATGAGTGAAGCTATATCTGCAGGTTGGCGTATAGATGAGCTTGCAATACTCGCAGCTTCTATAGCGTATATAGCTTCAAGGCAGGGATCCATAAGTTCTAGGGAGCTTCTCCGTCTACTCGAAGTTAAGTTTCCAAGCTGGTTTATAGAAGCTACCTTGAGGCGGCTTATAAGATATGGATACCTTGAACGTGATGGGGATATCGTAAAGATAGGATGGAGGAGTAAAGCTGAGATCGATGGAGGCAAGCTTCTTGAACTCATAGTTAAAATGGATGTTGTAAGCGAGAGTTGATGGATATAGGTTATCGCGAAGCTCCTACAGCTTGAGCTTCGCTAGATGCATTACTGCTACCGGAACCTACAGCTCGAGTTAGGGTGAATCTTATGAAGCCTCTAGCAGCAAGGGTAGATGAACTTCTGCTGACGAAGGGCAGAAGGGATGAATAGCAAGGACAATAGCGTAATGCTTAGTAGCGAAGAGCTAGATGTCTAGATGTGTCGTCTTTAGGTTAAGGGAAAGATATGTTTCTGGGGTAATCGCATGGTTGTCATAATGCTACCTGAAAAGCTATACGGTATAGTAAGGGTTTAAGTTAAATAGAGCGTGTATATAGGCTAGATATAGGCTTGAAGAAGTTATTCGTATCGATCATAGTAATACTTATACTCTTACAAGTCTATCGATCTCCACCCCTCCACGGATCCCCGCCGACGATACCTTCAACCATACCTCTAACTAACCATATCCCTGAATGTATAAGTGGGATCTCTACGCGACGTAGTAATCTGAATATCTTCATAATCGAGTTAACGGATATCGCTGGTCTCCAGGATCTCTTCTCATACGATATCAAGGTAAGATACATCTCGAGAACTATGCCCGTAGTATTCGTGGAAGCCTCGGAAGACAAACTGGATTCTATCATTAGGAATCGTTATGTTAAATCGGTGTGGACGGATAGCCTAGTTGAGCTTGCAGATATAGATATACTAGGCTGTAGATTCGTCCTTTCAAGCTACAAAGTTATGCCTCTAAACGAAACGATCAAGATGATAAATGCTAGTATACTGTGGGATATGGGATATACCGGTAAAGGTATACGTATAGCTATAGTGGATACGGGTGTAGATACCAGTCATCCAGATTTCCGTTTCGCTAACGGTACGAGTAAGATCGTGGAATCCATCTCGTTCATCGAGGGTGAGGATGCTGAGGATAGGCATGGGCATGGAACGGCTATGGCTGGTATAGCAGCTGGCTCAGGTTTAGCGTCCAACGGTAGGTTTAAAGGTGTTGCTCCAGATGCTCTTATCATAAATGTTAAAGCATTTAAAGCTGAAGGGTTAGAAGCATATTCGACTATAGAGATTCTATTTAAAGCTTTAGAGTATCTAGATTCGGTTAAACCGAACGTTATATGTGCTGCATGGGGTGTATATCCGCCTCTATCTGAAGATCATCCCTTCAATAGGCTTGTGAAGAGGCTTATCGATCAAGGAGTAGTATTCGTAGCTGCTGCAGGTAATCTAGGCTACCATTGGACGGTTGTATCGCCTTCATCCACACCGTCGGTGATATCTGTAGGTGCGGCTACGCGGAATGGTGTAGCGTTTTTCTCGTCCAAAGGTCCAGATCCATATAGCTTGAGGTATGTGCCTCTAGTGGTAGCTCCGGGTGTTAGAATTGTAGCTCCGGGTAGCGGTGTGCTGTACGATAGATTCAAGTATGACAGCTATGAAGGTTATATGGAGATATCCGGTACATCACCCGCTACGGCTCATGTAGTAGGGGTTGTAGCCCTCCTTCTATCCGCTAAGCCTTGGCTCATATCTCAAGCTTTACTAGCTGGGCTGATTGCTTCAGCTAAGCCATTCAAAAATGTAGATTATACAGAGCAGGGAGCTGGACTTGTGGATGCCTACAGCTGTCTTAGGATGCTCGAGGAAAACCTACAGCCTTTAGAGATCAGAATTCCCATAGAATACAATAGCGGGCTTAGATCTATAGCTCTCGATCGGAGAGAAGTTGTCTCCGCGTCTCGCTATCACAAGGTTTATGGAAACTATACGATGATCGGTAACGGTTTATTCCATCTAATCGTATCGGAGAAAGCTATACCTACATGGCTATTCTACGGTAAGATCCAAGCATTGGACAGGATATCTATATCGATCCTACCTACAGGTTCAACCCTATGGATACCTCAAGAATCCATGATAGCTACCGTAGGATTCAAGCTAACTAACTTCACAGATAGATGGTGGAGCGGATACTCTGATCTTGAGTATGGAGGATTTAGGATTCGTATAGAGGTAACCATACCGTTGGATCAACCATATATAGAGCTTAAATTATCGATGATTAGCGGAGATATAGATCTTCTGAACTTCACTTTAGCACCATCGGCGATGCTAGGCTTCTCTGAAGCTGCTTATCTAGGAGGGCTTGAAGGCTTCATCATCTGGAGCAGCTATATGGTTCTAGGTTTAGCCTCCATCGATAGGCCTTACAGCTATCTTATAAGTGGATATAGAGATGCCTATATGGCTAACCCTGAAAACGTAACGTTAACCCTAAAGGTTAGCGATAATCCTATCAAAATATACATCGCTATATCTAGCTCCTATAGGGAGGTATCCTCGCTATTTCCATCTCTGATAGGTAGAAGCGTTAAGGAAGCTTTCCTGAAGCCTATAGAAGCTATAAGGGTTCTCCCACCAGGTTCATCTAGCATTTTTAGACTTCTCGTGAGGAATCTCGGAGTTGGTAGGGATGCTAGGATCTCTATGAGTATTACAGGCTTCTCCACCGACGGCATATATAATTACAGTATGGATTACCGCCTACACCTAGACGGGTATACAGATAACTACTATGAATTCCGATTACCGAAGCTTTCTGAAGGATTCTATAGGATCTCATTCGAACTAGAGAATTTACCGGGTGAAGTCCATAGATCATATGATAAGTTTGTATCAGATTTATATGTAGGTCTATACCCCAGGATATTATCCGCTTTACCCTCGATTCTCGATGGCATCGAAAAGCCTTTCATACTCATGTATCCCGGGGATATCGATTACCTAAACGTAACGCTCGTATCTTCTATTCCTATCTCCCGGGTTAAAGCTTCCATCGAAGGGGATGCAGCTTACATATTCAGGGTGTACTCTATCAAGAATATAGGCTTCCAGGTGTATGCCTCTGTCTACGGATATATACCTGACGACCAGAAACCGGCGGTATATAACGGAAGCCTGGTATTCGAAATAGATGGCGGTATCACCGTCTCCATACCTATAAGTGTAACTGTACGTGAACCTATAGCCGTCGTTCTATGGCATGATAGGCTGGATTTCATACCTGGTAGAAACGATCTATATTTATGGTATACCGATCTATGGAGGGATTCCGCTCTTAGAGGTATAAGGCTTATCCCTGCTAGCCTCCATATGGTACAGCCTAGAAGGATTGACTTCCTAATTCTCCCGGATCCGTACTATAGCTACCAGGATGTACGTTCGATGTTAGACTACTTCCTAGATCGTGATGGCTCTGTAGCTATACTTGCCGGTCCAGCTATCTTCGCTCTTAGATACGGTTATAGAACGATACTCAGGGAGTATGGGTTGGAAGCAGTTGAGGAGCCATATTTCAGATGGAGTAACTCCTCGATTAAGCTAGATCTATATGGGTTCGAAGATTTAGCATCGCTGAATCTAACGGTAGCCTACGGCATATTCTTTAATATATCCACACCCCTCTTACGAGGATCGCTTCAAGTTATGTTTAAATCTATGGAGGTCGGTCCATACGGATTTCTCAATGTGTCAAGTAGTTTCTATCTCTCATTCATCTATAGAAGTCTAGATGGTAGGTTTAACGTATTCGTACACTCTAGCGTTTATAGCTTCGATGACCTATGGTGTAGATTAAGCTATAGTGTTAAATGGGATGTCGAGGAAGGTAAGCTTATCGGTTATATAGAGCCCACCGAGAACGCTATGGCCGAGAATATAGATCTCCTAACCAGTATCGTATCGAAGATGTCTAATAAGCCTCCACGGATATTATCGCTGAATATTTTGGATAGTAGAGTGGAGCAGATGTTCGAATCATATACGGTGATAGTGGTAGCTAGAGATAATGAAACCAGCAGAGATAAGCTTAATGTAACGCTTAAGGTAACGAAGCCCAACGGGTCTACGCTATGTATAGGCGGATTATATGTAGCCGACGGGTCCTTCATACTATCCTACACCCCAGGTATGAACGATCCAGTAGGGATATATCAAGCTGTAATTAGGGTTGAAGATGGGTTGCATGCCTATGTCGAAAGGATTTTAAGGTTTGAAGTTATACCTCCTGTTAGAAGTATGGTGATCATAGTTCTTCTAGTAGGGTTATCCTTCATAGCTATAGGTTATATGTTAGGTAGAAGAGCTAGGTTGAAGATTCACGGGTAGATAGCACCTTCGCTATTTCTTGGAAGAGCTTCATCGAAGACATATCTACCACGGGTATCTGCCCACCTCTAGGTATAGATTTGAACCTTTCATATTTAGGACATCGTGTGAAGCATATTTGGCTTATGATAAACTCGCCTGTCTCTATCTCATGTTCGAAGGATTTTTCAGGTACTTCCATGCATATAAGGTATCCATCCACCCAGAATAGCTTAGATACTTCCATAGTCGAGGAGCACCATATAAGCTCATCCTCACTCTTCCTATGATCCAACCCGAGAATCTTAACCTTCCTACTCATAGCCAGCTCTACATCCATCTCATCCATCCTCCTAAACAATCTAATCCTTCAATTCGAAACCTAAAGCTTTAGCTACCTTCTTAATACCTTCGAATGTTATCGTAGTAACCCCTTTAACCACCTCATCTCTAGTAGGGATTATCATATAGCCCTTATATAGCCCTGATACATTAGCTATGTAGAACACCTGTAAAGCGAAGAGAAGGAGATTCAGCTGGCGTGCAGAAAGGCTTCTAGCTAATATCTCATATTCTTCGTCGGATATCGTAACCCTACGCATGAAGGATTCCTTTATACCTGTAGGCTCTTCATCCATAGCATCGAGTATATCGTATACCGTTACACCATACTCTTTGAGTAAATCGCTTAACGCTTTTTTCAGATGTACATATTCGTAGGGCATCAATTTTTCGATAGATTGGATAAAGCTATATAAACTATTACGCCCTAAGGGGAAGATTTAATATAGGCTAAGCTTAATCCTTAGAAGCCGTGAATCTGGTAGACTACCATATACACACATATCTATGCGGACATGCAGTTGGCAAACCAGTAGATTACGTCAAGGCAGCTCTATCCGCTAACCTAATCGAAGTAGGTATATCGGATCATCTAAGCCTCTCCCTACCTGAGGATTCTATACCGTTAGATAAGCTGCAACTCTACATAGATATGGTCGAGGAGGCTAAACATCTATACGAAGATAGGATTAAAGTAAGGCTTGGATTCGAAGTCGAGTATTCATGCAATAACATCGAATCTATAGCAGGCATACTTGGATCTATAGATGAGCTTGATTATACGTTGCTATCAATCCATAAGATAGATGGATGGGTTATTAATAGCTCTAAATCCAGGGATAGGTATATGGGAATAGATCTATACAAGCTATACGAGGAATACTTCGATCTGGTATGCGAAGCTGCTTCGCTTAAACTATTCCAGGTAATCGCTCATATAGATTTACCTAAAATCTTCGGTTTCAAGCCGCGTGAGGATATGAAACCGTTATACGAGGATGTTGCTAGGAGGTTAGCTAAAGCTGGTGTATGCGTTGAGATTAATACTTCTGGGTTGAGAAAGCCTGTAGCCGAAGTCTATCCTGCTAGAGAATTTCTAGAAGTATTGAGAAGGTATAACGTACCTGTAACGCTTGGCTCTGATGCGCATAAACCTGAAGATGTAGCATACCGTTTCGAAGATGCTATCGATATAATCTCCAAAGCAGGATACAGGCATATATCGGTATTCGAAAGGAAGCGGAGAGTGGATATACCTATCTTCTGAATAGTTCGATCCACATCCTCATCCTCTCCATATACGATTTAAACCTAGCGTCATCATAGAGTTCTGCGATCATCCTCCATAGATCTGAAGGTTTCCTAGATCTAGCGATCGCATGTAGTATTTTCATACAATCTATTAGTGCTGGGTATTTAGGTTTAAGAGGCAGTTCTAACGCTAGAGGTAGCTCTATATCCACTAGCGATAAGGTTATCGGCGATATAGAGCCTACCAGTAAGCCGGATTTCAGTTTAAAGAAGCTAGGTACCCCCTTCTTCTGGAGTCTTAGAGGATCTATCAGTCTTCTGATGTTCTTCTTCGCATAACCATGTATCTCTACGTAAATTGAAGGCTTAAACCTTCGTATCAGCCATATTAAGTTCAATCCGGCTTCCGATTCATAGAACGATAGGCTTAACGTAGTTTTATACTGCGAGTCGAACGATACTCTAGGTACGAATATGAAGTAGCCTACAATCCTCCAACTTGCAGATCGAATCATCGGTTCTAAAAGTTTCGATACGGCCCATTCGCGTCCATGTAGCCCTCCTACAACCAGCTTGACAGGCAGCCCGCCGCCTTTAGCCGCTATATTTTCAATTAGCCTATCATAGTTATACATAGCCTGATCTAAGTTAGATTTAATCTATAACAGCGGTACGCGAATATATAGTATAAGGCTATCTAAGCGTAGAGTGGTAGTCATAGATGATGGTGGCAGGTCTTGATGAAGCCGGTAGAGGAGCTATCATCGGCCCACTTATACTTTGCGGTATTATGGTGGATGAAAGTAGCATCGGGAAGCTAGTAGAGATTGGTGTTAAGGATTCTAAACTGCTCTCTAGGAAGCAAAGGATTAAGCTTAGAGATGAAATACTTAGGATCGCTTCAGATTATCGTATAATAGAGATTCCCCCATGTGGGATAGATTTGGCTGTACGTATACATAGATTCAACCATCTCGAAGCTAAATACTTCTCTGAAATCATCGATCAGCTTAAACCAGATGTAGCCTACGTAGATTCCCCTCTACGTAACTATAGAAGATTCTCGGTTATGATAGAATCGTATTGTAGGCGGGAATATCAAATAATAGCACTATGTCATGCCGATAGAGATATACCGGTGGTATCCGCCGCGTCGATAATAGCAAAAACTAAGAGGGATGATATTATAGAGAGCTATGCGAGGATTTACGGAGAACTAGGATCCGGTTACCCCTCAGACCGAAAGACCATAGAATTCCTTTACAACTCTCTAGAGAAGGCTGAAGCCGACGGTATAGTGCGTAGAAGTTGGCGTACATACTCATCTATAATACGTATGAAGAAGCAGATACGTATCGATAGATATCTATAACCATGAAAAGATTAATCTAGTTAAAGTATCGAAGAAGATCTGCTAGGTGTATGTTTTGGAGTTTAAGATCGTAGGTGGATCTATAGTTACGATGAGTGAAAAGGGTATCATTAAAGATGGATGTATAGTTATAGAGGATGGGAGAATAATCGATATAGGATCTAGGGAGATCACGTCTAGATATCCAAGATATGAAGCGATAAATGCCGAGGGATGCGTAACTATACCTGGCTTAATCAATTGTCACCATCACATAGCTATGGGTCTGCTGAGGGGGTATGCAGATGATCTAGCTCTCTCCGAATGGCTTGAGAAATGGGTATGGCCTTTCGAATCTAAACTAACAGGTTACGATATATATGTAGGCGCTCTACTCACGGCTATCGAATCAGTGCTTTCAGGTTGCACTACCGTGAATACTATGTACCATTACGCTCCAAATTATAACGAAGCGAAAGCCGTGATGGATTCAGGTATGAGGGGGATTATAGGTCATGTATGCTTCTCATGGCGTAAAGAGAATGATCTTAAACTCATCGATAACCTATACAGGGAATGGCATGGCAGGGATAGACGTATAAGAGTCTCCATAGATCCGCATGCATGCTATACAGTCGATCCTAATTATATGATCGAACTCCATGGATTATGCTTAGAGCTTAACGACAAGAATCCTGAAAACCCTGTTATAGTTCATACACATCTAGCTGAAACAAAGGATGAACCGATGAAGGTGGAGAAAGCCTTCGGTGTAGAGGTAGGTGGGAGTATAGTATCGTATATGGAGAAGCTTGGAGTATTGGACGAATACACCGTTGCTGCACACTGTGTGCATGTATCAGAGGAGGATATATCAATACTAGCTAGGCGAAGGGTTAAAGTCGTGCATTGTCCTGTCTCCAATCTTAAACTAGCCTCAGGTATCGCGCCCATACCTGATATGCTGAAGAGAGGAGTGCATGTAGCTATAGGTACGGATAGTGTATGCTCGCATAATCGTTCAGATATGTTTGAAACAATGAAGTTCGCTGCTTTAATCCATAAAGGGATACGTACGGATCCGACAGTTATGCCTGCATGGATCGTTCTGAGGTCCGCGACAATATCGGGTGCTGAAGCTTTAATGTGGGATAGATTGGGTGCTATAAAGCTTGGATATAATGCTGATATAGCTGTTCTAGATTTCCGTAAACCGCATCTAACCCCTCTATATGATGAGTATAGCCACCTTGTCTATACGGCTAGAGGTTCTGATGTAAGGTATGTATTCGTAGATGGTAGACTAATAGTGGATGAAGGATACGTAACTACGATAGATGTAGAATGGCTTCTAGAGGAAGCTGTGAAGGTAAGGGATAGAGTATTGGAGAGGCTTCGCGGCTAGTATAGCAGTTCAACGTTATTCTGGAAGCCGAACTTCTCTATGATGGAGTCTGTTATAGATACTACGCCTAGATCATACATCCTACGGAACTCTATATCCTCATTATAAAGCTCTATTATGCTATCTCTTATGTATCTTCTGCCCTTCTCATCCCTGATGTTGAGAGCTAGGAATAGATACGATTTAGCTAATATGGAGAGTGGATCTTTCACCCTAATCCAGCCATCCTTAACCCCGCATCTATATTCATCTAGCTTCGCTACGAGCTCATCAGAGTATAGAAGCCCTCTATTTTCCACTTCGCGCTCTAGATAATCGATTACTGTATCGAATAGCTCCTCATAGATACGGCGGCGTTTAGATCCTGGAGGCGAATTGTATAGTAGCTCTAATAGTAGCTCGTAGTATATACCTGAGATTTTCGTCTTAATCCTACCGCCCGTAGCTAAACGTAGCGTCTCGTATACTCTAGCCCCCTTCATAGATGAAGGTGTGAAACCGCTGGTTGAATGTATGGATAAGGTTGATCCTAGGGAATATGCTATAGCAGCAAGCATCGATACTCTGGATCTAAGCTCGGCTAGATCCCCTCTATAATCCATCCTCTTCTCGAATCCTATGTTAGGTGCTATAAACTCTGTATGCCCACCCATCTCTCTCCATTCTCTGAGATAGTAGTATAAATCCTTAGTAGGAGTGATCATAGGGGTTTCATCGAAAGCTATCTCGAATCCGAAGAGGCCCCCTTCTATCCTATCCTCTATGTAGGAGTAGACTCTCCACGTAGCTTTCAAGCTATCGGCATACTTTACGGTAAGCCTTTTAACATCATCTACGGTGAACTCTATACTATAGGATCTTCCATCGATCCATGGGAAAATCAATCTTCTACCGGTATATCTCTCGATAAGTTTGATCCTCTCAGTGGATTCGGGGATAGCCTCCTCGAACCGTTGATCGAGTTCATAGCCGGATAGATTATCAGCCGAGAAATCTATAAGAGAGCATGCGTCTACGGTGAAAGTGTTTATCTTATGTGTCGCTAGAGCTTCATCTATCTCGCTAAAATTATACTTAAGCGAGGCTTCCAGTATATCGCTTCTTTTCCCAGATATCCTGCCAGTACCTATTATCCTAGAAACAGCTTCAGCTGTAGTAGCGCCTATTATCAAGTGATCAGCTTCTATCTCGACTATCACCCCCTCCCTCGTCGCGTGGGATGCGGCTTTCTCTATATACTCCGTTATGGATGTACCTGTATGCCCGGTAGTTATATGGTATAAACCTGGAGCCGCATTTACGACGTAACTAGGTGCGGTTTCCCTTCCAAAAGATAGCATAAGCCCGGCTGCGGTTCTATGCTCCTTAAGCGATCTTAAGATTCCAGGTAGAACTATATCGGGTATCCTTATCCCGAATGCAGGATGCGGTAGAGATCCTATGTATCTAGGGGTTTCGATCCGCATAGGTATCTGCAACCCCCTTACCTACTCCTTCGATAGGAGTAGATATAAGCGTTCCCTGATAGGATGTTAAATATAGGTGGACTGCTTGTTCCTACTAGGCGTAGACGGAGGTGCGACGAAGACCGTAGCTATAGTAGCTGATGAGAAGGGTACCCTATACGGGGTTGGATGCTCAGGATCGGCATCCCACCATTTCGTGGGGCGTGAAACCGCGAAGTTAAACGTATATACAGCTGTAGAGGAGGCTTTACGCTCTGCTGATTTGAATTGGAATGATATAGACGGTGTATGCTACGGATTATCCTCAGTTGGCGACTCCCCTATGGATACAGAGATAGTTAGAGAATTCGTATCGGAGATAACTCCGGTAGACTTCATACTAGTTAACGATGTTATTAACGCGTATTACGCTGTATGTTTAGGCGAACCCGGTGTCGTAGTGGTAGCGGGTACAGGTTCCATTGCCTACGGCAGGAGCGGTATATACGAGGCTAGGGTGGGTGGATGGGGGCAGCTTATAGGTGATGAGGGTAGTGCGGTCTACATAGCTAGGAGAGCTTTACAGGAAGCTACTAGGGCATATGACGGTAGAAGAGAGTATACGATACTCGTAGATAGGATACCTAAAGCTTTAGGTTTCAGGAACTTAGAGGAAGTTTCGTTTAGCATAATGACTATGCGGTTGAGCTTGATAGAGCTAGCTAAAATCGCTCCGATAGTCGCTGAAGCGGCTGCTAACGGCGACAGAGCGGCGATGGAGATTATAGAAGATTCTGGAAGAGAGTTAGCTCTACTAGCTGTAGCGTGTCTTAGGAAGCTTAAGCTAGAACATGGAGTGGTAGGAGCTTCAGGTGGCGTATTTAAATGTGGAGGCCTATTATGGGATACGTTTACGTCTACGATAACCTCGATATACCCTGGCGTCGAGATTGTAGGTCCGATATACGGCTGGCAACCTGCTGCGGGTGCTATATTCCTAGCAGCTTACGAGAAGAATATACGTATCGGTAGAGATGAGTTATCCCGTTTAATGGAAGCTTTAAGAATCGAAGAGAATAGGCTGTCAAGATATCCGACTTAGCTTCAAAAGCTCAGCTCTACATACGCTACAAAATCTGTGATCTTTCATGTCTACTTCGAGTATAGAGTTAGAGAATCGCATCACGCATCTAGGATTCGAACAGTGCCGCAACCCATATGTATGTCCTAGTTCATGTACTGCCTCTTTTAGAAGTCTTTCTAAGAGTAGTTTTAGATCGCATCTCTCTCCGTAAAATTCAGGTTTCAACCTATGTATGCTTACTATAGCATAGTCTCCAGGGGATTCGGCTTGACCGAATACGAAGTTTAACCTAGGAGCGTATAGATCTAAGTCTGTCACCAGCAGTATACGGCTATCCCTACTTGTATAGGTGGATCTAAGATTATCTAGAATAACTGTAGATAGGTATTGCCTCCTACGAGCATTATATGCATTAGGTGGCGGCCTCATTATATGGGTGGATATAGAAACCTCTGTACCGAATATATTACGAAGCTCTATCTCAAGTTGTGATAGTAGTTTGATATCAATCTCACCTAGAGGTACTAGCTTTATAGGCTTCATACCGTTCGCTATCCTATCTCATAGGTTTTCAATAACTCCACTCTACTGCATCTATACCCCTTCTCCTCTGCTAAGCTTTGAAGTTTAATCATTTTAGCTGGCTCTCCATGCATGAGGAATATCTGTGCATCCATACCTATCTTTTCGATAATTTTCACTAAACCGCTATGACCGGCATGGCTAGAGAAATCGAAATGCTTTACTCTAGCTTTAACCTGTTTAGCTCTTCCCCTCACTATGAACTTACCGGTTTTGAGAAGTATATCTCCTGGTGTACCTGGTATCTGATAGCTGACGAGGAATACCCCGTTTTCGGGTTTACCCATGAGCTTCTCCATATAGAATACGGCTGTTCCCCCTTTAAGCATACCCGCCGGGCTTACTATTACGCATGGCTTCTTGAGTATATTCTTCCTCTCCTTCCATCCTGAAGGCCAATCTACCATACCCCAAGCCCTCTTGAACAGCCCTCCATCCCTAAGTTTAGATGAATGCTTTAATAGTATCTCCCCTGCTTTCACAGCCATGCCATCCACGTAGACTGGGTAATCGATATTGTAAGCCGATAATATGCATATAATCTCATGCGCTCTACCTACGCTGAAAGCTGGTATAAGCACTTTACCGTTATTATCCAGTACCTCGTATATCTCAGCTATGAATTCCTTCTCGAGTTTAGATCGATCAGGATGCTCTTCACCGGCGTATGTAGCTTCCATTATAGCTGCATCTAGTCTGCCATAATTCAAATCGGCTCCATTGAGAAGCCTAGTGTCTATATCGTTGATATCTCCGGTGTAAAGTAGCCTATAGCCATTACTGTCTTCTAAGATAACCTGTATGGATCCAGGTATATGCCCTGAATTCAGGAATCTAACGTTGAAATCGCCTATTTCGAACTCCATACCAGGCTCCATTATTCTAGCTGATGATATCATATTTTCGACCTCTATAGTCTCGTATGGGAGATAGTATCCCGAGAGCCTTAGGAAATCTCTCAGAAGTAGATCGGTATACTCTAGGGTGAGCGTCGACAGATATAATGGTATACGTTTAGAGACGTAGAAGTATGGTGCTGCACCTGTATGATCTAGATGAGCGTGGGTTAGTATTATACCATCTATCTCTCTAGGTGGGATGTGAGCTGGAAAACCTGGTATATGATTTAAAGCTACGCCGTAATCCAATATCACCTTGGTATTCTCGGATTCTACCAATACTGCAGACCTACCTACAGACTCTGTACCGCCTAGGAATGTAACCTTCAAGGTCTATTCAAGCCCACCCTACTACGCAGTGGTACCCCCCATTGATACCATACTCACTACTAGGGATATTATGAATAATATCCAGGAGACTATAAGTATTACTCGTACGATCTTCCTAGCTGCAGATACGAATTCGAGTACTAGATACAGAGCTGTCAGTGTTACGAGTAGTGTACATATATCGCTATAAGTCGCTGCAGCTTCCGGTGCAGCTTTAAACACGGTAACACTCATTATAAATCTAATAGCCTCCCGTAGATAGGAGTATATCGTCCATAGGAAATTCAAGATGGATTCCGACGAGGGTGTAGGTAGAGACATGTTTATACTACTATAGTGATGATTATACCATTTTTTAAGTCTTTCCAGAAGGAAGTCTCTTCATGTCAATCCTCCAAATATGAAGCCTATAAGCCCTACTAGCATTAAGAGGAGAACCGTATTCTTAACCCTTAAAGCTGTATCCCTGGATAGGCTGCGTGAAAGCTTAGCTATAGAATATATGAAGCCTATATCTACAAACATTATGAACGGGTAATAGTAGTGGGAAACCATATCTAGGATAGGTGGTATCAAACTTAGAGCTACGGCTGCTAGGTAAAATATAGATGCTACGATACACGCTGTTCTCGCACCATAGCTGGTAGCTAGAGATTTCACGCCGTATGCGCGATCTCCCTCGATGTCGGCTATACTCTTCGTAACCTCCCTACCTAGATTCGCTAGGAAAGCTATCGATGAGAATAATAGTAACAGAAGGAATCCTCCGTTCGTATGCGTATTTGTTATAGCTAAAGCCGTTAGCCCCCCGTACACGAATGGGGCTGAGGCACAGAGGCTTACGGCAATATTCCCTATGAAGCCTAACCTTTTGAGCTTCCATGAATATAGATACGATAACGCTGCGAATAATGCAGCGTATAAAAGACAGATAGGTGAAGTAGTTAAAGCTAAGATGAGACCTATGATCAGCATAGCGATCGATAAAGTTAAAGCTAGATTTGGAGATACAACTCCTGATGGTATAGGTCTATTAGGTGCATTTATACGATCTATCGGTAAGTCGAAGTAATCGTTGATAGCCATGGAAGCTCCGCATAGTGTAAACCCTGTAATATATGAAGATACGATTTGAGTAATGTACGTGTATTCAGGTATCCTACGTAGAGCTATACATAAACCTACGTATACGGCTAACCCAGTCATGAAGCAGTTGATCGGGCGGATAAGCCTTACACAGCCGTATACCTTCTTCACGGTACTTCAAAACTAAAAGGCAGCTTAAGACCGATTTAAAACTATAAGTATTCCCGGTCAGCTAATCCCTGGATGCTACCTAAATGTTTATCTGATCGTCTAGTCGTAAATCTATCGTGGATGATGAGCGATCCTGTCTATGTAATGGAAGGCTTTTAAAGCTGGATGTCGAAGCGAGCAGACTCTGACGACTATAAGCCTTATTACCTAGATTTTCATTACTCTAGTATCGGATGATTGGAGCTGGTATTACTGAGAGCCTATCAGGGCTTAATGATGTTAGACACCAAGTATGACATTCTGAGCCCGCATCAGACTCGCTTATCCCAGTATTCCACCCACATACACCTACGATAGAATCCGTTTAACCCTACACGTAATCCATTATGCTTTAATCATAGAAGTATGTTTAGTATAGGTGATAGAAGTATATCCCCGATCGGAGCGATTATGAAGCCTATCGTGAAGAAGAAAAGTAGCGGTATGCCGAAGGATACGTATATCTCATCGATCTTCAATTCGCGATACTTCTCGAGTATTTCAAGCTTAGCCTTGCTATCATAATCGATGGCTACCGTAATCCTTATTCTTCTTATAAACTTTCCGTTGACAACCTCTAGACTCTCAGCTGGGTATAGATAATTCTTCTCTGCGAAATCCTTTAACGGAACTTTATAGCAGAGGAGATACAACGGTATGGTCTTCAGTAGATTCAGATTAGTAAATTCTGAGAATGGATTACCACCTTTTAACAGTGTTTTAAGGTTCACTGTAAAAGTGTAAATAGATGTCGTTAAAGCTAGTAATATGCCGTTATTAAAGCATGTAAGCGGTGTTATAGGCGTAGTGTATGCTAGGACTGGTTTACATATATCCGGATATCTGGGGATGGTTAATGCTAGCAGTATCAACGCCTTTGCATCCCCTCCACCATATAATCCTAGAAATGCGGGTATGATAGCTAGAACTATGGATAGAATCATGAATAGTATAGTTTCCGTTATATGTGTAGGTGACATGGTTAGATCCAATGCTAAAAGGGATAAACCTATCGGGTAGGATAATATCCAGGTATCATCTGATACTTCTCGATATTTTAAATCGAGTATTGACGAGTATATGTAGATCGACGCTATAAAGGCCATCCTCGCATATAGTAGTGTCTCCCTTATCAACATCCACCAGCCTCTATGCATCCTATCGCTTCTATGAGGATTTTGGATGCTTGTAGGATTGTTAAACCATTATCGTAGAGGGGGGTAGCTTCGACTATATCTAAACCTACCACTTTATACGAGGCTAGATAACTGATTATATCGAGGAGCATACCTGTATCTATACCATCCGGTTCTGGGTTGGCTACCGCCGGAGCGTATGCTGGATCTAATACATCCATATCGATCGAGATGTAGAGCGGGGTCTCTCTATCTATCTTTGAATCCATCATGGACTTGATACAACTAAAGTTTCTCTTCAAATCTAGCGTAGTAATGTATGGTATACCTCTACTTGATGCGAATAGATACTCCTCCTTAGATAAAGCTCTTACACCTATGTGAAGCGTAGATTTGACGTTACCAAGCTCCAGAACCCTTCTAGCTACCGTAGCATGGCATAGCTTACTGCCTAAATACTCGTCTCTAAGATCGAAATGCGCATCTAGAAAGATGACCTGGATTTCTGGGTAGGCTTTTACAACTCCAAGCGTTAACGTATGCTCTCCACCTATAATTACAGGTATCTTGCCATCCCCGACTATATCGGAGACTACCAGTTTGATCATACGCACCATCTCCTCTACCGAGAGGGTCTCGTTTAGATCACCTATATCGCATAACATAACTTCTTCAAGATCTACACCGGATCTTATGCTGTAAGTCTCTAAGCTATCGATGAGTATACGGAGAGCTGAAGGTGTAAATTTAGATCCAGATCTAAACGTTGACGTCCCATCAAAGGGTACGCCTAGAACGATATACTTTGCTTCATCGAATTTACGTATCAATCCTAGTAGAGGTTTAGATGGTTTAACGTATAGATCTATGTACCCCAATATATACCCCCCGATCTATACTTATAAACTCGGTATAGAATAGTTTATGCGTATGATACACTTATACCTATACCGCT
>CAZBGY010000001.1:89267-186901 GCA_964491605.1 uncultured Candidatus Bathyarchaeia archaeon
TACCTATACCGCTTCCGCTCGCTATCTTACTGCACATAGGCTACACTAATATCTGAGGCCATCACCCTATATGCTTAGCAGTTATGCAACCGATAACATTCGCTACAGGTAATCCTAAGAAAGCTGAGGAAGTACGAAGGATACTCAAGCCTTACGGTATAGAGGTGGATGTGGTAAAAGCTCGTAAAATCGAGATCCAGGATGAGAGTATCGAGAAGATAGCTGCATTCTCTGCTAGGATGTTATCTAAGAGGATCGGTAAACCTCTAATCGTAGAAGATACCGGTTTATTCATAGATGCGCTCAAAGGCTTTCCCGGGCCATACTCTGTTTACGTATACAGGACGATAGGGTTAACAGGGGTATTGAAGCTTATGGAGAATATTGAGAATAGGGATGCTACATTTAGATGCGTGGTTGCTTACTGTGAGCCTGGAGGTAGACCTGTTATATTCAAAGGGGAAGTAAGGGGGTATATAACGTATGAAGCGAGGGGTAATGCCGGATGGGGGTATGATCCGATATTCGAACCTAGAGGTTACGGTAGGACGTATGCTGAGTTAGGGTTGTACAAGGATGAGGTGAGTCATAGAGCTGAAGCCTTCAGGGAATTTGCTAAATGGTATATAAGGTTGAAGAGATAGTTTAAATAACTGGTGATCAAGCATTAATTTCTAGCTTGGATAGGTAGAGGAGGAGAGAACGGTTGAAAAGGAGAGCGCATGCTAGAGGAAAATCGCATTCTAAGAGACCTATAAGTAAGAGACCTCCCCCATGGTGTACGTATACTCCGGATGAGGTTGAAGCCTTAGTTGTTAAGCTAGGAAGGCAGATGATACCGCCTAGCATGATAGGAGTCATCCTAAGAGATCAGTATGGTATACCCCTAGTTAAGAATATAACTGGTAAGAGTATAACAGAGATCCTAAGAGAGCATGGATTAGAGCATACTATACCCGAAGACTTAGCGAACCTTCTCAAGAAAGCTGAGCGTTTGAAGAAGCATCTAGAAATCCATAAGAGTGATGGATCTAATAAGAGAGCTCTTCAACTTATAGAATCGAAGATACATAAGCTAGCTAAATACTATAAGAGTATAGGGAAGTTACCCGAAGATTGGAGTTATAAAGCTGCTATACTATCTGCAGGTTAGGTATGAGTATAGATTACTTGGGCTTTATAGAGGAAGCTGAAAAGTTATCTGAGACGATCTATGAGCAGGTTTATGATAATCAACCCGTACTAGTTTTAGGTCATAACGATGCGGACGGTATAACGGCTACAGCTATAACAGCTAAGATCCTATATAGGGCCGATGTAAAGTTTCATGCTAGGATAGTTAGAAGGCTTGATGCATCTGAGCTTGAGAAAGCCTCCAGCTCCGGTAGGATGACTGTACTATGCGATATAGGTAGTGGCTACCTGCATCTACTATCGAAATATAGTTGGAGCAACGGGTTGGTGATATTAGATCACCATAAGCCTGAGGTCGCTAAGCCCCCGTCGAATTCCATACATATAAACCCGCATCTATACGGTGTAGACGGCGAATCGGAGGTAAGCGGTGCAGGTGTAGCGTATATAGCGTTGAAGGGGTTCCCTAGAATCGATTATAGAGACTTATCGATTCTAGCGATCGTAGGAGCTTTAGGCGATATGCAGGATGTAGATGTCGGACGTAGTTTGAAAGGTGTGAATAAGTTCATAGTAGATGAAGCTGAGAAGGGAGGTTATTTAAGCGTTCAGAGGGATCTACTTCTACCTGGAAGGGAAAGTAGACCTTTGCATATAGCTCTTGCGAGCTTAGTTAATCCTTTCATACCCGGCTTATCCGGTGATGAGGAGGCATGCGTATCCTTCCTCTCAAAGCTTGGGATAAGCTTAAAGGAGTCAGGTAGGTGGAGGACGCCGTCTGATCTATCTAAAGAGGAGAAACAACTGCTATTCAACGAACTTCTAAGATATCTTGCAGAGAACGATTATCCTACATCCACTCTCAAAAACCTTATAGGAACATCGTACATCCTTCAGAAGGAGAAAAGATTTAGCTATATGAGAGATGCGAGGGAGTATGCGTCGCTTCTGAACGCTTGTAGTAGGATGGGATTACATGGTTTAGCGTTAACGATAGCTATGGGTGATAGAAGGGTTGATGTAATCGGCGAGGCTGAAAGGATTTATGGTGAGTATCGCAGGAAGATTTCTAGTTATATCCGTGCCATTACATCTGAAGCCGGTAGGATAGTATCGATGGGTAGATTCTATCTAGTGAGGTGTTTGGATTTAGTCGAGGAAGATATGCTAAGCGTCGTAGCTTCTATAATAGCGGAATCCTACTTAGCCGATAAGGGCATGCCTGTTATAGCTATATCTGAGGCGGCCGGCGGCGAGGTTAAGGTATCAGCTAGACTACCTAGAAGTAGTAAGGGTCAAACAGTAGATCTAGGTCTTCTTATGCGTAGAGCAGCTGGTAGAGTTGGAGGTGAAGGCGGAGGGCATTCGGTAGCAGCTGGAGCCTACATCCCTAAAGATAGGATCGAAGATTTCATAGCAACTTTAGTAGAAGAAGTGGGTAGATGATGATTCTATCGGCGAAGCTCTCCTTCAATCTTTCCTATCATCTAGCTACGATCTTCTCCGAAGCTTTAAAGCCAGATGATAAGCTGCTACCTCAAGGTTTATCCATAGATTATAAGCTTTACGAGGATGGATTAGAAGTGTATATCGAATGCAGTTTGGATATAGGCTCGTTCGCGTTAGCTCTAGATGATGTATTGATGCATATAGCTATGCTTGAGAATGTGTTCAGCAAGTTAGAAGTCGATTTTTCAAAGAGTTTATAAGACTCTGAATATAGCCCTTTCTAGAAGGCTATGCCGAAACCTAAGGCGAAGACGAAAGCTAAGGTATGGTACCCGGTATACGCGCCTCCAGCTTTCGGTGAAGTGGAGCTTCCAGCGGTGCTTACCGATGATCCCTCGAAGATTATAGGTAGCACTGTCGACGTTACTTTATACGATATAACTGGGGATTACAGCCATATCAATATCAAGCTCAAATTTCAGATAGTTAGGGTTGAGGGAGGAAAAGCGTATACGGAATTTAAAGGTGAGGAATACCTCGGTGACTATCTTAGAAGCTTAGTTAGGAGGGGGAGTAGTAAGCTAGATGGTATATATGATGTAGAGACTAAAGATGGGTATAAGCTTAGATTGTTCCTCCTATGTTGTACCGTTAAACGTATAAGTCGTAGTCAAGCTAAAGCTATCAGGAGTATAGGACGGAGGATCATAACGGAGAAGGCTTCAGCTTTAAACTTCATACAGTTTGTTCAAGAAGCTGTTCTAAGTAAACTGGCGTCGGATGTATATAACGAAGCTAAAAAGATAGCTCCATTGAGGCATGTAGGTATTAGAAAGATTAAAGTTTTAACAAAACTTGTTGAGAGGGCTGAAGAGGGGAGAGAGACTGAAGCTATAGCCGAAGCTTAGAATTCATAGGTTTTCTTAATACCTATGAGGAGTAGGGTTAAGCCTAGCGATGCTATAAGGATAGATATGAAGTACGGTGCTAACTCCCTCCTAATAACTACTATGAAGTATAATCCGCCGAAACCGATTAGAAGTATACCTATCCCTAGGATCGGTAGCCTTTCCTCATCCACTAGGAGGTCAGCTATGCTTAGAATCGATAACATCACCCCGAATATTATGAGCGTGGATGGTATTACTACATTCTCGACTCCAGGTAGGTAGAAGATTATGAATAGCGAGATTCCTAAAGCCATTAATGCTAAGCCAACTATCGATACATATGTTAACTTCGCCATACCTATACTCTACGGTTCTATCGTAGATTAACAAATTAAGACTTTTACTCTAGCAAGAGCAAATAACGAGATACCGTATCCTACAGCTTCTAGAGATGCAATATATTGTATCCATAGCTGAAGCTATACATTCTACTATCAACTATGCATGGATCTAATAGATTTATCCCTATCCCTAAGCTATTTAACAATATATCATCAAGGTGGTTCTAGGGCTGCGGCGTATCGTAAACATAGATCAAGATAGTCGTATCCCGCTGGTAGGGTGTATAGCGTTCGGAGTGATAGATAGAGGAACGAATCTACTCCAAGTCAGACCTACAACTATATGTAACCTTTCCTGCATCTATTGTTCTACTGATGCGGGGCCTAAATCTAGAGCCAGGTTAACCGAGTATATGGTGGACCTAGATTACCTATATGAGTGGATTTTAGAGATCGTGAGGTATAAAGGATCTAGGAGTATAGAGCTTCATATAGATACCGTAGGGGAGCCTACAACTTATCCGCGTCTCGTAGATCTTATTCAAAAAATCTCAACTATAGACGGCGTTGAAGTGGTATCGATGCAGAGTAACGGCACTCTCCTAGATGAAGGGAAGCTTGAAGATCTAAGGGATGCAGGCCTATCCAGATTAAACCTGTCTATAGATACGCTAAACCCGGAGAAAGCTAAGATTATAGCTGGAGATGAATCATACGATATTGATAAAGTTAAAGCGGTAGCTGAATACGCCGCCAGTATGGATGATTTAGATCTACTCGTAGCTCCAGTATGGATACCTGGGGTGAACGATCGCGATATACCTGAGATAATAGAGTATAGTTTGAGGATAGGTGCCGGCAAGAAATGGCCTCCTCTAGGTATACAGAAGTATGAAGCACATAAAAGGGGTAGGAAACCGTGCGGTGTCAAGCCATTCTCCTGGGGGAGATTCTATAGAGAACTACATAGGTTGGAGAAGATCTACAACGTTAAGCTTATACTGCGAGCAGAAGATTTCGGTATCCATCCTAAACCTATGATCCCGCTAGCTTTCACTACCGGTATGAAGGCAGAAGTCGAGGTTATAGCTCCAGGTTGGCTCAAGGGGGAGGTATTAGCAGTAGCTAAGGGTAGAGCTATAACGGTGGTGGGTGCAGGCGAAGAACTCATAGGTAGACGAATACATGTAAGGATAGTAAGCTGTAAACATAACATATATCTAGCTAAGATCGAAGGTTAAATTGGTTCGATACCCTTCTAATATCGTAAGATCGCTATGTAAAGATTTATAAGGTGGTGTAATAAATTACACTAGATGTTATGAATGTACATAGAATGCCGAGTAAGAAGATAGCTATAATAGCAGTATTCACGGCTCTGACCATTGCCGTAGCGAAGCTTCTACCGAACATACCTGTAGTAGGTCTACCCCAAGGTCAGGGTAGTATATCTCCCACCGTTATCCTCTACCCGATTATAGGATTAGTCCTCGGACCGATTTTAGGATTCCTAACAGCTATCATCGCTAACACTATAGTATGGATTATACCCCCTCAGACGATATTCGGTCTACTAACCATACCCGCTGGAGGATTCGCTGCATGTATTTCAGGTTATATCGCTAGGAAGCCTGATCTAGGATGGATGAAAGCTACCTTTATATCAGCTATACTGGTAGGCTGCTGGTATCTTACGCCTATAGGGTTTGAAGCGCCATTATACCCTATACCCTTACATATCACAGCTATAGCTTTAACACTGATTTTCAATAAGAAGCTCTACAGTTGGCTTGAAGAATCAAGTAATAAGAGGTTTAGATCCATCGTAGCTCTCTTGATAACATTCTTTGCAGCAATTATGGCGGATCATATGTGGGGTAATTTGATGTTCATATTAGGTGTGGGGCTGTATATTCCTATGAAGACTATTCGAGATACGTTGAATGCTCTAGGCGTTCTAGCCGTGAAGATGGGGTTACCAAACATACCTCTCCGCGGGTTAGGTGATCTGTTTATGTTTATGCTGCCAGTTTCCGCTGTGGAAAGGATTACCATGACTGTTATAGCTACGTTAGTAGGTTTAGCTGTATTTAGAGCTTTAAAGAAATATTTATCGCAGATTTAGGGTTTTTAAATGAACATCGCATACTCCACACCTGCATATTCGAGTGTACCTAAAACTAGCCTACCATATACTTTATTCTTCCTCTTATCATAAACCTCTTCTAGTTTAGCCTTAACTTCGATTCTATCCCCTATATGGAAAGCCGATGAGAAAAATCCGTCGAAAGATACGAGTTCTTCAACTTCGTATCTACGATCTCCTTCAAGCAGTTCTAACACGGATATAGAATATACCGCGGGTAAGAATATACCTTCTGTATCATCTACTATCTCTATTCTAGCTCTAACCATACCATGATGCCTATAAACCCGGTCTCCATAACGTTCATCTACGAATAAGCGTTCAGGATGCACTGAGAAGTTAACGTCTCTAAAAACCCCTCTCTGCCACATCCTCTCATATATTCTCCTCAAATCACCTACGCCTATAGGGTAATGAAACGATTTCTCGTAAATCGATCTTTCAATATGGTCTGGCAGGAGTCCCCTAACTATCCCACTCCTCTTAAGATCTAAGATGGTTTCCTTGATCTTTAAAGATTCCTTTAAACCATATACCGTAAGATCTATATCCGAGAAGATAGGGTTATGTATGCCTAAGAGTATAGAGCCTGTTACGCCGAAGAATCCTGAAGGAATACCTGATATACTTGAGAATGTATCCACAAGCTCTGTAAGAATACCTTCAAGTCTATCGCTGGGTCCTTTATGTATAATTTCCTCCAGCTTTTCTTCAGGTTTAAGATGCCTAACTATCCTTTCGATAGGGATACACGGCATCCTGACCCCCCATGCATCTAGATCTCTAAGATAGTACGGGTATCGATCGAGTATCTTGAGAGCCTCCTTTAGAGATATCATGCTGTAAACCTTCAACAGTCTTTCATAGGTTAAGCCCTCCCTACTTCTCCATATATTGGTGGATGCCTTCTCTGTAGCGATATACTTTGGATATGCTACTACATATCCGTCTGGATGGATCTCTCCTACGACGCAGAAGAATATATTCTCTGAGGTTTCTATGAAATCCCTATTCTTAAACTGACCTGGATTACGTATAGCACTCAAACTATGCATAGTAAACTGAATTCTTAATACTTAAAAATCTGTCCTACGCCTAAACGTTATAGTGTCACGCCTCCATCCAGGAAGGAAGCGACGGGTTTATGCCTAGGGTAAAGCGGATATCGTGGTGCCAGAATTGCGGTGTCCCATTATTGCAGAAGGTATGCGGTATATGTGGTGGGGTAGGCACAGATGTGGAGCTTACAGGCTTAGCTGATCCTAGACCCGCATTTGAAGGTGATTTAAGGCATATAAACGATGGATTGAAGAATTGCTTCAACACGAATCTTAGTATGCTAGGATTGGATGGTATACCCATGATCGTTAATAGGATACCATACATGGATGAAGCCGTAGAGGTAGTTATAGGTGGAGCTGTAGTAGCGCACGTATTCTTCGATCTATATACGATGAAATGGAAACTAAAGCCGTTTAGATGGCTTTGTAAAAGGCTTGCCGATGAAGATTTACTACCGGTTATCAAACTCTATTCTAAGCCTAAAGGTAAAGGCTTAATCGAGGATGCATCACCTTCAAGTAGCTATACAGATGGATATGTAGCTCTCATCGATAAGAATGAGCAGTCTATAGGTTTAGCTGAATTAATCGGTGGGCGTCTATTTGTCCTTAAGGTATGGAGTGAAAATGAATGTGCCAAGCCGACTCTTACACGTAGAAGTTTAGATGATATCCTGAAAGCGAACATGGAGAGGGTAGAGATAGCTCGATCTAGAGCTTGTAAATTCACGACTAAGATTAATCAGAGGTTCAGTTTATCAAATCTTACCCTAGCATATTCCGGCGGTAAGGATAGCCTCGCGACGCTATCTATAACGTTGGAAGCAGGTTTAGATCCAACACTAGTATTCAACGATACTGGTTTAGAGCTACCGGAGACCATAGATAACGTCTGGAGGGTTGCCGATAGATTCTCTTTGAAGGTTTCAGAAGCATCTGCAGGTGATGCCTTCTGGAGATATCTAGATATCTACGGCCCACCGGCTAGGGATTATAGATGGTGTTGTAAGCTATGTAAACTTGCACCTATGAGTAGACTGTATAGGGGGGTGTTCGGTGAGGCTGTGAGCTTTATAGGGCAAAGGAAGTTTGAATCAAGGAGTCGTAGGAGATCTAAAGCTGTAGGGCGTAATAGGTTGCTACCTAACGTAATTTATTGTGCACCTATAAACGATTGGACCATGCTCGATGTCTGGCTATATCTGAGAAGGATGAAGCTTGATACTTACGCCAACCCGCTCTACCATGAGGGATTCGATAGGATCGGATGTTACCTATGCCCGTACTGTAATGTCGCCGAGTTTAGAGAGGTTGAGAATCTGCATGAGGATCTCTGGTCTAAGTGGCTACACTATATAAGTGTGTGGGCTTCAAGATTAGGGTACGATAGATCGTATGTGGATAGACATCTCTGGAGATGGGTTAATATTCCATCAAAGATTTTGAAAACTCTCAATATACATTCATCCATCAGGATGGATGTAGCTAATAGGATAGGATACTCTGAGGTAAAGTTATGCGATGGTAGTGTTGCTCGGCTTAGTATACCTCGAGGGTTTGATCTAAATCTTATGGATGCTTCATGCTACATATATGGTATAGATTTGAAGAAGTTGAAAGATATCCTAGCTATAGCTTCGATCGGTAGCTCACGTGTATACATCAATATAAAGGGAAGAGAGGTTACTATAATAATGAGAGATGAGGGATGGAAGCTTCTACTGAAAGCTGTAGCTAGATCCTCCTTCTGCGCGAAATGTGGTCTATGCGTCGATACATGTTCAGTGAAAGCCTTGATTCTTTCAGATGATAAAATGGTATTTGAGAGGAGGTTATGCACTAGATGCGGGTTATGCATGCAGGTCTGCCCATCGCTATCTATCGGATCTAAGGTTTTGTTGAATCGTTTCAGGTCAGTATGCATATTTTAGGATCTATGTTTCTAACTAAATATTTTACTCATGTAACATTATATTCATGTAGCTTAGTGTAATAGTAGGCGTCCTATATTGGAGTAAGGGGTTCCATATGCCGGGTTTAAAACTGTGGAGTAAGGTAGGATTTAGTTCTACGTATGGCTATCTGGAGGTAGATCGATGTGAGTAGGATTATAGATATCCCGTATATCTCCAGGGTTGAAGGGAAAGGTGCTTTGGAGATAAAGGTGAGAGGCGATACGATAGAAGATCTTAAACTCAGGATTTATGAAAGCCCAAGATTCTTCGAAGCTCTCCTAATCGGCAGGAGGTACTACGAAGTACACGAAATCGTTTCTAGGATATGCGGTGTATGCCCTGTAACGCATCAGGTAACGGCGTTGAAGTGTATCGAGAAATTAATAGGTTTAGAAGTGCCTGAGCATATACGTAATCTCAGAGAGCTCATGGCTATAGGCGGAGTGATAAGTAGTCATGCGCTACACCTATTTGCTATGGCTCTACCAGATTATACCGGTCATCCAGACATCATAGCTATGGCTAAGGATCACCCAGATATAGTTAAAGCTGGTTTCAGGATTAAGGAGGTAGGCGATAGCTTAGTGGAGGTTATTGGGGGTAGAAGTGTGCATCCTGTATCTACCATCGTAGGCGGGTTTACATCCATACCTACCGTCGAGAAGTTGAAGAAGTTTAAGGAGAAGCTTATCGAGGCTAAGAATCTATCTCTAAAATACTCAGGCTTCATATCTAGTTTGAACTATCCTGAATTTGAACGTAAATGCGAACATGTAGCTTTCTACGATAAGGAAGAATACCCTATTAATCATGGGATTATCAAATCTACCGAAGGGTTGGAGTTAACCGAGGATGAGTATAGGCGTTGGATATACGAAGTCGAGGTAGGTTATTCTACAGCTAAACATTCATACGTTAAAGGAAGAAGTAGCTTCATGGTTGGGCCACTTCCGCGTGTAAATATAAACTACCATAACCTTTCAGATGAAGCTAAAGATATCCTCTCATCCACTAGGTTTAAATTTCCGTGCTTCAATCCCTTCGCATCGAATATAGCTAGATTCGCCGAGATACTAACCCTGATAGATAAGGCTATAAGGATAATAGACGAGAAACCTTTAGAAGGTAGACCACATGTAGAGGTGAGGCCAAGAGCTGGTGAAGCCTCAGCTATAACCGAAGCACCTAGAGGTGTGAATTTCCATAGCTATCGGATAAACGATGAGGGCGTAGTCACTTATGCATCGATAGCTCCTCCTACGTGTCAAAATGCGGCTAATATCGAAGTTGATCTATTGGAATACCTTAAAGACTATCTGGATAGAAGTGACGAAGAGATAGCTCATAGAAGTGAGATGCTTGTCAGAGCATACGATCCATGCATCTCTTGTGCAACACACTTACTAGAAGTTAAGATATCGAGGATGTAGGCTTATTCGAAGTATGGTTTTCTTCTAGCTATAGCTTCTAGAAAAAGCTTTTTGATATATTCCTCATTCGCTCCGTTTCTTAGAGCTGATACCACATCTACATGGTTATCATAACGTAGTAGGCATGGTTTAAGTTCACCTCTAGATGTAACTCTTAATCGATCACAGTATCTACAGAATTCAGGATTATGCATCGGCTTCACAAGCTCTACCTCCACACCTTCAGGTAGAATATACCTAGGTCTGCTATGAACATCTCTGTAATACCTACCTATAGCAATCCTAGATAGAAGCTCTTCCACCCTATCTAAAGGCGTGTGAAGTCTGCTATATACTTCTTCATCTACCACTCCAGCTCTCTCCAGCTCTATAACCTGTAATACCGCTCCCACTCTAGCAGCATACCTTGCTAGATCCAAAACCTCATTTTCGTTCATCCCTCTTAATAGAACCATATTAATTTTAACAGGGTTTAACCCCGCATCGATAGCGGCTTTAACACCATCTAAAACTCTAGGTAGCAGATCGAAACCTGTAATCATACTGTAGATACTCCTATTCAACGTATTAACTGTAACATTTACACGTTTTAAACCGGCTTCTGCAAGTTCATACGCATAATCTGATAGTAATACACCATTAGTAGTCATCGAAATCTCCTCTACATCTTTCAAGCTATGTATCGAAGATACTAAATCAATTATATCCTTTCTTAGAAGAGGCTCTCCTCCTGTAAGTTTAACTTTATTTAATCCAAGCTCAACTCCGACGCCTACGATAGATAAAATTTCATCGAGACTAACCTCATTCTTCCCGCTCCTACCGTAAACCTCACCCTCCCTATGGCAATATATGCATCTAAGGTTACACTCGCTTGTAACCGCTATCCTAAGGGTAGATAGTTGCCGTCCATATCCATCTACTACAGGCAAATATTCAGACACCGCTTATAATCAGAATCCTTTCTGAAGCTTAAATGTTATACTGATCGCTTAACCCAGCTCGGATTTTAAACATTGTTGATCGTGACGGCTATACCCCTAACCTTCGACGCTAAACATACCTGCAATACTAATGTTAATTCATGGGGATGACTTACTATACTGACGATAGAAAGATAGTTTATAGTTCGCTGGTATGTAGTGGTAGCTGTTAATTGATGATGAAATGTATCTGGGGAGTTTGGAGTGTAACGCTATTCAATTTTCAGATATTATGAAGATTTTAGTGGATGTTTTATCCATAAGTAGCCATAATTTAATTGATGATAATAGTTTCTGATAAATTTTAGATAAGTACATAGCAAATATTATCATACACATTTATAATGAAATATAAATTATACCAATTTAATTTAGTTTAATAATTAAGAATTTGCAATATTTATATTGATTTTAAACTTTAAATCTATTATTCCATTTATATATCTTAGTTCATCCTACCGGAAAGCTAATATAGCGCTCATAGGGGTTTGGTAGCTTGAGGCTGAAATAGTTATGTCTGTATCGTTTAAAGCTATCGTAGTCGGTAAGAACCTTGAGAAGCTGCCTAACGGGGAGGAGGTTGTACGTATAGATTTAGCTGAGGAGAAGCCTGCTACCCCACCTATAATTATGGATACTAGTAGGTTGGAGCAATCCGAGATTGCTAGGGAGGTTCTACCTGTAGTAAGTCAGGTTTTATCATCTCTACCTATATCTCGTGCTATGATAAGAGTTCCTAGGGTTACGCTTATACTTATGAGGGATGAATGGGATCAACTGCAATTTAAGCCTGATCTAGGTGATGAGTTAACCGTGACGATAGTTGGAGATGATATCCGTATCTCTAGATCTTAAGGATATAGAGATGTGGATGAATCTTCATCCATTTACGTTCATCGAATGTATAGCCCGATTCTCCCTCGGTTAAAGGTCTTATGAGGAGTAGTGCGCTAATCCTACGGGCTAGGATCTCTACATACGGTATAAGCTCTGGTGGTGGCCTGATCGAGTATACGATCTCAACACCGTCATAATTATCGATCTTCATCTTCGTTACATCGTCTAACTTAACTTCCAGATCCGGGCATACCGATCGTATATAATCTAAAGCTCTTTGATCTTTATCTACGATTATCACTCTAGCAAATGGTATACGCTTCTTAATATTATATGCTATCCAGGGGTTGAACCCGGCTCCAATCTCTACGATAGCTCCCCTACCGCTATATAGTTTAGCTATGGCTTCGACGATATCGTATGTATCCGGTAGCATCTCGTACCTCTCTGATTGTTACTATGAAACTCAGCCTTCTTAAAACCTAATCCTAACACTGATGTATCTGTATATTCTTTATCCCTATCTGGTATGGCTATGTTTAAACGACTGCCTTCCTATTAAAGGTACTCTTTTAGCTTATGTATTAGGAGGAATTCAGGTTTTATACCTGTTTTTATAGCCTCATCCATGGATATGGTATACGTTTTCTCATGTTCTTTGAAATATTTTGGATGTATAAGTAGCCAATCTTTATCTGATCTTTTAAATTTAACTGCTATATATGGTATAGCTCCGAATGTTTCGGAGAATCTTACTAACTGATTTATGCTTTCCTTCTTTATATAGATCGTTTTCTTAGATGTCGTTTTCACTTCGATCGCTACGATTAAGCCTTTATATCCGGCTATTATATCGGGTCGATCAATCTTTGTTCCACTACCCGAGCTTGGGGCTCTAACCACGGCGAATCCGAGCTTAGATAATCTGCGAGCTAGAAGCCTCTCGTAATCTACCCCCCTCATAAGGCTAAGAATAAAATATGTGTTTGGTAAGGTTTAAAAATATCCTAGGAGTTCTATCTAGCCTAGTTCTTTAGCCCATTCAGGTTTAAAGAAAGGTTTCTCTGCTTCGGTTCTCTCCCTCAGGTTTCTAAGCTCTTCTAATAGTATCTTCTGCTCTATGCTAGCTACGAGTAGTCTCGTCTCTATTACCTTATCTGGGTTTACGGAGATGCTCGTCGCTCCCTCCCTTACTAGGAATTCTACCACTTCAGGATAGTTAGATGGAGCTTGTCCGCATATGCTTGTAGTAACTCCATGCCTCCTACAGATTCTTATAACATGGCTTAAAGCTCTCAGTACGGCTAGATTTCTCTCATCATATATTTCCTGGACTGCTGCATCATCCCTATCTATACCGAGTATTAACATGGTGAGATCGTTCGTACCGAAGCTTACACCATCTATTCCCTCCTCTATGAACTTATCTATCAATAGGACTGTGCTCGGTACCTCTACCATTATCCATACCTTGAAATCCGGGCCTCTGACCAACCCCTCCTCCTCCATGATCTTCTTAGCTAGGCTTAACTCCTCGACTCTCCTAACAAACGGTATCATAACCCATACATTCTTAAGTCCATACTCATCTCTAACCTTCTTTATAGCTTTACATTCAAGCCTGAATATATCCGGCTCCTTTATATACCTGAAAGCCCCCCTATAACCTATCAACGGGTTAGGTCCTACATGTCCTGCTTCTCTCTCATATTTCTCTCCACCGGGTAGAGCCAAGAATTCATCAGGTTTGAAATCGAGGAATCTGTAAACGACAGGTTTAGGATAGAAGGCTTGAGCTACCATCCTTATACCTTCGGCGAAAGCATCTATCATACGCTGTTCTCCTCCTTCCTCGATAAGCAGCCTTGGATGTTTACCTACACTAAGCATTAGATGCTCAGCTCTTAGAAGACCTACACCATCCGCCTGAGTTTCAGCAGCTATCTTCTCAGCTACATCTGGTATGGATATATTCACATAGATTTTAGTAGCCGTGATCGGCATATGTGTGGCTAATACCCCGGCAGCCGGTACGGTAGGCGTGGTAGGCGCTACAGCTGGTGCCGCTGGTTTAGCTAGCTCCTCGATTATACCTTCATATATCACTCCTGTTTTAGCGTCGACTGTATAGTATCCTTCGTTAACTAAGGTTTGAGTAGCATTCTTCGTACCTACTATACACGGTATCCCGAGCTCTCTAGATACTATCGCGGCATGGCATGTCATCCCGCCTTCATCGGTTACTATAGCTCCGGCTATCCTCATGTAAGGAACCCAATCCGGGTTCGTCATCTTGGTAACTAGTATATCGCCTTTCTCCATAACCTTTGCAGCTTCTTCATGTGTCAGAGCTATCTTAACCCTACCCGCATATACACCCGGACTAGCTGGTAAACCTTTAAGGACGACTTTTCGTTCAACCGTAACTTTAGGTCTCTCAACGGCTTCAACCTCTTCCCTAGGCTTAACGCTCCATACTGTTTCAGGTCTCGATTGAACTATGAATATATTCTCTGGGAATGGTAGATCCCTATCTACAGCGAATTCTATATCCTGCGGGGTACCGTAGTGATCTTCTATCCTCTTACCGAGTTTAGCGAGATACTTAACCTCTTCATCCGTTAAGCTCGGTTTACTCCTCCTCTCAGGAGGTACTTCGAGATGGACTGTTTTACCGGTTTTAGGATCACGTATATACTCGACTGTTTTCTCAGCTATCTCCTTCTCCACTATCTCAAACGTATTCTTATCGACTATGAAGCGATCCGGTGTCACAGATCCAGATACTATAGCCTCACCGAGACCCCATACAGATTCTATAACAATCTTACTCCTATCACCTGTCACGGGATGTATAGTGAACATTACGCCTGCGGATCTGCTGTTAACCATCTTCTGGACGGCTACGCTTATCAGTACGCGTTCATGAGCAAACCCCTTCTGGCTCCTATAGAATATAGCTCTAGGAGTGAATAAGCTTGACCAGCATTTCTGTACATACTTTACAACTTCATCTTCTCCTCTAACATTCAGATATGTCTCCTGCTGTCCTGCGAAGCTAGCATCGGGCAGATCCTCAGCCGTAGCAGATGATCTGACGGCTACGAATACAGCATCCGTACCCACTCTCTTACATAACTCCCTATAATACTCGATTATAGCTCTACGTATATCTTCAGGCATCTCCACAGATTCTATCAGAGCTCTAACTCTACGTGAAGCTTCTTCATACTGTGTAGGATCCCTAGGATCTTTTATCACCTCCCTGAGTATATCGTAGATCTTACTCGCTATACCTGTATCCTCTATGAACTTCCTATATGCGTAAGCCGTGACGGCGAATCCTGGAGGTACCGGTATACCCGCATTTATCATCTCCCCTAGATTAGCATTCTTACCCCCTACCAGCCCTACATCCCTCTTATTCAGCTCCTCAAACCACAATGTTAGAGCGGTCTCTTTACCCATAGATTTCACCCTATACTTGATATTCCTCGAGACGTTATAGTCTAGACTATAAATCAGTCATATTTTAACATTACGATAAGAGGTGCGGCGATGCGTGACGGATAAAACCCTAATCTAGCTTACAGAGTTAGGATGATCCTGATAGGTAATTCTGGATCCTCTGCTGGTAAAGTTCACGTTTCAGTAGATGGCTATGCTCTATCCATGTTTTCAAAGGCACCTCAAGCCTCTCTGAGATCCTAGATAAAACTTCCTCTATACCTTGGAATGCTAAAGGCCTCCTCCTCAGAGCGTTACGTACATGTTCTCTTACATGCCATACACCTACAGGCATTATATATCCTGGATGGATCTCCCTCAATATCAAGACGGATGCCTGGCGTCTGATCGATTCAAGATATTCTAAGACCGCAAGTCTTGCAGCATAGTAGCATCCGCCAATCATAGCGTAACTCCTCCTGCCATGATATCCCTCCCAATCCCCCTCTATAACGGGTATCTTACCATCTTGGTTCCATATGGTTTTCGGATACCATGCCTCTATGGATTCATAACTCCAAAAGCTAGGTATCATCAGAATCTCAAACCTGTTATCAAGATATACTGATTCGAAGAGTAGATATGTAGAGATAGGTGGATAGCGTTTAACATTTTCGAGGAGTCTCTCGGATATGATAGAATCCACAGCTGTTATGCTCCATCTAGTCGGGACTAATCTACGATTCGATCCTATACCGAATACCCCTAGACTGAAAGCTTTCTGTATAGAGCTCACAGGAACACCTGATCTATATAGATCGAAGACAGCATCCGTGGCTTTAAGATCCCTATCATAGTATACCTTCTCCATACGTCTATCTACGTAAATGTTTCCCTCCACCCTAACCTTCGATATAGGTGCAGATACACCTAATGGTTGTACTTCATCGTCTAGAATTAAGGAAGTTTTAGGCTTTCTAGCTAGGTTAACCTCTAGATCAACCGGCTTCCTAGACATAGCCAGTTCTTGAAGCGTGAGTAGAAGCTCATCAGGTTTAGAAGCTGAATATACGTGTACAGGTTTCTCCCCTCTGAGAAGTATACTACGAAACCTAACTATATCCTCTATAGACATTCCAAACCAGTATTCAGGTGTATCGAGTATCCGTGTATCGCCTCTGAAAGGTGGTGTTAAAGGACCGACATACACCTTAGGATACCCGAATCTACCTACAAAAACGCCTGGAGGGGATGATCCCGTAATATCCAGCCTATCAAAATATCTCACTGCCTCGTACATGATATTAGCCCTAACGACTATAGGGCATCTACTCTTACCACAGAGTAGATGTGCACCCTTACATAAAACACATAGCCTACTAGACTTCTTAACATCGGTAAATCTTTCATCGGCATCGAAAAGCCAGTTCATATCCTAACTTTAAACCGCTCGGCTATGAAGTATTATGTTATCCTCGATATTAATATTTACAGCTAGTATACGCAGATCGCGATTCAAGTTTAAATATGTTAACCTACGAAACTCCCATCAAGTGATATATCTTAGGAATATGGCGGTATAACTAACCCAGTCAACTTACTCACAGCTTAAAACCTATCACATGGTAGCGTAGATAGAGCCGGGCGGGGGATTTGAACCCCCTGAACCGATGCCGGGCGGGGGCTTCGAACCCCCGACTTCTGGTAGCCTCATTCTTCCGATGAGCCATCTCCAGATTATGAGTCTCGCCTCACACCCTTCTGTAGATTGAAGGTCTGGCGCTCTAACCGGCTGAGCTAGCCCGGCTTCCCTAACGTTATTTAGGCTTCCCGGGTAATATTAAGTTTTTACGGGTATCCGCTAGCGTAAACTTCCATGAGCTGTGTAAAGCTCATATATCATACGGTATATATTAAGGTATATGTATATTCCTGCGTCGGTTATATGAGTATTACTCAGTAAACATTATATATCTGGTTACACTTTTTTATAGGTTGCGAGGTTTACATAGCCTATGAAGGAGTTCAATGTTGATTACCTAGGGTTCGAGCTGGATCCTAAGGATATAACGATAGTGGATTCTACGCTTAGGGAGGGTGAGCAGGCTGCTGGTGTCGCATTAACTTTAGGTGAAAAGCTACGGATAGCTATTTACGATGACGAGGTAGGATTGGATTTCGTAGAGGTATTCACAGGATATGGGGATAGGGAGAGAGTACTTCTAGAAGGAATTAAAGGGTTGGGATTGAGAAATGTTAGGATTCAGGTTTGGAATAGGCTTAGGAAGAGTGATATAGATCTATGTTTAAAGTATGACTTTGAATGGGTATCCATCACAGCTGGCTTCTCTGATATACATCTTAAAAGTAAGTTTAGGTGCAGCTTCGAGGATCTTTTATGCTCATGTTTAGAGCTTATATCCTATTGTAGGGAGCATGGGTTAAAGATCTCACTTCATCTAGAAGATTCTACTAGAACGCCTATGGATCGATTAGTGAAGATATTATCTGAGGTGGACGTGGACCGAGTTAGGGATTGCGATACTGTAAGCGTACTCATACCTATAGCCGCTTATAACAGGATGAGGGTACTGGTAGAGAATGCTAGAGGTATACCTATAGAAGTACACTATCATAACGATAGAGGGTTAGCCTTAGCTAATACTATCTCGGCTATACTTGCAGGAGCTTCATCTATATCCGCTACTTGGAATGGTTTAGGTGATAAAGCCGGGAATGCCGCGTTAGATGAAGTGCTTCTACTCATATACGAGCTATACGGAGAGGATAAGTTTAACCTCTCTAAAGCTGTAGAAGCCAGTCTCTACGTAGCTGAAGCCTCCCGTATACCTCTATACAGGTTCAAACCTGTATCTGGGCGTGATGTATTCTCCGTGCAATCCGGTATCCATCAGGATGGTATACTGAAGGATCCTGAAACTTACCAGCCATACCCACCTAAACTTGTGGGAAGAGATTGGAATATAGTTCTAGGCGTAACCTCAGGTACGCATGGATTATCATATCTCCTAGCTAGGAGAGGGTATAAGCTACCTGAAGATGATGAAAAAGTTAGAGAGATATTAGCATACGCTAAAACTGTAGCTGAGAATAAGAAGAGCTATCTCGATGAGGATGATCTAGATAGAATAGCTAGAAGATTCAACCTTGAAGTCATATCTAAATAGATCAGCTTCGACGTGAAACCTGCAAGTAGGATCGATAGGCTACCCAGAGTTTACTTTACCATTCAAATAGATGCTCTGATGGCTTTAGATACCTCCCAGATTTTATCGCCTACATAGTGTATATTCTTGACGGCTTTTCCTCTACTCATCGATTCGATAGCTTCGCTATCCCTTAAAGCTATGCCTAACGCAATAGTTTTACCATACTTTTCATCGCAGACCGCTACTAGATCTCCCTCATGGAATGTTCCATCGATCTTAACTATACCTGGGGCCATAACATCTGCACCTCTACATACATATGGGATAGCGCCTTGATCCACTACGATACGTGGCAGGATGTTTATAGCTTCATCGAAAAGCAATGTAGGATACAGTTTGCCATCTACCTTGAATAGGAGGGGTCTCCCATCTATGATGTATATCGATACATCATCGAATTCCGTTACCTCGAACCTCCTTACCCTAAGATCTATCCTAAGATTAAACCTAGCTCTCAGCTCCTCTAATAATCGATCCCCCTCCCTTCGTCTTATATCCCTTCTCTTTAATCGCATATACATCTAGGATATACCGACACACCGTTTTAACGTTTTTCACTGTATGGATCTCGAGATGACCGGTATGGATGATTAAAGGAAAAGTTTTAAAGGAGATAACCGTCTGCTTCTAAAGTGAGGGTTATGAACGAAATAACTTTCATGGTATTGGAGGAGAGTCTTGGTAAAGTCGTTCTCGTTAAGCTTAAGGGAGGTAAGGCTTTAAGAGGCCTACTTGAAGGATACGATAAGCACCTAAACCTAGTCCTATCTAAAACAGAGGATATCACCGATGGAAATGAAGGTGTTAAGCTTGGGAATGTTATAATCAGAGGAGATAACGTCGTCTTAATATCACCAGTAGGAGGTTAAACCCATAATGGTTAAAGGAACACCTTCCATGGGCAAATACGGCGGGGAAACTCTCCATATAAGATGCCGTAGATGCGGAAGAAGATCATACAACGTGAAGAAGAAGCGGTGTGCCGCATGCCACTATGGAGAATCTTCCAGGATAGCGAGATACTCGTGGAAAAATAGGAAAGTTAACAAAGAGAGAGTTAAATAGCATACAGGTTAAAACCGGTTAAAGTTTAAGAACCTCTCGCACAAACCTAATAACCTAGCTACAGGATGGGCCGGTAGATCAGACTGGTATGATCGCCCCCTTGGCGCGGGGGAGGTCGAGGGTTCAAATCCCTCCCGGTCCACTACCTACACTTCCTTGAACAGTATGAAGCCGTTGAGTATCGTGCATATGTAGTCGAACCTGTCTCGACGAGTCGCATCTCCTCCACGCTTCCAATCGCTTTTACACGTGGAATCTGATGCCTGAGCCTCTATCCCAGTACGAAACCGAGTCTTCTTCCTAATTCTACCAAAAAGTTAGCCGCAGCTTCTCTAGTCATAACTCACCTACCGTCCGCCCTCTTTAGCCCTTCTGTAGAAGCAGTCGCCAGGTAAGCCAATCTTAAAGTATTTGTCGACCATGTTTCCATACACGCTTGGTCGTGTTAAAGCTACCGAAAAATTTTCCACTTCTCCTCCAACCTTAGGATCACCGTTTCGGAGTTAAAGCATTCATCTATATACGTGTTACTTACGCCTTAATACATGGAGGTTTGAAGCTAGTTGTGCGCGGAAAACTTTTAGCGTATATGAGCAGATTAAATGTTATAGCTGTCATGGGACGCATAAGCGTATACTGTAAGTGTGGATACGTTTACATGGTTAGTCAAGGCTCCCTGCTCATATATCCTAACTATGGGCGTATTCCTATCCTGCTTCGGGATGGTGGCATATGGACGCATAAACTCGAGGAGTTCGATTACTCGAAATCTGTTATGGGTCGTAGACAAGAATTCAAACATAAACGTGGGGTTCACAGATACTTTAAGGTTAAAGCTCTATTAGAATAAATGCATACAGCCTTCCGCCTTGCTTATCAAGGTTAGGGAAAGCACCCCTTAGATTTCCCCACGTATTTCCGGTAGTAGGTAGGAGAGTATAAAGCCCAATATGAGACAGGCGGCTATTAATGATGCGATAATCATGAGTATTAGCGCGCCGCTCGCAGCATATCCATAAACGATTATTCCGAGGGAAGCTGGTAAAAGGGCTATTTCTACGTAACGCTTAGCTTTTGTGTCGCTTACCATACGGATTGTTAGCGTGAGAGAAGCTCCGCCAAGTACAAGTGATAATCCAATAATCATCGCGATAAAATCATTATTTATGAGAGCTTGCGTTAACCATAAAATCCCAAGAAGAGTTAGACTAATCGATTGAATTAGGGAGCACCTACCTTCGTTCATATACCTTTTCCATCTAAAGATTGGATAGGCTGAAATATGAAATATATAAGTTTAAGCTTAACCATAGATACTCCAGATAGGATAGAACAGGGGGATGGGGCTCTCAAATCAACCCTTCTTATCGCGGACGCTTTAATACCTTAAAATCATAATTAAAACGATCATTCAATCCAGCTGTATCGCTCCAGGTATAATGGAATATAGGTGAATTTTAAATCTTCTACTCAGAGGTGGTCTGGTTCACCCCCCACGGATTACCGTTATATTTTCCATGATATTGCCCTCCAAGGGGTTATAAATTCTTTCTAAATGTTGTTTCAGTTTTAGACGATACATTCGATTCAATCTATTATGGAGTTGAACGTAAAATTAATGAGGATAGAATAATCTTAATTATCACGATGCCTTGAGAGGATGGGTTATGGATGGTTGCAGTTTCAACGAAGCTAAAAGGATGGTTAGGAAGCTCGTAGAAGCTAAAGGATTCCCAGATGATGAATCCGCTTTAACCCAAAAGCTTCTATGGGCTTTTGTCGAGTTAGGTGAAGCTGCTGATGCATATAAGAAGGGTAAAGATTGGCTTATAGTTAGCGAGGAGCTTATCGATGTGATATTCTATATACTTGACTTTATAGGATTAGTCGAGAAAACTCAGGGTATAGAGATCGATGTCGACCGCCTGTTCCTTGAGAAATGGAGGAAGAATATGGATCGTCCGAAACGTTATGGTCAGGTAAGGGGTTGAAAGCTATCGGGGAGTTAGCTGAACTCTATTCTGATTAGATTGTATAACATCGTATTATATAGCCTTGGTATAGTATTCCCTGCTCTTCACATAGTTTAACGAATGAAAGTACTAATCTTGCATCCATATTCTCGACCCTTTAACATCGAGAGCTATGAGTATACTGCATCCGGAGCATACATCCGATACCGATGGATCTCCACATAATCTGCATCTCTTAAGCTCTACTCGCGGTAACTCTCTCTCCATGATGGATCTTATAGTATCCCACATCCTGACAACGGTGAATTTTATACCTGGATGATTTTCTTCGAGAGTATTCAGAAATAGCCTTACTTCGCTTCTTATCGATACACCCCTATATGGGCATGGCTCTGACTGAAACTCTATACCCTCTAGGTATGCGTATAATGCTATCTCTTTCTCAGGTATCTCTCTTAGAGGTTTTATCCTCCGCACGAACCCCTCTCTATAGTCGGTTACAGGCTTGGTGCGTATTAGCCTAAATAGATCTCCATGGAGTATGTTTACGATGAGTGTTTGCGCCTCATCATCTAGGTTGTGAGCTGTAGCTAGCTTATTAGCGCCTACCTTTACGGCTGTATAGTTCAAAGCTTTACGTCTAAGGATCCCACATATGCTACATGGGGTAAGTTTCAAGCTTCTCTTCTTAGCTTCAGCTATCATATCATCTAGGGTTAACCCATATAGCTCTTCGAATGATACTACAATATGTTGCACTCCAAGTTTAGAAGCTTCCCTCGATGCTAACTTGATAGATTCCTCCCTATACCTTTCTATTCCTTCGTCGATCGTTATAGCGTATAGCTTAGCTTTAGGAAATCTACGCTCTATCTTAGCTAGTATCCTTAGTAATGTTAGGCTATCCTTTCCGCCGGAGACTCCTACAGCTATCCTATCATCTATATCGAGCATCCTATACTTACGGATGGTGCTTCTAACCTTCTCTTCTATAGATGCTATAAAATGTTTAACGCAGTATGCTTCTCCTGAGTAAACCCTAAAGTATACTGCCTCCTTATCGCATTTAATACACTTCAAGGTTTCACCGTCATCAGGTATCCCATCCTAGTAACCGTTAGTCCTATATTTGATGCAAGTAGTGCGAACATGCATAGGTTTATTGAGATTCTAAGAATTCTCTCAACGTTTTCATCGATATATAGGAAGCTGAGGAGGTATCCCTCGCCGTCTAGAGGATATAATGGTAGCATGTTGAATAATGCTAAGCTTATATTTACAACGTAGATTCCGGTTAAAAACATACCGATATAGAAGTTTAGAGGAACTATATCTAACGATAGAAGCTTCCTATAAGGTTGAGCATACAGTTTGATACCTATCCCATAGCTTAAACCCCTAGAAACCTTGACGTTATACGATCCTATATTCGTGTTTATCGTTACATATGCATCGATCTTACTTCTAAGATAGTTTAGAAACTCCTCTATACTAGTTATTTTAACTCCGTCTACAGAGTATATTACCGTCCACTGACCTACACCTAAACTGCTCAGAGGGCTATTAGGCTCTACCTCGGCAATTATAAGTCCTTCAGGGGCTGTAAACAGTATAGAGTATAGTAGTATCGTAGCGACTCCTACTAGAAGGTTAGCTAACGATCCCGCCCCCAATATCCGTCTTCGAATCCTCCTATCAGCTCTCCTATAGGATTCCTCCTCAGGTTCGACGAAAGCTCCTAGGAGCAGTAGTACTAGGAATACGCCAGCGCTCTTCACAGGTATGCCCTCTATCTTCATGATGACTCCGTGAGCTGTTTCATGAACTATCATAGCTATCGCTATAGGTATTAGGAAGTATAGGAATAGCTCTATATCCACCGTTACCCCAGGTAAGAATGGCAGTATGGGGCTCGGCTCCCCTTCAGGTACGAGGAAATTAGCTAGATTCCATGCCAGAAATATCATGGCTGATAGCGAAAGTAATATGCCAGTATACTCTCCTATCCTACTGTAGATTATCCAGAATCTCCTCGATACAGCGGTTATCCTATCTAGTAGCTTCAACGTTCTCTCAGCTTTCAGCATTACATAGATCGGGCCTACATCCAACCCATATCTCGATAGATCCATCTTTTTAGATACGATGTAGAGTAGTAGTATTAGGAAAGCTGATATGATGAGTATCGACGGCCCATACATGTTCCTCACCGATCGAACCCTGAAGATCTAATCTTCCTACGGATAGCTGGATCCTTCGCCGCGATCTCTCTTAACGCCTGCTCGAAGCTTTCATCGAGAGGTATCTCTTCAGCTAGATATACGCCTGTCCTACCCACCTCATCCCTCCTAGTTAACACATCGATCCTCTCATGAACTATAGCCTCGCTTACACCAAGCTTTTTAGCAACTTCGGCTTCAAGCCCTATAATCGAATACTCTATATGACCATAGCCTGTAGGCTCTATCAACGTAAGCCTCTTAGATACCCCCGGTACTCTCAGACCTGATACCATTCCCCTCAAATCTATTATACCGCTAAATCTGTAGAAATCCCACTCTAAACTTGTAAATTTAACTAGAGGAAATGTTACGCAAACCCTTCCTTCGAGATCCAGATATACATGAGCTTTGATAGCTCTCCTAGGCGTAGCTTGAACGAGCTTTTTAGCTTCTATCTTATAGCCTCCGCTGATTAGTGCAAGCTCGATCCTATGCGATCTTACGGTTGTAGGCACCACTACATCTATATCGCTATATTCGTCTACATCCCCTCTAGCTATACTTCCATGGATATACCCTTCTATACCGTGCTTAGCTAATGCCTCAAGGATACCCTTCGCTTCGGACCTTAAATTTGATAGAAGAGTCCATCTACGTTCATCATATACGACTTCCACTATATCTTGCATTCTAATAGGTTTCTCAGCGGATCCCCTCCTAATCCTCATCTATAGTTAACCTCTTCTTAATACATATCTTCTAGATTAAACCTATTAGAAAGAGACCGTTCAGTTTAATAATAAGCTATCGCTACCCTCTCATAGACTGGGACTCTAGAGGTGTATGTATGGATCTATACGATAAAGTTATGGATCTAGCTAGACGTAGAGGCTTCATATGGCAATCCTACGAGATATACGGCGGGGTAAGGGGATTCATAGATCTCGGCCCTCTAGGTGTCATACTTAAGAGGAGGATAGAGGAGAAGTGGAGGAAGTTCTTCGTAGATCGCCTCGGCCTCCTAGAGCTGGAAACACCTATAATATCGCCTAAGATAGTATTCGAAGCTTCAGGTCATTTAGAACATTTCAAAGATCCTATGACCGTATGTACCGGTTGTGGTAGAGCGTATAGGCTAGACCATCTCATAAGGGATTCGACGAATATACCGGATAGTAGACTCGAAGGGTTAAGCTTAGAGAAGCTTGAGGAGCTTCTCGATAGTTATAATGTGAGATGTCCATACTGTAATTCTAAGCTTGGTAAACCTGAATACTTCCTTACGATGTTCGAAACTAGGATAGGCCCGTTATCCGGTGATGTGGGATATGCGAGACCCGAAACAGCTCAAGGTATATTCATAGCGTTTAAGAGGCTACTAGAGTATGCTAGGGGTAATCTACCCTTCGGTGTAGCTCAGATAGGTAGGGTTCTGAGGAACGAGATATCCCCTAGACAGGGGCCTATAAGGCTTAGAGAATTTACGATAGCTGAATTCGAGTTTTTCTTCGATCCTGAAGATAGATCCTGCAGCTTGATAAGCGAGGTTGAAGACGAGGAGCTTAGAATACTTACAGTAGAGCAGAGGATAAAAGGTTTAGATGAACCTATAGTGGTTAGTGTAAGCGAAGCTATCAATAAAGGGTTGATAAAGCTTGAGTGGCTTGCATACTTTATGGCTCTTGCTAAGAGGTTTCTCGAAGAGCTTGGGGTTCCAGATGATAGGCAAAGATTCATAGAGAAGCTCGATTCTGAAAGAGCTCATTACTCCGTACAAGGCTTCGATCAAGAAGTGTATCTTTCTAGATGGGGTTGGGTCGAGGTATCTGGGCATAATTATAGAACAGACTACGATCTAAGTAGGCATCAGAAATTAAGTGGGGTGGAGATTACGGTGTTTAAATCCTATCCGCATCCGGTTAAGGTTAAGAAGCTTACGGTTAAACCCGATTATAGATCTATAGGATCGAGGTATAGGGAGAAAGCTAGAGTAATATTTGATGCCCTAAATAGGATGGATCCGTATGAAGTGAAGAGGATCGTATCCGAGAAAGGGTTCCTAGAGCTGGAGGGATGTAGGATCGAATCTAGCGAGTTAAACTTCATCGAAGAGGAATATGAGGAGAGTGGACGTAAATTCATTGCGCACGTCGTCGAACCTAGCTTCGGTGTGGAGAGACTTCTTTACGTAACCCTAGAATATGCGTATAGAGAGGTCGGTGATCGAATAGTTTTGAAGCTACCTAAAGATCTAGCTCCGATACAAGTAGCCGTTTTCCCCCTCCTATCTAGGGATGGGCTTCCGGAGAAAGCCTATCAAATCTATAGAGCTATCAAGGATGCAGGATTTAAAGTAGAGTACGATGATTCCGGATCTATAGGTAGAAGATATGCTAGAGCTGATGAGATTGGTGTACCTATAGTCGTAACCGTAGATTACAGGAGTCTAGAGGATGATACCGTAACCCTTAGAGATAGGGATACATGGAGCCAGGTGAGAGTTAACATATGCGATCTAGAGGATAAACTTAGAAAGTATTTTGAAGGTAAGGTTAGCTTCGATAAGCTGGGTACCCCAGTATAGTTTGAAGATTATTCGCTAGTAGGCATCCTTTTCTCCATGATGAGGATCCATCCTATCCATAAAAGTATAAGCCAGAATAGGACGACGATAAGATATACTGGTACAGCTAAAGCCCACCAGCTTAGAGGTCTACCTAGTAAACTCCAGCCTTCAGGTATGAAAAATAGGAATACCGTTTGAAGTATTATGAAAAATATGCTAAACGTACATAGTAATATACCTATAAGCTTCGGCTTCAGGCTAGAGATCATTATCAATCTACCATCCATACCCTATTATCACCTTAATCTGTTATCCTTAACTTATATGTATAGCTATAACTCTAACTTGGTCGACAGTATCTTCACAGCTATCCGCGGTATTCTCTAACGCATCTAGAAATTGTGAGAGGAATACTATACGCGGAGCTGGTAGGTTATCTAAGCCATCTACTATGAGCTTACGGCATCTACCGTAAGCTTCATCCACCTCCTCCTCAGCTTCCTCGACTTTATCAGCGTATTTCAACGCCTCCTCCTTATCCTCTAGTAGAGTTTCGACGCATCTACGTGTAGCTTCACTACATTTAACTAGCAGTTTAGCCATATCCAATATGCATGATCTAAGCTCTGTAGGTAATTCTCCCAGTTTAGGTAGGATGGCTAATATTCTACCTGCACCTCTAGCATAATCTGCTATCATATCAACCCTTTTCACTAGATGGCTTAAATCATCTTTATCCTCCGCCGTTAGCTCGCTTCTCGCAAGCTCATAGATGATCTTTCTCCTATATCTATCAGCTTCCCTCTCTCGTTCATTTAATAATTCGAGTATGTCGTCGGCATTTTCATCATTTAAAGCTCTATGCGTTGCCTCAGATATATCCTCGACGCATCTGGTAGCTAGCTCTAGATGCCTTACTACGCTAGATATAAGTCTACTCTTCCTCCTCCCATAAAGCCATCCTATAAGCCCTGAAGCCATGATTAAACCCACCTAAATAACGTTATTAAACTATCCTAAGTTAAGGATATTTAAGAGTTCGTAGAGTATATACCGAATAGAGAAATAGGTGAAGCTTCAAAACAAATTCATAGAGAAAGAGAAGCACGTTCCTTCGAGTTTACTTAAGTATCTGCTAAACCTAGAAAGGGTTGGAGAGGTATGAAAAGACGTGGATATGGTAGAAGGGGTTATCTCGCATTCATACTGGGCATAATAGTAGGTTTTCTCCTATTCCTTCTAATCTCTGCTGTATATTCACTTCGCCCTATTATATTGTTTCTTAAGCCCGTCTCAGCCGATACTTTAGAGATAACATTCCTCTACACTAGCGAGAAGCAGGGCTGGATAGAAAGCGTAACACCTGCATTCGAGAAATGGGTTAAGGATAGCCTAGGGTTGAACGTAAAGGTTAAGCTTATAGTAGCGGGATCTCATGAAACCGTAAACTTAATACTCCATGGAAGCGTTAAGCCCACCGTCTGGAGCCCAGCCTCATCTATATGGATACCCTACCTTAATTCTAAATGGAGGACTCTAGGATACAGTTATGACCTAGCTTTAAACGGTACACCCTTAGTTTACTCTCCTACGATTATCGCTGTATGGAAATCTTTCGCGGAACGCTACAATATAACATATCTAAGCGATTTATACCGTATAATAGAGGAGGGTGTAGAGTTTAAGTATGGGCACCCGGATCCTACGCTAAGTAATGGCGGTGTAGTCGCTCTACTTATGGAGGTCGCTGCGGCTGCTGGTAAACCCATTACTATGCTAACCGTGGAGGATCTCATGAATTCATCTATACAGGAGAAGGTATCTTCGCTGGAAAGATTTGCTGTTAAGTATGGTAAGAGTACAGGCTTCTTCGGTAAATGGGCTGCTGAAAGCGGTCCTCAAGCTATACAGGTATTCATCGTATACGAGAATGTTGTAGTAGATAATTCGCTTGCGGCTAAGCGTAAATGGAATGATCCGCTTATAGCTGTATATCCGAAGGATGGAGTTTTTCTATGTGATCACCCTTATGTCTTGCTCAATGCACCCTGGGTAAGCGAAGAAGATAAGCGTATAGCTGAGCTGTACCTAGCCTTCCTCCTAAGCGATTATTCCCAGATGGAAGCTATGAAGCACGGTTTCAGACCTGGTGTCGAGCATATTCAGATTGATATAAGCATATTCAATATTGATAACGGCGTTAATTCCATCATAGATGCTCCGGTCTATACCACGATACCGTCCAGTAATCTTCTAGAAGGTCTAATCGTATTATGGGATAAGGTTAGGGCTGGAGGGTAATCTACTATGGTTCATCTATACCGTATAGGGGGGATGGTTTTAAAGATAGCTGTTCTCGTAGCTACGTTGATATTCGTATTGTTGCCATCGGTTTTCGTCGTTTCATTTATACCAGCAAACTGGGATGAGATACGCTACGAAGTTTTCGAGAATCCTATAATAGGTGATACCGGTTGGAAGCTCATACAATCTGTCCTCCTATTTTCGTTCAAGCTCTCGATTCTAACCGTCCTGATAGATATAGCTCTAGGTATACCTCTAGCTTATATGTTAGCCTATGGTAAATTCATAGGTAAATCCATGCTAGATGCGTTAATCTCCCTTCCGCTAGTAATACCTACATCTGGTTTCGGTTTCGCTACCCTCATATCTTGGACTACGAATATAGGTTTGGGAGGTATTCTAGGCTTAAAGACCGGGGTCATAGACATAACTAGTAGGATACCAGTATTCGATATACCTATCCTACTGCTTCTAGTACACGTAGCGTTAACTCTTCCATACGTCGTTAAACCTCTTCAAGCAAGGTTCGTCGATATAAAATCTAGTCTAATGGAAGCTTCTCGTATCCTAGGTGCTAACCCATTCACATCTTTTAGGAAGATTATACTACCTTTATCGCTTCCAGCTCTTTTGTCAGGGTCTATAATGGCTCTAACTCGATCCTTGGGTGAAACTGGGGCTACAATGATAGTTTCCGGTACATGCATTACAGCGGCGGTGGCAGTCGTTCGATGGGAGTTCGAATTCAAAATAGCTACAGCATCCTTTCTAGGAGCCATGCTAATACTATTAACGTGGGTCACGATACTCCCGTTAGAAATAACGATATCGCGTAGAGGCTGGGTTTCCCTACCAAAGATTTTAGCTAGAATCGATATCGAGCGGAAAATCATAGCGTTGGAGGAGGCTATTTCTTCGAGGATTCTCTCTAGGATAGGGAAAGCCTCTATAGTTGCTATCTTAGCTATACTCGTAATGCTACCTATAATTTCTACGTTATACTCGGTTTGCATATATTGGGGTGGAGATCCGTTCACCGGTAGGATAGAGGGCGGTATAATATATCAGATATTCACCGGTCCAGCTGGATATGGTTCCCTCCTATCTAGAGCTATGCTGACATCCTTCATAGTAGCGGGTTTATCCACATTTGTATCTGTGTGCATATCTATACCGTTAGTATATCTTATCGAGTGGTATCGTTTAGGAAGGCTTCTCAGAGCTATGCTTAAAATCCCCCTCGTCATACCTACATCCGCTCTAGGTATATCCTCGATGCTTCTATGGGGTCCTAGATTATTCAACCTTGTAACGCCTGGCTTATGGCTTATAGTGTTGACGCATGTAGTTTTCTCTGTACCGGTTGTAGTCGAGTCTATAATAGCTGTATTTGAGGGATCGGATATACGGGATTGCGAGGATGTAGCTAGGACTCTAGGTGCTAAGCCTATAGAGTTAGCTGAGCTAGTATCTATACCGATGCTTAAAAGAGGTATCCTAACAGGCGCTATACTTTCGTTCACCCACTCTCTAGGTGAAACTGGTGCTACGTTCATAGTCATGGGTGGAGATTATACGGTTTCAACCCTAGTCGTCACTATGGTGGAATCCCTAGCTATCCCGGCTGCTTTGTTCTCGACGTTGCTTCTCATAGCTTTCTCGTTGATGTTTATGTTTATGGTGAGGGTGATGGTAGGTGGATAGCTTTCTGAAAGTATTCGATATCTGGAAGTTTTATTCGGGTAGAGCTATTCTGAAAGGTGTATCCTTCGAAGTGGGTAAGGGGGAGTATTTCGTCGTATTAGGGCCGACCGGTGCAGGTAAAACTACTCTCCTGAAGATATTGGCAGGTATAGTGCATCCTGATAGGGGTGAAGTATCTATCGGCGGTAGATCCGTGATAGATGTACCCCCAGAGGAGAGGGGTATAGGGTATTTCCCTCAATTCTTCAACCTCTTCAATCATATGACCGTATGGGGGAACGTATATTTCCCACTCCTAGTGAGAGATGTCGATGCATTCGAAGCTGAGAAGATCTGTAGGGAGATACTAAGTCTTATGCACTTGCTAGATAGGGCTGATTCTTATCCATATGAACTTTCAGGCGGCATGCGTCAGAGAGTAGCATTAGCTAGAGCATTAGCTACAGGAGCTGAGCTTCTACTTCTCGATGAACCTCTAAGTCAGTTAGATGCGAAGCTTTCGGTGGAATTGAGGAGGGAGCTGAAGAGTATCGCTAAGAGTTTAGGTAGAACCGTGGTGCATGTTACCAATAATGTTGAAGAAGCTGTAGAGCTAGCTGATAGGATAGCTGTGATGAACGATGGATGCATCGTTCAGATAGGGTCGTACGAGGAGTTACGTAGGAAGCCTAGAAACCTGTTCGTAGCATACTTCCTATCAGATGCAAATATACTTAGAGTTCATATTTTAGATCCGTATAATAGGATTCTCGGTTCTCCTACCGAAAATTGCTTTAAGTTTAAAGTAGAAACCTTACGAGAAGATATATTGAAGGATAAGGGTGAGGTTATTGCGTATATAGATGCAGAGGATATAAAGATCGATCCGCCGACTGACTCAGGATGGAATGTATTCGATGCTTTTGTCGAAGAAGTATTGTTCCATAGAGGTGAATATGTATGTATACTAAAGGTTTGCGGTGGAGCGGTTAAGCTTAGGATGAAGTCTATGGATGAAAGTTGGGTTGAAGCAGGTCTTAGGGTTAAGGTAGGGTTCAAAGCTTCGGATGTACATGTATACGATGTTTCGGAGTACGAATCTATACCGTATCGCGAGGGGTAGAAATCTTGCCGCGTGTGGATGTGGTGAATGTATCTAAGAATTTTGGTGCGATCCAAGCTTTAAGTAGGGTGAATCTTACCGTAGATGATGGTAGCTATGTATGTTTTCTAGGTCCAAGTGGATGCGGTAAAACAACTCTTTTAAGGATTATAGCAGGATTCATAGAGCCTGATGAGGGTGATGTATACATAGATGGTAAATCGATGAAGGGTATCCCGCCGGAGAAGAGGGGTATAGGATTCGTATTCCAAGATATAGCTCTATTCCCTCATATGCGTATCGTGGATAATGTATCCTTCGGACCGGAAGTACGAAGATGGAGCTATAAAGATGCTTTGAAAGCGGCTCTATCCTGTCTAGAGAAGGTTAGAGTGGATCTAGATCACAGTATATATCCTATGGAGGTGAGCGGTGGTGTAGCTCAGCTTGTCTCTATAGCTAGAGCTTTAGCCGTTAAATCTAAACTTCTACTCCTCGATGAACCGTTAGGTGCATTGGATCCTAAGATGAGAATCTATATGAAGTATAGGCTTAGAGAGATCGTTAAAAGTTTCGGTTTAACAGCGATTCACGTCACTCACGATCAAGATGAGGCTTTATCGATCGCGGATAAAGTAGTGGTTATGCGTAGAGGTAAAATCATTCAAACCGGTTCACCTAAAGAACTATACTGGAAGCCTAAAAGCTTATTCGTAGCATACTTTGTAGGTGAAGCTAACATCATAGAGGTGGTTGCTAGATATAGCGATGGATCATACATAGCCGATGGAGGTGGGTTTAAGCTTGTATGCGGATGGGTACCTAACCCAATCGAGGAGGGTAGAAGAGCAGTTCTAGCAGTTAGACCTGAAGCCTTCAGGATTATCGATCAACCTATGGAGAAGAATACTCTAAGGGTGGAAGTATCATCGGCTAAACGTATCGGTAGACTCCTCCATCTAGATATCCTGCTACCCGGTAGCATCCATGTAAAAGCTAAGATAAAGTCAGATGCGAATATAGAACCAGGCTCCAAGATATATGTTAAGATACCTGAAGATAGATGCTTTCTATACCCGTATCCTAAGGAAGGGTTGGAGGAGGAGATTTCACCAGTATAGAACCCTAAAGTACCTCATTCCTTCTATCTATGATATCCTCCACCCTAGGTCCAGTACCTATAAGAGTTACAGGTATTTTAACCTCAGATTCCACGCTTTCGATAAATACTCTAGCCTCTCTAGGTAGATCCTCGAATCTTCTAGCATACGCTGCTTCAGGGTATAAGCTATCAAGCTTAGTTATAGCTAGCTGAGTTGCACTATTAAGCATAACAGCTCTCTTAGCGAGTTTAAAATCGAATGGAGCGGATCTACGAACCCTACCTGTAACCGTAGCTACCTCCAACCAGCCTCTACGCCTAGCTTCCTCCTCGCTTAACTCCCCCTCCAATGGGCCTTTACCTACACGCGTAACATAGGATTTGAATACGAGTATAACTTCATCCACCCTCTTAGGGCCTATACCGACTTCACTGCATATAGCTGACGCAGTCGTATCCCTACTAGTGACATAGGGGTATGTTCCATGTATAAGCGATAGGTATGTCCCCTGAGTACCTTCGAGTAAGACCTTACCGCCTCTATCCAGAATCTCGTTCACCCTTAAAGCTACATCGTCTATGTACGGTTTAAGCTCATCCATCTCTGAGACTAGTTTAGCTATACGTTTAACTCTATCCTCCTGTGCTGGACCTACACCTTGGCCTGTAGTACCTATCCTCCCCCCTTCACTCCTATCCCTCTCTATATGTATCGGCTCTATGACGGAAGCCTGTCTATCTATCCAGACCCTTCCATCTACTCCTGTAAGCTTAACCTCCTCTAAAAATATCGATGGATTAACGTTACATCCAGCTGCAAGGTATAGTCTCGTCTTAGGATTTATAAAGCCGCTTGGAATCATCCTCAGCTTATATGTTACGCCACCCCACACAACGGTGTGACCTGCGTTAACGGAGCCCGTTCTAACGTTAGCATCCACATCATCTTTAATAGCTATGTACGATGTTATCTTACCCTTACCCTCATCCCCGAAGAATCCTCCGACTATAACCATACACGTCATACTTACACACAGCTCCAGATGCCGGCTCCCTCATTTTAAAGCTTCGCTTAAATAAAGCTTGTAGGGTCCAAGCTTTCCTCCATAGTTAGCTGTAGTTATATACTTCACCCCATCTACATGTGAAGCTGCTTCTATACCTACCTTAAGAGCATTCCTTACAGAATCGAATGAAAGACCGTTGATGACTATTTCGTATACAGAATTCACGCCCTCAGGTATCTTAGTCCCATCCACTTGATCTCTTATAGTCGGGCAGAATAAATGGTTCGTAGAAGCTCTAAGCTTATACTTTAAGCTTCCAACCTTAGAACCAGATCTGCATATACCACCCGGGAAAGGTAGGATTACACCCTCTATTTTACTTATAGCCTCTACAGATGCCTCGGCAGCTTTTAAACCTGAAGCCCTATCGCTTGCAAGTATCAAGAACATACCTCCTGCAACACCTCTAACTACACCTAAGCTTTCTTCTACAATGAATTCCCCCTCCATAACTGGTATGCGCCAAACCTTCCTGCCTCCTATATTGTCCTCCCTCTGAAATCCATCACCGAAGGTCGATAAGCTTTTACCCACCTTAAACCTCCTTCTAGCATCTTTAAGCCCATCGAATAAAGCAGTCGTAGGACATGTAAGTATGCATTGCCCTATCCTGAATAGAAGTTGAGCCCTCAGCATTACTCTATCAGTATGGTAGATCTGCGCGTAGACACCGGGTCTACCGTCAGGTGTATCCTCAGGTTTCACCCCCTCTACCCCAGCTTCAGCCGGCGACATTATTATCGATGTAGCGAACCCTGTAGCTACACGCCCAGCTGTTAGAGCCCACTCATACGTATCAGCTGTTATTAGAAGTCTAGAAACCCACATAGGAAACATTTCTGTGAAATCATCTATAAGCTCAGCTACACCTACCTTCACAGAGGGTCACCGGAAACCACATTTAAGAATTCAGGTTAAAGAATTTAACTATGTAGGCTCCATAGACTCCGCTATCTCAAGCATCTCCCTCTTCTTCTCTTCATCCACATAAACTGCTACGAAACCTAAGCGTGGCTGCCCATACATTATAAGCGACCCTACAGGCATGAGAATAACGAGAGGAATTACCATGAGGTCTTCCTCTCCATCTATCCAAACCCATACAGATCCATTATATCTGATAGCCTTCTCCAAAACTTCGACACTCTCCCTAGTTATAAATCCCGGTGGATTCATAGCTCTAAATACGATATCAACATTCACAGCAGTACTTAACCCTGCTGTACTTCTCATAATCTTTCCATCCGCGACATAAATCTTAACGGGTATGCCTGCTGCTATAGCCATACTAGATACGACATCGCCTACGACCGCTATCATCCTAGGTTTAATCTCCTCCACGATTTCTCTCATCTTCTTAACATTACCTTCAGGTGAACCTTTTACAAGCCTACCTACTGGGTTCTTTAATATTTCTCTAAGATTGGTTGTTAGTCGTCTATCGAATCTGAATATTTCCCACATAAGCTGATACCCCTCGGCTTCACACTAAATTTTATATAATCATTGCTGGTAATCAATTAAACTTGTAGTTGGGGTGGTCTCTCTGGGAGCATCATCCGAATATGTAGTAAGGGTTGAGGATCTACGTAAAATATATGTGCTAAAGGGTGAGGAAGTTCATGCTTTAAGAGGGCTTAACTTAGATGTAAGCAAAGGCGAGTATATATCGATCATGGGTCCAAGCGGATCTGGTAAGACAACCCTATTCAACATGATCGGTGGACTTGATACACCATCTTCAGGGCGAGTACTCATAGAAAACGTGGATATCGCTAAGATGAATCCTAAAGAGAAGGCCTGGTTAAGATGCCATAGGATCGGCTACATATTCCAAACATTCAATCTAATCCCGGTATTAACCGCGCTAGATAATGTAGCCCTCCCTATGATATTTGCAGGTAAATCTAAACAGGAACGTGAGAAGAAGGCTAGGGAGCTTCTTGAAACTGTTGGTTTAGGTGATCGTTTGAATCATAGACCGACGGAGCTTTCTGGTGGTCAACAGCAGAGGGTAGCTATAGCTAGAGCCCTAGCTAATGACCCGGTTATAGTTCTCGCAGACGAGCCTACCGGAAACCTAGACTTAACAACCGGTTTCGCTATAGTTCAGCTTCTGTATAGACTTAAAGCCGAGAAAGGTGTGACCGTTATATGCGCTACGCATGATCTTAAGATGATAGATGTATCCGATCGTATAGCATGGATTAGAGATGGACTAATAGAAAGGATCGAGGAGAGACGTTCGGTAACGTTAACAGGTGAAGAGCTACCCATAGAGGTATAGTAGCTAGTAATGCGCGTTTGAATCTAAGGCTGAAGCTTATTATGGAAGCAGCTTCTAAAACCTTCATGGCATGCTACACCTATTTGCTCAACTTTAAGAAGTACTGTATCGTAATCGCAGTCTAAAACTATATCCACGATTTTCTGTACATTACCTGAGGTTTCCCCCTTCATCCATAATTCCCCTCTGGATATGCTCCAATAATGTGCTAGCCCAGTAGTCAGAGTTTTCACAAAAGCTTCTCTATTCATGAATGCGACCATGAGGACTTCATTTGTAAAGGCATCTTGAGCTACGGCTACTATCAATCCTCCAAACCTAAACCGTAGTTTATCTGCTATCTTCTCAGCATCTTCGATCCTTAACTTCATATACACCCTCCTTCGCAGACTCGGTATCCTGTAGATAAGCCATGCGTGATCTTAACGTCTCCTCCTCATAAACTCTAAGGGTACAGCATCGGATGGTATCTTTTTATATACGAGTAGAACCAGTATATGGAAGATTAGATCCGCGGCTTCGTGGATTACTCCATGCTTACCATTCATAGCGGCTTCCATCAGTTCCTCGGCTTCCTCGCTTACCTTGTTCAGTATACTTTCGATACCCCCTGCTATAAGTTTGGATGTATATGATTCAGCTCTAGGATTATCTCTCCTATCTTCTAGAATCTTGTATATTTCATCCAGTATACTCCAACTCAACTCGATTCACATCCCCTAGTCTAGATTCGACGGCTTTGCGATGCATATAGAAACCTTCAACTTCAGCGAGTTTGAGGGCTACCGCGGCAATTCTCTTAAATCCCTCATGTGATACTTTCTGAACGGTTATATGTTTCATGAAATCATATACGGATAGTCCTGATGAGAATCTACCAGATCCTCCTACTGGTAGTATGTGATTCCCTCCTGTAGCATAATCCGAAAGAGCTGCTGATGAAAAGCTACCTATCAATAATGTCCCGCAACTCTGACATCTCTCAATCAAATCTACAGGTATCTCTCTTAGGTGTACTTCTAGATGTTCAGGGGCATAACTATATACGAAGTTTAAAGCTTCATCTAGATCGGATGCGATAAGTATGGTTAAACCATCGATGGATATCATCTTCTCAGGTATACTCGAAAGATAACCTTCTATGATTCTAGTTACCTCCAGAGCATAATCCTTGGATAACGTTAATAGTATAGCTCTACTACCAGGACCATGTTCAAGCTGAGCTATCAGATCCAAAGCTATATACTCGGCTTTAGTCGATCCATCTGTTAAAACCATTATCTCGCTCGGACCTGTAGGTGTATCCAATCCTACAATGCCATACAGTAGACGTTTAGCTGTAGCTACATATACGTTCCCAGGACCGATTATCTTATCGACTTTAGGTATACTCTCGGTACCGAAAGCCATAGCTGCTATCGCTTGGGCACCTCCTATTTGAAATACTCTATCCACTCCTGCTATAGCTAAAGCTGCTAATAGATACGGATTCAACCCTTTAGGTTTAGGAGGCGTGCAGACTATAATCTCCTGTACACCAGCAATTCTAGCTGGAGCCGAAGCCATAAGTACCGTAGAAGGATATGGATGTAAGCCTCCAGGTACATATAACCCTACCCTCCTTAATGGTACCCATATAAACTCTAACCTGACACCAGGTACTATCTCGACTTCAAACCCGTTTGGAAGCTGCATATTATGGAACTTCAGTAATCTATCATACATTTCCTCAAGTATTGCTATATAATCTTCAGGTACTATGGATAACGCCTCATCCATCTTCTCTTTAGGTATTTCCATTTCATCTCTAGATATTTTCACGTAGTCAAACTTCTCTGTATAATTTATGAGTGCTCGATCCCCTTCAATCCTTACATCCTCTATTATCCTCCTCACGCATTCTTCTACTTCAAAATCTATGTTATACCTCCTCTCCGCGTCGAAGCCTACTTCTGATACGGTATAAATCTCGATTACCATAAGCATCTATCCTAATCTTAATAATCATAACTTAACAGGTATACCTTTCGAAGCTAGGTATAGCTTAATATCTCTAACACTGTATTCGCCATAGTGGAATATCGAAGCAGCTAACGCGGCATCCGCTTTCCCATTTGTTAACACTTCGTAAATATGCTCAGGTTTCCCCGCTCCACCTGAAGCTATCACAGGTATATCTACCGCTTCAGCTATTCTACGAGTTAGCTCGATATCATATCCTTCCCTAGTTCCATCTGTATCTATGCTTGTTAATAGTATCTCGCATGCGCCTAATTCTTCTACTCTAATAGCCCAATCCACCGCATCTAGACCAGTAGGCTTACTGCCTCCATATATATATACCCCCCATCTATTAGTCGCCTCCTTCTTAGCATCTATAGCTACTATGATATGTCGACTACCATATAGCGATACGGCTTCTTCTATAAGCATAGGATTCTCGACGGCGGCTGTATTTATAGAGACTTTATCCGCACCGTTTTCTAGGAGTAATCCTATCTGATCGACACTCTTGACACCTCCGCCTACGATCAACGGTATATCTATGCTAGACGATATCTTCTTTACGATATCGATCGAGATACCTCTCCTTTCAAGCGAAGCGGATACATCCAGTAATGCTATCTCATCAGCACCCTGCTCCTCGTATAACTTAGCTTTCTTAACCGGGTCCCCTATAATCTTCAGGTCGCAGAATTTCACTCCTTTAACTAGTATACCGCTCTTAGTATCCAAACATGGTATTATCCTTTTGAACCCCATCTATCTTAGAACCCCCTTCCTGCTCATAATCTTATCCGCAACTCTCTTATCTGATTCTGCAGCGTATCTTAAAGCTTTCCCTAAGGCTTTAAACAATGCTTCAGCCTTATGGTGATCATCTAATCCATAGATGATCCTAGCATGTATATTCATCCTACCATTATACGCTAGAGATTCTAGTATATGCCTAATAAGGTGTGATGATAGATCCCCTATCCTATCGGATAGGAATTCCCCCTTGAATTTGAGATACGGTCTTCCACCTAGATCCACCGCTGCAAAAGCTAACGTATCATCCATAGGTATGAAACTGAAGCCGAACCTTCCTATACCCTTCCTATCGCCTAATGCCTGGTCTATAGCTTTACCTAGGGTTATCGCTGTATCCTCAGCTATATGATGTTCATCAAATCTATCTGTATACGTACTTTTCACTTTTATATCTATTAGACTGTATAGTGATAGGGTCTCTACTAGATGGTTTAGAAACGATATTCCAGTATCTACGCTAGCTTCACCAGTACCATCTATATTCACGTATACTTCTACCTTCGTCTCGTTCGTCTCTCTTTTAACAGAAGCTATACGCATAGCTTCAAAGCCTCCTTAAAATCTATAGTCCCCTCATACAGTGCTCTACCCAATATTACGGCGGATACCCCTAGATCTCTGAGTTCTATGAGATCCGTGAGTGAAGATACACCTCCAGCATAGATTATAGGTGTGTTTAGATTTTCTACAAGCATCCTGACAGTATGCGTATCCACACCACCAAGCGTACCTTCTAGATCTATGCATGTATAGAGGAAACCTGCTAAACCCATATGGTCAAACCTCCTAGCATAAGATAGAATATCCACATCAGTAGACGCACTCCAACCTCGAATTTTAAGCATACCTCCAGATGAGTCTAGAGCCAGTATGATCTTTCTTCCTCCGATAACATTAGCTAAATACTCTACGAGTTTAGGCTTATCGTAAGCTACCGTACCTACCACAACCCTATCCACTCCTGCTTCTATGTACCGTATAAAATCATCTAGAATCCTTAGCCCTCCTCCGACTTGCACTGGTACCTTAACAGTTTTTACGATCTCAGCTATAACCTTAAAATTGATAGGCCTACCTATGGAAGCTCCATCGAGATCGACTACGTGTATTCTCGAAGCCCCCTCAGAAGCCCATCTTAACGCAACCTGTCTAGGCTCTCCTATTCTAATACCTGTACCCGGCTTCCCACGTATACGTTTAACGCATATACCACCTTCTATATCTACCGAAGGTATGATCTCCACTCCTTTACAACCCCCTACAATACCACCCGTTCTATCGGCAACACCACTATATCCCTACCCCCAGCCTTCTTTGCCTCGCTTATAACTCGATATAGATCGCTTTCAGGGATCACTGTATATACCTCCCACATCTTAGTTTCAGCTCTAACTTCAGCGATCGTAGGCCCAGCCATAGCTGGTAGTACAGCTAAAACAGAGCTAAGCCTATCATCCGGCACATTCATCATAATAAGCTTCATCCCTTCAGCTCTGATGACGCTATCTAATGCTAAACGTACCTCCTCGATTAACTTCCGTTTACTCTCGAAGCTTACAGGATTAGCTATAAGCTTCGCAGATGTATTCATAATCTCAGCTAGAATCTTCAATCTATGCATAGCTAACGTAGATCCTGTACTCGTAACATCAACTATAAGATCAGCGATACCTAAATACGGTGTAACCTCAGCGGCGCCTGAAATCCTAAGTATAGATACATCTAAACCTGCAGATTCGAAGAACTTCCTAGCTATATTAACATACTTTGTAGCTACCACACTGCCAGGCTTCACTTCTTCGAGACTATCTATAGAATTTTCCGGAGCTGCTACTACTATCCTAGCCCGTCCATACCCTAAATCTAAGAGCTCTAAAACCTTTACACCAGCTTCTACGACATAATCATGGCCGGTTACCCCTAGATCGGCAGCGCCTAAAGCTACGAATCCAGGTATATCCATCGCCCTAGCGAATATAAGCTCTATATTGGGATTCGAAGTCTGACTATAGAGAAGTCTACCAGTATATTCCCCTCTTAACCCCGCTCTCCTCAATAAGTTCAATGTAGGTTCTCGAAGCCTACCCTTATTAGGTACCGCTATCCTGAGCTTCATCGACTCCACCTACCCGAGGCTATATCTAGCAGGGCGTTTAAGAATAGATCATTCTCCTCAGGTCTACCTATAGTGACGCGGAATAGGCATCCTCTACGCATGCCAAGCTTAGACCATACCCTAACCGAAACTCCTCTCTCGATAAGAAGGGATTTAAACTCCTCTGGGTTGAACCCTAGCTTCGTCCCATCTATGAGTATAAAATTAGCTTCGGATGGGAAGAGTTTAAGACTAGGTACGTTTGAGAGTCTATCGAATAATCTATCTCTCTCTAGGATTATAGCTTCAACTACTCTTCTAAGATGCTCATCGTCTTGGATAGCTATTTCCGCCGCTTTCACGGCTAGGAGATTCACGCTATACGGTGATCTAATCTTCCTTATATTATCCGCCATCCATCTACTCGTCGCTATGTACCCGATCCTAAGACCAGCTAATCCATATGCTTTCGAAAACGTTCTTAGAACTATTAGGTTTTCGTAATCTTTGAGCATACCTACAACTGTTTCGAATCGGGCAAACTCTATGTATGCTTCATCCACTAATACGGGTATTCCATACTCCAATATCCTAGCTATATCCCTCTTCTCGATATATCCTCCCGTAGGATTGTTAGGATTACATATAGTTATTAGTCGAACCCTATCTCTAAGCCTATCGAGCATACTTAAAAATGCCTCGATATTAAATACATAATCCTCCGTCATAGTATATTCAGCTATACACCCCCCAGCTATACCTGTGTACACCTTATACATGGAGAAGCTTGGATTAATGGTGATGACAACATCTCCAGGATCTATGAGTAGCTTAATCGTTAGATCTATGAGTTCATCTGAGCCTGAACCAAGCATCACACATCTAGCATCATCCAATCCAAGCCTAGAAGCTATCGATTCCTCAAGCCGCTCATAATCCTCTTTAGATGGATACCTCCATATATCCTTCAAACTGTTTATCAGAACATCGTAGACTCTTGGGGATGGTCCATAAGGATTCTCGTTAGCATCAAGCTTAGCTATACACCCCCCTCTTCGAGGCGTCTCGTATCCATCTAAATCCAGTACAGCTTTCCGTATCTTGATATTCTTCGGTGGGAACATTGTGGGATTAATCCTTAAGATACACTCTAATAAATGTTTCCATGTATATACCCGTCTATCTCGCTGAGAAGCTTCTCTATATCCTTAAACCTTTCGGCTATAGTCGGTCCAGAGCCAAAGCCTCTGCATCCAATCTTAGAGGAATAATTCCAATTCATATCCAGGATGAATGTATCGTTGATTAGTTTAACTGTTATCGGAAATAATCTGCAGTTAACAGGGCTCCATCCATACTTAAGTCTAAGCATACATAAACCGTCATCTGTAAGGAAGATGCAATGCGAATCTACAGCCTTGAGATAGTGTACTTGCCCTATGTAAGCTACAGAATCCCTGTAGCCCATGCGCCTAATTCTAGATACCTCCTGCGGATAAAGTTGAAGCGGTATAACGTCTTCGAAAACTGTACGGCAGCAGGATCCGCATTTAACGCATTCGAATCTTATGTTAGGGTCGAATCCTAAGACTATCTGATGCCTCATCTTTAAACACTCCAGTTATGCTGGGATTGCCATACTCATCGCAGCAGTTTAATATAAATATTATCCTTTCCCTATCGTAATGTATACGGTGGGGTATAGCATGTCAATAGTGGATTTCCACATCCATCCAGTTAATTTAGAAGAGTTTCATAGAGTTGATCCAAATCTAACATCAGCTTTACGCGATATATATGGGCTTAGAATAGGTTTGCAGCCTTTGAAAGTATTCGTTAATCAGCTTAGATTCTTCGGCGTATCTAAAGCCGCCATCTTAGGTTTAGATCTATCCAGAACATACGGTGTAAAGCTTCCTAGTAATGAAGATTTAGCTAGAATGATTTTGATGTATCCAGATCTATTTATAGGTTTCATTGGTTTAGATCCTCTAAAAGGGGATGAAGCGTTAAGTGAATGTGAGAAGTTTATCGATAAGCGTAGATTTAAAGGTGTCAAGCTAAATCCAGCTCTTCAAGGCTTCAGACCTGACGATGAACGTATCTATCCTGTATACGAGTTGCTGGAGGATCTAGGCGCTATACTCGTTGTGCATACGGGCTTCTCATGGAATATACGTAGCAATCTAACGTACAGTTACCCGTTACTCATAGAACCTATCGCTTTTAAGTTTAGAGAGCTTAAAATTGTTTTGGCGCATATGGGGTGGCCTTGGATTTGGGAATCTATCTGTTTAGCCCTCCGCTACGAGAATGTATACTTAGATACAGCCGATACGTTTACAGGTACTCCTAAAGATCATCTCAAGAAAGTTTTCGTGGAAACATTGGGGGTTAACTTTGTAGAAAATTTTCTAAAGGATAAAATACTATTCGGGTCCAATCACCCTCGTATGGAATCCGGAAAGGTTTTAGAGGCTATACGTACTCTCCCTATAGAAGATGAAATTAAAGGTCGTATTCTAGGATTAAACGCTCTACATATTCTAGGAGAGGTGGATGTTCCGTGAAAATCTATGGTGAATACTTGAGGATTGAATCTAGGAAAGATGAAGATATCATAGATATAACAGGCCTACTATCCGAGGTTGTAGGTAGAAGCGGTGTTAACAATGGTATAGTTACCGTTTATACCATGCATACGACGACAGGTATAGCTGTTAACGAAGGTGAAGAAGGTCTTACCAAGGATATAGTTAGATTCTTATCCAGATTGGTACCTAAAGATGAAGACTATATGCACCATCATTTCTTTAGAGAGGATGGACGTATGGCTGTGAATGCATGGGCCCATCTACGATCTATACTAGTAGGTATGCATACCTCTCTCCCCATCTCTAACGGGAAGATAGTTATAGGTATGAGGCAGAGGGTATTCTTCATAGATTTCGATGGGCCTCAAGCTAGGTCGATATACGTACAAGTGATCGGTATCTAAATACCTGCTACTCTTCCTATTATCAAATATTTTTCATCTCTCTTAGTGAAGATAACATCAAAGCCTGCCCCCTTCAAAGCTATTAGTACCTCACACCATGGGAAATTCTCTAAATCTAATACCTCTACTTCAAATCCGCCATAAGCCTCCCTTACCTCTCCTCTTCCCTTAACAATCTCTCTCAATCTATCATAGATATTTATCGTAGGTATAGCTAGCTCCTCCAGCTTTATTTTCCTCGCCTCCTCCATCTCCTTTAATCTACTCTTATATTGTTCAACTTCCGCTTCCAGTTCCTTAATCCTGTTACGTAGGCCTGCTACTACTTCTCTAACCTTATCTATCCTAAGCTTCTCCTCAGCAGCCTCCAACCCTAAATCTATAGATGAAACTATATCTTCTGCTCTCTTAGCTATGGCATCCTTCAAACCTAGAGCTAGAGCTACAGCTAAACCGATAGCTAAACCTAACATGGTGCTCCATATGAGGGCAGTCGCTAAGGTAGTGAGTATTGGTATCTCAAGCTTCATAGCGGTTAAACCTGCTAAGATGGATATAAGATATAGAATTCCACGTAGAGCTGATCCTATAATGGTCGATGCCCTTGCAGATATGGGGATAACTATCCGTATGAGGTAGTCAGAGAATATGAAGCCTATAACCGTGACAAATATACCGAATATTAGGAATGGCATGAAATCTACTATGGTTCTAGACGTCGTTACGATTCCCTGTATATCCGTCATAGTAGCTGCTATATGGAATGCTACCGCATAGACATATAGCCTCGCGAGCACATCTATAACCGAGGATATCTTTATACCTGCATCTTTAAGCTGTTTTCCGATATATGTTCTCTTCTCCAGTTGTTCATCTATCCTCAACCTGACGGCTATCATCCTAGCCAATCTACCAAGTAGCCTTCCTACAATCCAACCTACCGCTATCACTATGATTATCTTAGCTGCAAGCCATAGCATATCCAGCAGGTATGTCTCTATCAAATCCACCCCACACTACATTTCTTAATCTTAGGTTAAAAACATTAATAGATACAACTGCATAGAAAGTCTACCTCTCTAATATGAAAGCTTTACTGTAAACCGGGGCTCTCTCAACTTTCTGTATCAGCATATCCATATATCCGCCAACACCTATGAATAGGCCCTCTTCTTCGATCTTACCGATAGTATAATCTAGCTTATACTCTTTCTCAGCGTATAAGGTGAATAACGGATCTCCAGGCTCAACCATGTCCCCTACCTTCTTGTGCAGTTCTATGCCGGCACCCTTATCTTTAGGTGCTCCCAGCAGCCTAACCGCTTCTACAAGACTATTATTATCTATCCAGAGAACCACGCCTTTCCTAGTGGATCTAAAGGTATATCTGCATCCACCTACCGCTACATCTTCAGGCCTTATGTTGGGGTCTCCACCTTGAGCTTCTATAATCTCCTTGAGCTTAGATAAGGCTATTCCCTTCTTCACGGTCGCTAAAGCTATATTATAGCCATCATCCTCGCCTACAGATTCTAGAAGCATCCCGGCTATATTGCATGCTTTATCCAGTAGATCTGGGACGCTCCTAGACATTGATAGTAGCTCTAAAGCTTCTCTGGCCTCCAAAGCTGGGCCTACCGTGAAGCCTATAGGTTGCTCACCATATGTTATACAACACTTAGTCTTTATATTTAGTAGATCGCTCAGCCTTATAAAGTCTTTAGCTAAAAGATTTGCCTCCCCTATAGTTTTCACCTTCGTCCCCCTCCCAGTTGGTATATCTACGACCAGGTATTCAGCTCCGACTGCCTTCTTCTTAGCCATAATGGATGGTAGTAGTAGCGGATCTATCTGTAGAGGTCTCTCAATATTCACGAAGATATCATCTGCAGGGGCTAGGTGTAGAGCTCCGCCCCAAACTATGCATCCTCCAGTTTTCTCCACAACCTCTTTCATTTCGCTTATCGAAAGGGATACAGGCATGAGAGCTTCAGCTCTATCAGCCGTACCTGCTGCTGATGTTATAGCTCTAGAAGATGTCTTAGGTATAGTGTAGCCTAACGATGCTATTATCGGTACTACGATCAATGTAGTCTTATCCCCTGGTACTCCTCCTATCGAATGCTTATCAAGTATGGGTTTCTTTTTTAGCTCAAGTCTTTCGCCTGTAGCAACCATAGCTTCTGACATAGCTGCAGCCTCTTCCAAGCTTAAACCATATATATGTAGGCTTGCTACAAATGCTGTTATTTCGATCTCGCTTAGATTGCCGTGGACAACATCGTACACTATCTCGTATATGGCATCTCTATCTAGGCTTCTACCTCTAAGCTTCTCTCTTATATGCTGTATTGATCTAGGTGGAGGTGAAGGTTCTATATCTACTTCTACTCCCTCTTTTAATCCTAGATACGATGTTACTTCTCTATATGCCCCCATCCATCCGTGATCTATGAAATAACTGGTAGTGTTGACTATGGCTGTTATACTCTTACCATTGAACCCTATCCTCACCCTATTTAAACTTTTTACTCCAATTTCCTCAGCATCGGATTCGTTGAGTATAACTATCCATTTACCACCCGCTTCTAAGCTTAAAGGTTTAACTCTAAGCTTCAAAGCCTATACAGTGTTCTACATGATACAGATATCCCGATTTAAGTATTAGTATGGTATGGATAAACCTAGGAGCCTATACTCTCCCGTTTTATTAGAAGTATCCATGGTGTTAGAACAGCTATCAGATTTAACGGAAGGGGGGAGAGATCTATGATCATATCGCCTGTTCTAAGTATGAGTAGCCATACAGCGTAAGCTAGGATTGAAGCCATTATATAAGATGTAAGCATCCTGAAGCATCTGATGCTTCCGACTTTCCTTCTAATAACGTAAAAGGATAACGGTATCGAAGCTAAAGCTAGAGCATAGCATAGAGCTAATACTAGGAAGCTTAGATGTTCAGACATACCCTGCCATAAACCTTAACTGAGCTATGCGATCCATAACCTCTACAGCCCTCCTCTCCAGTTTATACCTCTCCTCCCTATACTCTTCCTCTGTTACAACCCCGCCTCTACGCTTTTCTTCTAACCGTTTAAATTCCTCGATTATCCTCTCTTTCTCCTTCTCTAGTTCTTCCAACTTCCTCTTAACAGATTCGACATCGTACATATCCGACTTCCGTTCTCCATCATATTTCTATACATATCTATACTTGCACTACCTGAAATATCCTAATCCTATTATGCCCGCCGACGCATTTAATTATACCCTTAGATTCTAGCATCTCTAAGTAATCCTTAGCTACGCTTAGCTTTATGTTGTACTTGGATGCTAGTGCATACGGTGTTATAACTTTCATCTTCTTAACTTCCTCTATGAACTCTCTACTACCCAACCCTTGAGCATCTATAGTCGAACTCTTCTTCTCACTTTTCGTATCTTCTTTTCCCCGCGTCTTCTTTTCCTCTTTAGCGAGTTGAGCTTTGAGCATCTGGGATATAGACTTCTTCTTAGTACCGCCCATACCTACTCCACACTCCTCTAGCCATCTAATTTCTTAATAGAATTAATTAACCTTTCCCTTTAAACCTAGATTTTAGAATCTAGGTGATCGATGTGAAAATCCTCCTGCCGTATGGTGAGGATTCGATAGATTTCGAAGTACCTAGCGATGTAACATACTATATCGTATCTTCGAAGCTTCCAAGCGGAGAGGGCGTTAATCAGGATAAACTTATCGATGAAGCTCTGAGCAACCCCATCGGTTTACCGAAGCTGGATGTGCTTCTAAAGAGATCTGATAGAGTATGCGTACTCATTACCGATAAAACTAGAGCCACTCCAAATAGAGTAATACTACCTATCCTTTTATCCCGTATAAGGGAAGCTGGTGTAAGTAAAGATGATATAAGTATAATCATAGCGAACGGTCTACATAAGCCCATGAGTAGAGGGGAGCTTGAAGAGTTCCTTGGAAGCCGTATACCCTCAGAATACAACGTTATTAATCATGTAGCGGATGATGAGGATTCCTTAAGGTATATGGGTAGGACAAGTTTCGGTACTCTACTCTACGTGAATAGGATTGTAGCAGAATCAGATTTTAGAATATCGGTTGGGCTTGTAGAGCCGCATTTCTTCGCAGGATATAGCGGAGGTAGGAAGCTTATACTCCCTGGGGTATCCGGTGTTAAATCGATATATATGAATCATAGCTTCAGGATGCTGTCCCATCCGCTTGCTGATTACGGATATACCGATGGTAATCCTGTTCACGAGGATATGATGGAAGCCGCTTCTATCATTGGTCTTGAGTATACAGTTAATGTTATCGTAGGTAGAGATAAACGTATGATTTATGCTTCTTCTGGAAGTTTTGTGGAAGCTCATCGTAGAGCTATAGATTTCTTAAGCTCGATGGTATGCGTAAAGGTACCATTTCAAGCTGATATAACAATCACGACTAATGGTGGATACCCGTTGGATAGGGATCTTTACCAAACCGTTAAAGGTATGGTGACAGCTTCTAGGATTACAAGGGATAAAGGGGTGATAATAGTTGTGTCTGAGTGCAGGGATGGCGTTGGTCACGCCGATTTTAAGGAGCTTGCATCTATGTATAGAGATCCACGCAAGATTCTCGAATATATTAAGGCTAACGAGCCTTTAAGGGATCAATGGGAGGTACAGAAGCTTGCTCAGGTGTTATGTAAGAACAACGTGGTACTGGTATCTAGAGGTGTACGTGAAGAGGAAGCTCTCGACATGAATTTCAAGTATGCTTCAACGGTTGAGGAGGCATATATGGAAGCGTTAAGAATAGTGGGTAAAGTTGATGTTAAAGTTGCATTCATACCTGAAGGGCCATACGTAATACCTGGTATCCGTTAACTAGATAGACTCTCCACTATCTCGGTTACAAGCTTTGTGTATTCTTCCGCTAACTTTTCAGCTCTCTCATATGATGGTGCTTCGGCTATAATCCTGTATATGGATTCTGTTCCGCTAGGCCTTACGAGAACCCATTCTCTATCTTTAAACCATACTTTTAATCCATCTATCTTCTCTATCCTTTCACCTATACCTTCAACTTCCTCTTCGAGCATAGATAAAACCTTATACTTAACCTCCTCTCGGCATGGAACCTTCCTCTTTACTATATGGTAGATCGGAAGAGTCGATAGAGCTTCAGATAGATTCATCTCTCTTACCGCAAGTATATGTAGTATTAAAGCGGTTGTCATACCTCCATCCCTTACAGGCTGATGCGGTCCATAGAATACCCCTCCATTCTCCTCCCCCCCTAGCTCAGCGTTCATTCTCTTCATGGTCCACGATACATCTACGCTTCCAACTTTGACCCGCACCACTTTTCCACCCCTCTTACCAGCTATATCATCGACGATTTGCGATGTACTTACAGGCGTAACCAATACCGTTCCAGGCTTTAAGCTCATTACGTAATCCTCTATTAACGCTAGGCTTCTATCCCCAGGATGGAATACACCGTTCTCATCTACGAATACAGCTCTATCCCCATCCCCATCGTAAGCTACACCTAAATCAGCATCAAAGATTTTAACAGCTTTCATGAGTCCACCTAGATTTTCCTCAGAAGGCTCTGGAGGTCTACCCGGGAACATTCCGTCTATATAGTCGTTTATGGTATAGACTTCGCACCCTAAAGCTTTAAGGATGTATGGAATCGTTAAAGCTGCTACACTATTTCCAAGATCTACTACGACTCTATACTTATGTCTAGCGATGAGATCCCTATCCACATGTCTAACTACGGCTTCTATATACCTCTCGATAGATCCCGTAATACTCCTTACCTTACCCACCTTACTCCATTCTGCAAGTTTATAGTTTCCTTCGAAGAAGATGGCTTCTATCCTCTCCTCTTCCTCGCGTGATATTTCAACACCATCCGGCCCGCATACTTTCACGCCTATATACTCTGGAGGATTATGGGATGCTGTGAATATGATGCATCCATTCACCGCGTTGAACCTTGCATCATGCTGGATAACAGGGGTAGGTGCTAATCCTGCATCTAGTACCTCGCATCCAGCTGCGAGTAAGCCTGAAACCGTAGCATCCCTCGCTATAGGGCTTCCAATCCTTCCATCCATACCTACGAGTATTTTCCCTCCTTCGAAATACGTTCCTATAGCATACCCTAGTTTAACTAGGGTCTCTACGGTTATACTCTTGTTAAGTATACCTCTAACACCATTTGTACCGAATAGTTTGCGCATATCTGCTGATATATTCTGATGATATATCGCCTAAATAATGTTTTCGGGGGTAGTTAAACGTAAAATAGCTGCGAACTATGATTTGATATATATAAATTTAATACAATATTTACTTCAATAGCTAATATAATCGCTATCAAATGTATCTCGGTGTCAGTTAAAGTGATCACTACTTAACTTGTATGTAAGCGAATCTAGGCTTAGTAGGTTGAATGAATCACCGGTCTATCCTCTTAGATATGATAGGCCCCCGCCATATGGATAAACATCTATCCAACCATTTCTAGACGATTATAGGGGAAGAAAATCCTCAAGATATCTAGGATGGATGAAAAATATCTGTTAGCTTAACTGCACATTCCACATACGTAAGCTCTTAAGGGTTAAACTTTGCTGGATATACTGATTATTCACGCTATGGGTCGGCGGAACTCTATGCGTCTTGTAACAGTCAAGTTACCGGAAGCGGTAGTGGAAGGTATAGATGAGCTTGTTAAGACAGGCTTCTATCCTAGTAGGAGTGCTGTTATAAGAGCTGCTGTGAGAGATCTGTTGAGAAGGGAGTTATGGAGAAGTTAACACATGGTTGATATACTCCATCAATCTTCTAGCTTCCTCTCTCGGATTCTGAGAATAGAGTATACTCCTACCTATTATGATGTATCTAGCTCCAGATTTTAATGCATCTGTTATGGATCCTCCTTGAACACCTATTCCCGGTGAGTATATAGGAATATCCTCTTTCAATATACCGTAAACTTCACGTATAATATCGGCTCTCGTAGCTCCTACTATCACCCCATCGCATCCCCATTGTAGAGCTCTATATGCGAATACCTTGTAAAACGGTTGTATTCCTTCATCTTCCACGATAATCTTACCATAACCTTCCGCTGCGCCTCTATGACTCATATAGGTTAGAAGTATAACTCCGCCACATCTATTGTTAGCTTCTCTGATTATAGCATCTACTCCGTCAGCCCAGCCTATGAACGGGTTCACCGTTACAGCATCAAACCCTGCATCCATCAGATACCTTACCGCAACCTCGTTGGTCGAACCTATATCATTAAGCTTACAGTCAGCTATGCATTGTAGCCCCAATTCATGTGCCTTAGAAGTTATCTTAGATATCTCGGGTAAACTTAACGGTAATAAGAGATGCCAGTTTAATTTAACTCCACATATACAATCGGATAGTTTTTCTAGCATCTCTAAAGCATAGCTCTCCAGTTTAGATGTGTCTATACCGACTGGATCTAGGGAGAGTATTAATCTCGTATTTCTATTAACCGAAGCCTCTTCTATACGGTATTTAAACCTCTTCATGTCAGGTTAGCTTTATGCCTCTCGCTCGAAGATAAATTTACGCTGGGTTATGAAGGTTAACGTCGGGTGTTGCGGCTTCGCCGTGAAGGGTGGTAGGAAGGCGTACTATAAGCTATTCGATCTAGTCGAGCTTCAATCGACATTCTATCAGCTTCCGAATCCAGATACTGCTAGGAATTGGAGGAAGGAAGCTCCTGAACGGTTTGAATTCACGTTAAAAGCTTGGCAAGCTATAACTCACCCAGTAGATAGTCCTACTTGGAGAAAGGCTAGATGGAAGCCGCCTCCAGAGAAATGTTCAAGATACGGATGGTTGAAGCCTACAGAGGAGAATATAGAAGCTTGGAATATGACCTTGGAGATAGCTAGGATCCTACGTAGCAAGATCGTAGTCATCCAGTGTCCCCCCTCTTTCCAGGCTACTGAAGAGAATGTATCCGGGTTAAAGAGGTTCTTCGAGCGTGTACATGTTGAAGGTTTAATTATAGCGTGGGAGCCTAGACATAGTTCATGGAGTTATGATTTGATTAGATCTATATGCTCAGAGCTAAATCTGATCCACGTAGTAGATCCGTTCAAAGATAAATGCGTCACCGAGGATACTAGCCCAGTATACTATAGGCTTCACGGTCTAGGTAGTAGACCTTACGTCTACAGATATACTGATAGCGATCTGAAAACCTTATATCACCAATATGTAAGCCCCCTAGTGGAAAGAGGGATCGAAATCTATCTACTATGGAATAACGTATATATGGCTCAAGATGCTGAGAGATTCAAGAAACTATACTTATGAGGTAGTATAACCCCTACCGCTAAGCTATAACCACACTACGATATACCAGTTTAAGGTCAACACCATGCTTACAAAAATCCGCTAATCGTTTAATCGATCCGTAATCCTTAGCATAGATGGCATCTTCGATTATAGTTCTCCACATGTGCAGAATACCTCCCTACAAGCATCGTACAGTCTATCTAAGCCCTTCCTCGTTTTAGCTGATACAGCTATCACATTACCTGTATGTTTGGAATATTTATGAGCTAGATCCGCTAATACCATAGCTAGATCTGTCGATGCACCAAGCCCCTCCTCTGCTATCTTCCTTCTAAATTTCTCCGGGTCGTTTAGTAGGGTTAGTATAGCCTCTGCCTCCGGTAGATCCGATTTATTCAGGATGGATATACATGGTATACCCAACCTTATCTGCGTAGCTACAGCTAAGCTTAGGGCTACCGATAGATCTGAAGCAGTCTTAGCTAGCGTCGGATCGAATATGTATACTCCTAGACTCCTACCGATTCTCCCGAGAAATTCCGCTATGATCGGACCTGTATCCCTAAACACGAATATCTCCATCTGTCCAGGTGTATCTATCAACGTAAACTCCGATTTTATCCTGGAGATTTCCAAAGCTATTTCGCCGCTATATTCTTTCATAAGTTCGGCTGCTCTTATAATCGCTCCGTTAGGGCCAAGTCCCTCCTTCCTCATTAAATCCTCGACTGTGAAGAAGCTTCTAATATCGAAGTCAGGTTTAAACGGTGTATATATGCATCCAGGATCTAAGTTTACATAGCCGACATCTGCCTCAGCTTCATTCTCTAGCCACAATCCGAAGGAGTGCGTGAGGCTGGATTTACCTGAACCAGCAGTGCCTATGAACAGTATATACATAGCTCCCAGCTTAGATGCTTTGAGATCCATCTGTTCTATCTAAGCTTTTACCTTCCTCGCACTTACAACTCTAGATGATATTTATAAGCTGGTAGTATCTTTTATCCAACATAGGTTTGAAGAGATGTCGTCTCATATTCCTCTTAGAAGGGTAGAAGAGTATGTGTGGGAGATATCTAAGGATTTCAAGCCCGGTATGCGTGTACCATGTAGAATATACGCCGATGAAGTTCTACTAGAGAAGATGAAGAGTGATATGACTCTCGTACAATGCGCGAATGTAGCTCATCTTCCAGGTATTTATAAGTGGTCTTTAACAATGCCTGATGGGCATGAAGGTTACGGCTTTCCCATAGGAGGTGTAGCCGCTACAGATTATGAGGAGGGAGTTTTGAGTCCTGGAGGTGTTGGTTACGATATAAATTGCGGTGTACGCTTGATAAGAACAGACCTAGACGTACGCGATATTAGGCCTGTATTAAGTAAGCTGATAGATATAATCTTCCACTACGTACCTTCGGGTTTAGGAAGCAAAGGTAGGATAAGGGTTACTCAAAGTGAACTTGATAGGGCTGTTTCTGAAGGTGTAGCATGGGCTATAAAAGCTGGTTATGGATGGTCTGAGGATGCTGAGAGATGCGAAGAGGAAGGCTGTATGAAGGCAGCTGATCCTAGTAAGGTCTCATCTACAGCTAAACAGAGGGGTATCGGTCAGATAGGTAGCCTTGGGAGCGGGAATCACTTCCTGGAGATAGATGTCGTCGATAAGATATATGATGAAAGAGTTGCACGTAGATTCGGTATAGATAGGGAAGGACAGGTTATGGTGCTTGTTCACACTGGCAGTAGAGGTTATGGCCATCAGATATGTAGCGATTACCTAAGAGTTATGGAGAGAGCTGTGCATAAGTATGGTTTAAAACTACCGGATCGTGAGCTTGCATGTGCACCTGCTAAAAGCCGGGAGCTTGAAGACTACTTCGCAGCTATGTCTTGTGCATGTAATTTTGCATGGGTGAATAGGCAGCTTATAACCCATTGGGTGCGAGAAGCCTTCAAGAATATACTTAAGAGGGATCCGGAAGATTTAGGTATGCATCTAGTATATGATGTTGCTCATAATATAGCTAAAGTCGAGGAACATACGATCGATGGTAGAAGAGTCAAGGTCTTCGTACATAGAAAGGGCGCTACTAGAGCATTTCCAGCAGGGCATCCGGATGTACCATCCGAGTATAGGGATGTGGGTCAACCTGTACTTATACCTGGAAGTATGGGTACTGCATCATGGGTTCTCGTAGGTGATCCTAAAGCTATGGAGATAAGCTTCGGATCGACTGCTCATGGTGCTGGTCGAGTTTTAAGTAGAGAGGCGGCTAAGAAGAGGTATCCGAGCAGCGAAGTCGTGAGAAAGCTGGAGAAGCAGGGTATAATTATACGCGCCGAAAGCATGGCGGTCGTGAGCGAAGAAGCTCCTGAAGCATATAAAGATGTGGATAGAGTAGTGGAAGTAAGCCATAATGTAGGTATAGCACGTAAGGTTGCTCGTCTACTACCTCTCGCGGTCGCGAAAGGCTAGATCTCCAAAGTTTTAGCACGGTTATTCATCTATGTAGATGTGATACATATAATCTATTCCTAGGTTAGCTTGTATGCCGCTTATTTTCTTTTAGCTTTTACGAAAAGATAACTTCTATGATACTTGAAGCCTAACTTCTCATACAGTTTTATCGCAGGGTAATTATCCATATATCGATACGATATTCGGTATCTATCAGAAGTTTCTCGAGGAGTTTTAGATAAGACTGAAGTAGCATAGCTCATCCTTCTATAATGTTCATGGATAGTTACCACTCCTACGTGAGCTATAGTGCATTCTCCTAGCTTAAATGGTTTTCTCTCAGAAGCTATCGAAACGATCCTTCCGTCAGCTTTCATGTCGAACCATAACCCTCCTTCAGCTATGCTTTTAGTAATAGCTTCATGGGTAGTATTCCTCCACCAATCTGGCTTTATACTTCTCATTAAATTAGCTTCTTCCGCGTATTCTGGTTCTAACGTGAAAGCCTCGTGGATGATGTAAAGTTTTTCTTCTTCTCTCTTAAGCTTCATCATATCATCGTATGGATGGAATCTATGTTATACTTCGAAGATAGTATAGGTAAATGTTCTTGGTATATCGATCCCTCTACATAGTCTATATCAAGCCTCTCTAGAAGTCTAGAGATAATACCTTCAGCTCCTCTAAGATTGATAATCCTATGTTTATAGATAAGCATTGAACCTTCGATTTCTTCATCGCTTAGAGCTAAGTATATTTCCGTATTAGCTTCATCATTGATATAATCCATCATGAAGAATAGGTAATCTAATGGATCTTCTTCGATTAGCTTTAGAACGTCTTCTCTAAATTCTTATCCAGTAATACTACTCGGAAGTTACTATTCATTTCATGTTAGAAGAATCCTCTGATTACAATAAATAGCTTACCATTGATTATCGATAGCTAGGTTTATCATCATAGTTCATAGCTATCTTTATAATAGTAGCTTACTAATCATATGTACTAGGTTTGGTGGAATTCATCTTAGCTGGTAATGCGCATATAGATCCAGTATGGCTTTGGAGATGGTTTGAAGGATACTGGACCGTAAGGTATACTGTCAGACGTGTAGTAGATCTTATGGAGAAATACCCCTCCGCAGTATTCGTATTCTCTTCTTCGATTATGTATCAATGGCTTGAGGAATGTGAACCTCTGCTCTTCGGGAAGGTTAGGAAGCTTGTAGAGGAGGGTAGGTGGATCCCGGTTGGTGGATGGATAGTCGAACCAGATTGTAATATTCCGTGTGGAGAATCATATATACGTCAAGCTCTCTATGGTAAACGTTACTTTAAAGAGAAGTTAGGGGTTGACGTCGTAATCGGTTACAATATAGATAGCTTCGGACATAACGCTATGCTACCTCAAATACTCAGGAAATCCGGATATAAGTACTACATCTTCATGAGACCTAACAGTTACGAGAAAAATCTCCCTACTGTATTCTTCTGGGAATCTCCTGATGGTAGTAGAATCCTAGCTTACAGACATCCTGTAAGCTACGCATTATCTGGCACTTCTTTCGTAGAGGCTTTAAAAAATCTCTCTTTGAATCCTCCTTTACCAGTCATTCTTATACTATTCGGTAAAGGTGATCATGGAAGTGGACCAACAGATAACGATATAAGAATGCTGGATTTACTCGTAGAGAAGCTTGAAGGCTGCTCTATTGAATTCGCTAATCCAGAAAAATTCTTTAAACGTATTATGGAGATGAATCTGGAAATACCTGTCGTTAGAGACGAATTACAGCATCACGCGGTTGGATGCTACTCCGTACTTTCAGAGATTAAGGCATTGAATAGGCGGGCTGAGTATAGTCTTATGGCTGCAGAGAGGCTATCCACACTGGCCTACTCAATAGCTAATCTCAGCTATCCTAGAGATAAACTTAGAAGGGGATGGATGCTCACGCTCTTCTGCCAGTTTCACGATTCGTTAGCTGGAACATGCATCCCAGATGCATACGCAGATATACGGAGTATGTATGGCGAATCTATAAACTTAGCTTATGAGTCTATCAATTTAGCAGCGCAAAGAATATCGTCCATGATAGATACGAGGGATAGTCAAGCCCTTATAATATTCAATCCTACTGGTTTGCATGTTACGTTCCCTATCGAAGTAGAGCCTTGGCCTGGGGATTACATGATCTTAGATCCGGATAGCGGTAAACCCATACTTATCCAAGATGTTAATCCATCCTCCGTTACAGGCCGTAGAAAGGTATTATTTATTGCAGATGTACCTGCTCTGGGTTATAAATCGTACAAATTTATCGATACTCTTAATACATGTAAATATGAATGTGAAGGTATTATCGAAGCGTCTAGTACTAGAATAGAAAACGATTATTTTGTAATAGAGGTAGATTCAGAGAATGGCGGTATTAAAACGCTTTACGATAAGAGGATCGGTGTAAATATATTTAGAGGATATGGAGCTTCACCTATAGTTCTAAAGGATGAAAGTGATACGTGGAGTCACGGTGTATCCGCGTATAGGTATGAGGAGGGCAGATTTAAAGATGCAGAAGTTTCACTTATAGAATCTGGTCCTGTAAGAGCAACTCTTAGTGTTAAAGCCAGATTTTCCAACTCCATCATACAACAGAATATATCGCTTTATAGAAATCTCGATTTCGTGGATGTTAGAGTTAAACTAGATTGGAGAGAAAAACATAGAATGCTTAAGCTATCCTTTCCAGTTAACCTAGATTCCTCCATAGTTACCTACGAGATTCCATACGGTACTATAGCTAGGATAGCTAATGGAAAGGAAGAACCCGGGCAAAGATGGGTTGATGTATCAGGTATACTGTATACGCCGCGTAAGAAGATAGATTTCGGATTAACGCTGATAAACGATTCTAAGTATGGGTTTGACGCCTACGGTTCAGAGCTTCGTATGAGTATACTCAGAAGTCCGGTTTTCGCTCATCATGATCCGCATAAACTTAAACCTGGTATAGATTATCAATACATAGACCAAGGTATACATACATTCAGATATATACTGGTACCTCACATCGGTAGCTGGAAGACGGTATTCCATAGGATATCAGAGATAGCCGAGATAATGAATACAGGTTTCTTCTACGTAGTCGAAGATCAACATGCAGGTTTCTTGCCCTCTAGATTCTCATTAATCAACGTTGAACCATATAACGTCATACTTTCAACTTTAAAGTTATCAGAGGAATCCGATGATCTAATAATAAGACTTGTAGAATACACTGGAACTGAATGCGAATCCTCCATAACGATACCTATCTTAGATAGAGATATGAAGATTCGAATGAAGCCGTTTGAAATAAAAACATTGAGAATACCGGTAGATAAAAGCAAACCAGTAGTAGAATGTGATCTTCTAGAAAATCCTATTGAATAGCATTATTCGTTTCATATCTGATCTATTCGTATCTTAAAATTGAAGCTACATTAACACCTACTATATAACCTTCTAATATGAAGCCGCTTGGTAGAATTGTCTATAATATAAAGAGTATAGTATTAAGTAAAACATTTAATGAAAAGTTAAGATATATTGAGAAAGGTGTTATATGACTTAAAAATTCTGAGAATATCTTTAAAATAATAGATGTAGCAACTAAGCATATGTTTGAAAATTATAAATGAGATACATTTTGATCCACTTATACCTAAAGATTTAAGAGTTATTATCATAACTTTTTCTTCGAGAATATCTTGTCCAGATATAGTGAAGATGTTAAGTAGAGTAGATTTTCCAGAGCTGCTTGGACCGAGGATTGCTAAATATTTTCCTCATTTCGATTTTAAGATTCACATTCCTCAATGCTATAACTTCTGTTTCTCCAGTCCTGTAGATCTTACCGATACTATCCGCAATAACTATCCAGTTCAATCATACATCTACCTCGGAAACCTCTTAGTCTTGTGCTCGTACTTCGATAGTCTAGAGTTTAAAGTTCTACAAGCTCTATACTTAAGCTTGGTAGATCTATTACAGCGGCAGTTCTCCTTCCCGATAGATATCCACAAGCTTCTCCTGGATTGAATATTATCGTACCATCTATCTTCTTAACTTCGAATCTATGCGTATGCCCTCTAACGATAAGGTCATAAGTGTTAGATCTAGCTAATCCTTCCACTATTGCTTCGACCGTACCATGTATAAGGGCTATCTTAATCCCTTCCAACTCGAGTGTTTGAAAATCTTCTATCGTATAACCCATATCTTCTGCAGTCTTCTTAAGCATTAGTCTCTCTCCATCAACATTACCATATACCCCTACCACCCTGCATTTCTCGACGACTAAGTTTCTCATAGTAAATGGTGCACACCAATCTCCTGCATGCAGTATCAAACCGACTCTCCTTTCCGCGAATATGCGGGTAATTTGTCGTATTGCTTCAAGGTTGTCATGCGTATCGGAGATAACGCCTATCCTCATACCTTACACCGTTACTCTTCTGATGCATTAAACTTTAATGTTAAGCTTTAACTTTAATAATCTATGATGATTTACCGTATTATCGTCGGTTTAGAGGGTTGATCCTTGATAGAGGAATATAGGTTTGGGGTTATAAGAGTGAATGGAATAGTCTACGCCCGAGATATACTCATACTTCCGGGTGGCCAGGTTAAACCGAATTGGTGGCGTATCGAAGGCCACAAGCTTCACTTGGAGGATTTAAAGGACTTAATAGAAACTAAACCTGAGATTATAGTAGTAGGAACTGGTTTCTACGGAGCTATGGATGTACCCTCGAATATCATGGAGGCCCTCAGGAATCAACATATCGAACTAATAGCTAGGAAGACTAGCGAAGCCGCAAAATTGTATAATGAGTTATCTTCTAGAGGTAGACGTGTAGCCGCAGCTTTACATCTTACATGCTGAATTTACTATTCATCTCCGAATTCAGCCGCCTCCTGCAGGTGGAAATATATCGATCCTGTCTCCGTCAGCTATAGGTGTATCGAGGCCGTTAAGTAGACGGATATTCCGTCCGTTAACTAGAACTATAAAGTTTCTATCGATATCGTCACCTGCTAATATAACGTTCTTAAGCTCAGGAGCAGACTCCAGTATATCCATCAATTTTACACCCTCTTTTTCAAGCTCTACGATTCTAGACTCCCATCCAGTCTTCTCCTTTATAAATGCGTATACATGTATCGTAACCTTCATATCATAACGAATATTTCACGTTGATGTTAAATTAATGTTTCTCCCCCTAGACTTCTCCATATACTTTTCATCTTTACCGCATCCAAATCGAGTAGAGGTGTTTCGCATATAATCGTAGGGTTCACTCCAATCTCTATGAGTACTCCGGCTATCTGATCAAAATCTGGACCATACGTTTTCTCATCGAGATTATGATGCTCCCTCTCCCCGCCTCTACCATACTCTATCCTAGAGTAATGACAGTGCATCTCGTTCTTAACGTAATTGGAACCTAATGTTCTCTCAAGTTTCTCTATTATTGTGAGGATATCTTTCTTATCCTTTATGGATCCAAGATCTCTAGCATATATATGTGCCCAATCTATTACCGGCCTCGCATAGTGGGTTATAGTTGAAAGCTCCAAGATTTCTTCGATAGATCCAAGCTGGCTCTTCTTACCAGTGGTTTCCAATCCCAAATATAAGTTAGACAGGCTCTCCGTCTCCATCCACTCAGTGAGTATCCTTAAAGCTCGAATACATGTATCGATGGCATCTCGATGGCTTTTACCTCCATAATAACCTGGATGGAAAACGACTATATATGCACCCATCCATGAAGCTGCTGTTAAAGCTGCTTTAAGCCTTTCGATGCTATCCTTTACTACATCCTCCTTACCGGATAGATTTATGAAGTACGATGCATGCATACTAAGCTTAATCCCATACCTTTTAGCTTCCTCCCTCAAGGATTCAGCTTTACTCCTAGCTATCTGGGGTTTACCCCCCCATCTTACAGCTTGATATTCGAACGCATCTAACCCCTCATCGTTTAAGTATCGAGGTATCTCCGCTATGTCACCATTAAATCCTACGGGTTTACCTGCAGGACCGAATCTAGCTATCGGCATATGCCTGATACTTTATACCTACTAGTTAGGATTTAAATCTCATCCAACTAATATCCGTAGAGAGTAAACGTTATTATACTGCTTCCACTCTCATATCGTTTAGCTGATATAGATATGCCTACATACTGTCCATTCTGTGGGGGTAGACTGATATACGATAGCAGAGTTAAACTATATACTTGCCAAAGCTGCGGTGTAACTTTAACATTGGACGAAATAGTTATGGAGCGTGAAAAGTTGGCTGGCTTAGCTAAAAGTGGTAATACGAAGAGGAAAGATATGCAAGGTTACTTGAAATGGTGGTTTTCATCCAAGAAGCAAGTAGAGGAAAGTTGATATCTAGAAACCTTTAAAGAGATAGTACTGCAGCTTTAATCGTAGGTGTAGTTAACCATGTTTACGGTTGAGATTTTAAGCATAGGGAATGAGCTTCTAATCGGTAAGATCGCAAATACGAACGCTCAATATCTTGCTAGAAGGATAGTGGAGCTTGGAGGTAAAGTTACACGTATAGTTGTAGTCGGCGATGATCTCGATGAAATTGCTTCTGCTGTTAGGGAAAGTTTACAGAGGAAGCCGTCGTTCATTATAACTACCGGCGGGCTTGGACCTACTTTCGACGATATGACGCTTGCTGGTATCGGTAGAGCTTTAGGTTTAGAGATTGTATTAAACGAAGAAGCTTTAAAGATGGTTAAGGAGAAGTATGAAGCTCTATCTAGAGAAAGGGGTACCATCCTTGAATTAACTCCTGCAAGAGTTAAGATGGCTATGCTTCCGAAAAATGCCGAACCTATACGTAACCCTGTTGGGACAGCTCCAGCGGTTAAATTGAAGACCGATTCTACTGTAATCTATGCTTTACCAGGCGTACCTAGTGAGATGAAAGCTATATTCGAGGAGTATATCGCTCCCATTCTCGCTGAGATCTCTGATAGAGTTTTCCTTGAAAGATATCTATTCATCGAGGGATTACCTGAATCCTCATTAGCTCCGATATTAGAAGAAGCGATGGCTACCTATCCGCATATATACGTGAAATCTCATCCAAGGATGGAGGAGGGGCGATCCCATATAGAACTTCACATCACGATATACTCAGAAAGCAAGGATAAAGCTGAATCGATACTATCAGCTGCAACGGAGTATCTGAAGAAGGCTATAGAGGAGAAGGGCGGAATCATATCTGAGAGGTAAGTACACTCCCAACTCAAGTTAGATATGCTTATAGAATTCGATCGGTTGCAGTTCTTTGAATCCTCCAACTTCTAAAGCTAGATACCTCCTTACATCTAGGCATAAATGGCATTTAGATATATAGCCCCTATCTCTAGGCTTATATCCGTAGCCTTCGACAGCCATCTCATACAATCTACGTATATCTGTGGATAATGCTTCGAGCACCGGCTTATCAGATAAATCCACCCCCACATCTACCATACCATCTATCATCTTGATATCTCCAAGGGTAAGCCCACCGCAGTATCCCGGTATATAGTTGCCATAGCAATCTATATGTATATGCCATGCTCGTGTAAGCTCATCTAAGCATTGTTCGCCAAAATATGATTCAGCATTTCTCCTATCATAGAACTCATCTAGCCTATAGCATAGACGACCCATAGGAAGTATTATCCGTGGATTAATTATATCGGTGATAGCGTAATCTTTGGTCAAAGCAATTTTAAGATACTCTTCAAACTTTAACTTCTCCTTAACCCCTATTTCCTCCGCTTGTCTATAGAAGTATGGGTGATACATCATAGTATTCCTAGAACCGAAGATCTTTACCGCTATCCTAAAACATCGTTTCGCATTTCCAAAGTCTACGTATTCAAGTATGAATGGATTCACGCTTATCAGAATGCCGTGGAGGCCTGCTTTCCTAAGCATCGTAAGCTTATCCTCTACGATTTCATCAGAAGTACACCAAAAGCAGTTAGTCTCTACGAATATCGACGGCAGACCAGCTTTAGAAGCTATCTCGACGCATGATAATAATAGTGGGAAGTTTAAAAACGGTTCACCACCTGTTAGATGGAATCCATAGTTAACACCAAGCAGTTTATCTCCAACACCTCTATAGAATGAAGAGGAGAATGATGCTAGCTTCTCAGCTATAAACCTGAATAGATCTTTATCTATCCATAGGTTCTCCCACTTAGGTGAACATGCATACATACAATGCCTACACTCACTTGTACATTTATATGAGAGTATTATACCTGCCGATAGAGGTTTTCTAGGCTTAAGCATCCTCATTCCTAGATCGTTAATAAATATGCTTTAAAAGGGAAGGCTTAAGCTTAACTAGTATCTATAATAATGTATGGTCGATTTAGCTAACTGCACGGTTACATCCATAATAAAGCTACGACGCATATCTGTTAAAGCATATAATTGAATATCTAGGTATCGTTTAGCATATCATGCCATAAAGTTTTATCTCCGCCGTAGCTATTCTATTGCTTCAATTAGGATGAGACCACCTTTCATAGTGGTGCATGGTAGATGTATCGCTGAAGTCTGGGAAGCCGCTATCGAAGCAGTATATCGCAACGGAGTGGAAATAGACACGGAGTACGGTTGTAAAGCGAAGGAATCAACGTTGATGATGATAGTAGAAGATCCTTTTTCAGAACCTAGAGTTCATCCTGGAGATGTATATGCAGTGGTTGGATTAGGAAGCTATCTCGATGAAGTACTAGAAGGTACATTAGATTCAAAGGTAGCTAGTGGAAAGCTAGCTTATACGTATCATGAACGATTATTCAACTATGGATTAGAGGGTATTAACCAGATAGAGGCTGTTATAGAGAAACTTCGGAGCGCTCCCTATACTAGGAGGGCTCAAGCGATAACCTGGATTCCATCTAAAGATTTAACGATCGATTCACCTCCATGCCTACAGAGGTTATGGTTTAAAGTCTATGATGGTAAGCTGGTACTTCAATCTGAGTGGAGGAGTAGGGATTTATTCCGTGCAGCGCATATGAATATGCTAGCGATGACAGAGCTTCAGAAGATGGTGGCGAATAAGCTTGGATTGAATGTAGGCGCATACTTTGACTTATCGAATAGTGCTCATATCTACGATAAATCTTATAACGATGTGGAACGTTTCCTTAAGACAGCGTATAGACGTAGAAACGAAAAATTTAAGGTTGATATCTTTACGATCTAAGCCTAAGGCTTGTCTAGCTCGAATATAGGGGATGCTAAACCAGTTAAAATAGCTCTCAAACCTAGGAGAATCATATTATCATCGCTAGTAGGGTTAATACTGCTTGTAGTATTTTTTTCATCGTACTCGGATCTAGAGCTATCTATAGGCTATATACGTTCAGCTGATCCTACACTCTACCTTGTAGCGTTCATATCGGTTACGCTAGGTATAATAGCTTACTCAGAAGCCTGGCGTATACTCTTGAAAGCTATCGGATCATCTATTAGCTTCACATCGTCTCTAAAGATAGTTCTAGGAAGCATATTCCTTAATCTTGCTATACCAACCGCATCCATAGGTGGAGAGGTCTTCAGGATATACGCTGCAAATCGTGGATATGGATACCCGTATGAAGCGGTATCGGCTACAGTATTACTTCATAGGGTATTCTCTATGCTTCCATTCCTTTCAGGTTCAGCTATAGGCTTTATCTATCTATCTACATGTTTCATTCTTCCATCGATATTATCTCAGATACTCTCTATAGTCGCTATAGCGATAGCTATATTCTCCTCTCTAGCGTTAGCTATAATCATATATCCTAGGATAATTTTCGTCGCGATTAAGCCTATAATGAAGCTCCTAGGAAGTAGAGGTTCACGCTTCTATTCGAGGATAGAGGCTTTCATGTCTAAATTCGAATACTCCATGAAACTTCTAACAGGTGCGAGGAAAGCATCGATTTCATCGATAATTTTATCCTGGTTAGCTTGGATTCTAGATGTACTAGTAGCTTACTTCGTCTTCCTTTCGCTTAAGTATTCGGTCGAAATACCGATCGTCGTATCCGTATATACGATAGGTATAACGATACAGATGATACCGGTAGGTATACCCGGAATGGTTGGTATAGTCGAGACGATTATGGCTACTCTATACTCCTTAGTCGGTATACCGTCAGCTATCAGTGTAGCTGCTACACTCATGATAAGAATGGTTATGCTATGGTTTGAAATAGCAATCGGAAGCATAGCGTTGCTTCTATTAAGGGTATAGTTGGTTTAGCCGGCACCCAAATCTGGGTGGAATCATCATCCCCTTTAGGTCTGTTCGCCCGTCTCCGGGTGCCTTAAGCCCAAGAAATAGATATGATGATAGGGAAAGATTAGTTTTTCGTGTATTTACATGGTTATGTTCCATTATATTTGTGTTTCAGATACCCTAACCTTTGCCTCCTCATAATACTTAACCCAAGTTTCATCTAACGGTCTGAATTTAAATCCATAACTTATTATTCCTTTATCGCCTTGGCTTATTATCCTTCTGAAGCATACCTCGACGGGCATACCTATATATACATCCTCCGGGTTGCAATCGACAATCTGGCTCATAACCCTAATGCCGTCTTCAAGTTCAACTATCGCTACTATGTATGGTGCATAGTACTCGAACCCTTCAGATGGCACCCTTATAACGGTGTAACTATAGACTTTTCCCCTTCCAGATAGTTCTACATCTACGATTCTGCCTCTACGCCTACAGTTAGGACATACTTCTCTCCTAGGGAAGAATATTTTGCCGCATACTTCGCATCTAGATCCTATAAGCCTATATCTCTCCTTCCTCCTCCTCCAATGGAATGGTACTCCCAGTATAGACAGATCGTATCACCTCCCGACTATAGTTACTACAACGGTAGCTCCGGATCCGCCGACATTCTGAGCTAATCCGTATTCAGCGTTTGAAACCTGTCTTCCCCTTTCCGCTTCTCCCCTTAACTGTTTCACAAGCTCTACCACTTGTTTTATACCTGTAGCTCCTACTGCATGCCCACCGGCTTTTAATCCTCCATCAGTATTAACAGGCAGCTTTCCTCCGACATACGTCTCCCCCTCTTCGTAGAGTTTACCTGCTTCACCCTTCTTAACAAATCCTAAATCCTCTAACGCTATTATCTCGGCTATCGTAAAGCAATCGTGAACTTCGACTACATCTATATCCGTCGGAGATAGCTTCGCTATTCTATACGCACTCCTACTAGCTTCAACGGTAGCTCTCAACGTAACTATATCTTCACGCTCGAATAATGCTAGCTTATCTGAGGCAACCGTGCAGGCTTTGATATATATAGGTGTATCCGTATACTTCCTAGCCTTATCAGCAGGTACTAGTATCATGCATGAAGCCCCATCTGATATAGGGCAGCAGTCATCTCTACGTAGAGGATCAGCTACTAGTGGAGATGATATAACGCGTTCGACGCTAGTTCTAAACTGGAAATGGGCGAGTGGATTCATACTTCCATGGTAATGGTTTTTCACAGCAACTTCTGCAAGGGTTTCTCTGGAAAGCTTATACTCGTACATGTATCGTTGAGCTATAAGGGCGTATAAGCCTGGAAATGTTGCTCCAAAGTATGCTTCCCATTCAGAATCCATTGCTCCAGCTAAAGCTAGGGTAGCTCTATCTGAAGGTACATCGGTCATCTTCTCTATACCGCCTACGGCTACTACATCGTAAAGGCCTGAAGCTACGGCTAGATAACCTTGAAATAAAGCTACACCTCCAGATGCACATGCAGCTTCCACCCTTATAGCAGGAGTCGGATTCAAACCTAGAAAATCAGCTATTAAAGCTCCTACATGCTCTTGACCTACAAATAACCCTCCAGACATATTCCCGAATATAACGAGCTGTATATCTCGCCCCTGTATTCCAGCATCCTCAACGGCGGGTACAGCCGCCTCCCACGCCAGCTCTCTAAGGCTTTTATCCCATCTCTCGCCAAACTTAGAACTACCTATACCCACTATAGCGACATCTCTCTTCTTATATAGCGGAAACTCCATCAATAATCCACCCCTTTAAACATACGTCTAAACTTTATGTAGGTCGCATAATCTATGTATACCTTCCTATCTATATAGTAGCGTACAGGAGGAGCGAGTCTCCTCTTCTCTTCTATAACATCTGTTACCACTAGGCTGAAACTATCGGATCCAGCTCCAGAACCGTATGATGTCATAAGTATTCTCTGACCAGGTTTAGCTATATCGAGAACGGCGGCTAAACCTATAAGACTAGACCCAGAATATGTATTCCCTATCCATGGAACGACAAGACCGGGTTTAACTTTATCCAGAGGTATACCTATCATTGTAGCAGCTCTAAGCGGATACTTAGCGTTAGGCTGGTGGAAAATCACGTAATCGAAGTCTGACGGCTTTAATCCAGCTTTCTCCATTAAACCTAAAGTGCATTTAACTACATGTTCGAAGTATCCGGGTTCACCTGTAAACCTACCAGCATGTCTAGGGTATACATCCCCATCTCTACGCCAGAAATCCGGTACATCCTGTGTATACGAGTATGTGCATTCTATCTCGGCGATAACCTTGCTTTTACCGATTATATATGCCGCCCCACCTGCAGCAGCGGTATATTCTAATGCATCCATAGGACTTGCTTGAGCAGTATCAGCGCCTATAGACATACCGTAATCTATATACCCTGATGATACTAGACCCATACATGCCTGTATAGCAGCCGTAGCGGCTTTACAAGCAAACTCCGTATCGGCAGCCGTCAGGAATGGTGTAGCTCCTATAGCCTCTGCTACCGTCGCAGCTGTAGGTTTAACAGCATATGGGTGGGACTCGGATCCTACATAGATAGCTCCTATATTGTTGGGTAGTACTTCTGGCGCCCTTTTTAAAGCATTCCTAGCAGCTTCTACGGCTATTGTAGCTGTATCCTCATCGATAGAGGGGACAGTCTTCTCCTCTACGCCTAACCCTTCACGGTAGGTGTTGGGGTCGTGTCCCCATACCTTCGCTATCTCGTCAACCTTTATCCTCCAGATCGGTATGTATACGCCATACCCTACTATGCCTACGTTCAAGCTATCTACTCCTCCATCTACATTAAATATTCTATCATGGAGGTATCAGGTATAATAAAGTTGTTCTAGCATCGTTAAACTATTTAGCCTAGACGATATCTGTATCACAGTAGATGACCATACTGGCATCCCTACTGAGGCTAATAGGTATCTATAAGATCTATGAATGGTGGTTGCATCGTCAGGTTAAGAGCGGAGCTATTCCGCAGCATGTAGCCGTAATACTCGATGGGAATAGGAGGTGGGCTAAAGATAGAGGTCTACCACCTTGGATAGGTCATGAGTACGGTGCGAAGAAGGTTGAGGATCTTCTCAAATGGTGTCTAGATTTAGGCGTACCTATACTTACATTATTCGTATTCTCCACAGAGAATTTCTACAGACCTAAAGAGGAGGTTGAAAATTTAATGTCAATTTTTAGAAAATATCTCGAAAGACTCTTGAAAGATGAGAACATACATAAAAATATGGTTAGAATTAAATTCATAGGTAGGCTTGATCTACTTCCGGAAGATATATCGAAACTTGCTAGCGACATCGAGGAGTCTACAAAGAATTACTCTAGTAGATGGCTTAATGTAGCTATAGCATATGGAGGTAGAATGGAAATAGTAGATGCCGTTAGGAAGATATCGGCTAAAGTTATGGAAGGTTTACTGAAGCCAGAGGATATAGATGAGAAGATTCTAGAAGAGCACCTTTATACATCACATCTACCCAAACCAGATCCAGATTTGATAATAAGGACGAGCGGTGAGGAAAGGCTTAGCGGCTTCCTACTCTGGCAAAGCGCATATAGCGAGCTATGTTTTCTAGACGTTTACTGGCCGGAATTTAGGCGTATAGATCTATTAAGGGCTATAAGAACCTATCAGCAGAGGGAGCGTAGATACGGTAGATAATGTGAAACAGCATAATCTATATGTAGCCTTCTAAGTAGGTTTAAGAATATCGTCGATCGATAGATTCTCTTCGAATATCATCGCGTATTGGTTGTGATAATCTAGTTATAGGTAATTTTGGGATGGCTATGTTGATGTATTTATCGTATCTGATAAGCTATACACCACAATACCGACTGTAATGCCGATCGGCTACTTATTCATCCCTAACTTATAAGACAGGTTGGGTATATCATTATAGTGGCTTGAAAAATGGCTAAGCTCAACTTACTCCATACAGCTGATTTTCATCTAGGTGCATGGCCTGTAGGTTTACCGCTAGTTAAACGTAGTATTAGATTGAAGGATTTCGAGGATCAACTATTAAAGATTAAAAACTATGCATTAGAGTATGGTTGTGATTTTCTAGTTATCGCAGGCGATATATTCCACACAGTTAAACCTTCCAGTCTTCTACTAGATGTATTTGCTAGATTTGTATACAGTCTAACTTCTAAGGGTGTATCGGTAGTAGCTATAGCTGGGACGCATGATAAACCTAAAACGGAGGATACTCCATCATACCTTAAAGCATTATCAGATGCAGGTATACCTTTATTTTACTTCACGGAAGAACCTACGGTTATGTATTTGAAGGGCCGTATAAGCGGTAGAGTTGTTAAATTCTCTATGATACCCTACATTCTGCCATCTATTCCTGATAGGAATATGTCTAGATCCAAGATGATCGAAGTTGTAAGAGATACTATTGCAAGAGAGGAATATAGCTACGATTACAGCGTAGCCGTAGCGCACTTATTAGTGGATGAAGCTTATGTGAAGGGTTTACCTGCTAATATGCTTCGGGAGTTTTCTGTACCAGTATCGCTGTTCTCAGAGGTGGATTATGTATGCCTCGGACATATACATAGGCATCAAGCCCCATCTAGTAACGTCGTCTACTCTGGCTCTATAGAACGTATAGATTTCGATGAAGAGGATGATGTCAAAGGCTTCGTATTAGTCAGCGAAAATGGTGGGGGTTTGGAATGGATGTTCAATGAGCTTCCTTGCAGACCTATGAAGAGCATACCACGCCAGGGATTTCTCGATCTCCCTACCGAAGAGAATATGGAGAACATATTAGAATCTACGCTAAGATCTTCCGGAGATATCAGGGATGCTATTATCCGTTTAAGGGTTAGGATCAGCGAAGGTCAGCATATAGCTTTCTCCTCAATAGAAGATATTATGGATAGATTTATGGTATTCCACTGGGTTCTAGATATAGAAAGAGTTAGGTCGGGCTACCCTAAACCATCTAGATACGATAGATCATCCTCTATAGAGGATCTCTTCAAGAAGTACGTTTCAGATTTGTTAGCCGGCACTCTAGATTCAGTTTTCACGGAAAACGTTATATCAGAAGGTTTAAAACTTCTGGAGGCTGGTAGCTCTGAAGATTAACCGCATTTATGTAGAGAATGTAGCTTCTTATGAGAGTTGCGAACTTGATCTAGATCGGCTTGGAAGTAGGATAATAGTATATGGAAGCACCGGAGCTGGTAAAACAACGTTCTTCATAGATGCTTTGACAGCAGCGTTCTTCAAGAAAGCTTACGGGGAACTCGATGCATCGTCTGTATGGTGGATTCTAAGATCTGGATCGAATAAACCTGCGAGGATTGAAGTAGATTTCGAAGTAGAAGGTGTAAGGTATAGAGTTCGTAGAGTCTTCCACCCAGATAGAAGGAGTCAAGCTTGGCTATACATCGTAGATGAGGAGGGGAGAATACAACGTATAGTAGCATCTACGGTGCAGAGTGTAGATGCGGAAATAGAGAAGCTTATCAAACTCGATTACCGTACATTCCTATATACACTTCTCATTCGTCAAGGTGAAGTAGCAGGTATTATCGGTAGAAATGTCTCGCCTTCTCAACGTAGAGAAATATTCATGAAAGCGTTCAATGTAGATTTCGAGAAGCAGAAAGAGGAGGCTAGAAGACTTAGAGATCTATATTATATGAAGATTGAACGGCTTAAAACTGATATATCTAGGATCCAAACCTATATTTCGCAGTTAAGTAATCTGAAAAATCTTCTAGAATCTATAGAATTAGAATTAAATTCATCGTTAGAAGAGGTTTCTAATCTTAGAGTGGAATTAAACGGAATCGAGGAGAATATACGTAGAAGTGAGGAAGTGCGTAGCTTACTTAACAGGGAGCTTGGAAAGCTTGAAGCCGAGTATTCCAAGCTTAAAGATTTAACAGAAAAACTTAATGAGCTTAAATCTCGGAAAGAATATTTTACACGAAACCAGGAACGTTATCCATTTTTAAAATCTGAGCTCGATGAATTAAAATCCCGTATAGATATTCTCGAAAAGCTACGTATTATGGTAAAGGATTATGAAACGTTAAAATCTAAGCTTTCTTCTCTAGAAACGACCATAAGACTATCATTATCTATGAAAAGAAGACTTGAAGAGCTTAAAAATAGTTATGATGAACTCTCCCGTAAAATCAAGCTTCTAGAGAAGGTTGAAGAAGAGAAGAATAGGGTTATGGAGGATATCGATAAGATTCGATCAGATATCGTAAGCTTAGAGGAGCGGCTTAAATTTTCTACGGCATCATCTGCTGAGCTTTCGAAGAGCGATGTGTGTCCTATATGCGGATCTAAACTCACTGAATCGGTCAGAGAGAGTCTACAGAAACGTTTCGCCGATGAAATAGATAAGCTTAGGCGCATCATAGATGATAAGAAGCTCATCTTAGATGTTCTAAGAGAGAGGATTAGAGAATGCGAAGCTAGGATTACCACCCTAGCTCAAGCTAGAGGTGCTCTCAAACCTATAGAGGAGGAGATGGAGAAGATACGTTTTGAACTAGATAGATTAACGGTGAGCGAAGAAGAGTATAAGAAGGTTAAAAGCTCTTTACTATCGATCGAATCCGAGCTTAGATCCGTATTAGGCTCTACATATAGTGGGTTGGATGAACTTGATAGGAGGCTTGAAGAGCTTAAATCGGCTTATCGATCTCTAGATGAGGAGATTAAAAGATTAGAATATCTTCAAGTAATCGTAAATGATTTGGATAAAGAAATAGCTAAACTTGAATGCGATGTTGCAGGTATCGGTAGAGTCGAGAAAGCTATAGATGATGTTAAGAAGAAGCTTATGGAGGTAGATTCATCGATCAGAGATATGTTGAAACGTAGATCTGAAGTAAATTCTAAGCTTGAATTATGGATAAAGAAGTGTGAAGAGCTAAAATCTATGAAGAAGAGTATAGAGGAAAAGATTCAGGAGTGTGTTAGATTCTCAGAGGAATTATCTAGACTTGAAGCAGAACTTAGAGATGCGTCCTATAAATATAATACGTATAGGATACTCTACGAGAAAGTTTTTCATGATAAAGGATTCCCTATGTATCTTTTGCAAAATATAATATCCTCTGTAGAGTATTGGAGCCGTATATATCTATCCAAGCTTTTACCTAGGGTAGATTTAAGGATGAATATCTCTCGCGAAGGTGACATATCTATAAAGATATACAGCGACGGTGTTGAGAGGGAGCTTTCAACCTATAGTGGGGGTGAAGCTACCTTGATAGGTTTCGCAATACGGCTTGGAATAGCTAAAACGCTAGCCGAAAAGAGGGGTGTAAAGAGCTTCAAGATGCTTATACTAGATGAAGGCTTCGGCCCGCTAAGCGATGAATTCAGAACACGCCTCCTAGAAGTATTAAAGGAATTCAGCGTAGACTACGAGAAGATCATCATCATATCGCATATAGAGGATATTCAGAATTCGCCTGTATTCACGGATGCTATTTATGTGAGTAGAGATTCATCTGGAAGGAGTCGTATAACGATAACAAGTAATATTTGAAGGAAAGTTTTTATTAGTATGATATCTAGAAACCTAAAGTCAAGCTATGCCGATAGATGAATCTAAGCTATCTGGGGATGAGCTGATAGTGTACAATGCTTTAAAGGATATAATCGATCCTGAATTTGGCTTTTCGATAGTAGAAGCAGGGTTTATAGATGAGATTAAGGTCGAAGATGGGAAAGTAAAGGTGGTTTACCATCTTTCAGCTCCTTTCTGCCCTTCGATCTTCGCCTTACAGATAGGGCTAAATATAAAGCATAAGCTTCATAGTATACCGTTCGTACGTGAATCGGAAGTCGTACTGATAGATCATTGGCAGTCTGAAGAGATAAATAAAGCTATAAGAGAGTACAAACCTTAACCGCTCCTACCCAACTCCTCGAGGATTCTAAGAGCATCCGTCACCGTGATGGTCTCAGGGGGTTTAATTCCGCTTCTCTCCATGGCTAACTGCGCGCCTCTTGTAAGCTCGGATGCAAGTGTAGAATCTATATAGTCTGCGAGATGCACTATAAGAGCTTCAATAGTTTTAGGAGTTGAAGGCCCATACTTTCCATGAGCTGCTAGAACTGCGTGAACCAGTTTAATCGGGAAACCTCTACGTATAAGCTCAGATACTATCAGCGTATGATGATCTAGGAATAGACCTAGGTCGCTCCGCCTAAAGCTTTCACCTCTCTTCTCGTAGCAATAAACTTTGTATAGATCGTGTAGTATTAACGCGGATATGACGGTATCCCTATCCACCTTACCTTTATAGTGCTTCTCGATTAGATCTGAGAGAGCTAATCCTATCTCTATCGATGCGATCGTATGCTCTAGTAATCCTCTCGCATATTCATGGTGAATCTTCTCTCCCGCAGGTGAATCTGTTAACGTAAGCGGATAATAACCATAAAGCTTCCGGCTGATAGATTTTACTATCCTACGAACCTTTCGTCTAATATTTCTATCGGATATCCGCTCTATATAGCGGTAAACTTGCTCCATTAAATCATTCGTAGACATAACGATTATAAGCTACTCTAATCCTTTAGATAAATGAATCTTTCCATTACCTAGCTCTGATACCTCCATAGACTACTAGTGGAGGCTAAACGCCTTAACACTACTAACATTACATACGATACGTAGTCAACGTTATTACCTAAATATCTAAGCCGAATTATATTTAGGATGCTTATGGGTTATCAGGATAAGATTATAAGGTATTTTGATAAACCAGGCCCTGAGAATACAGTCGCTACCTTGGAAGCCGTGAAGGAAAGAGTAAAGGAGCTTGGTATTAAGCATGTAGTAGTAGCTTCCACCTACGGAAGTACCGCTTTGAAAGCTATAGAGGTGTTCAAGGGTACGGATGTAGAAATAGTCGTCGTCACTATATCCAGGAGTTTTGAGAAGGAAGGCTGGGTTATGGATGATGATGTTAGGAAGAAGATAGAATCGCTCGGTGCTAAAGTTCTAACGTGTACGCATGCATTAGGTGATGATATCGATTCTTCTTTCACGGATAAATTCGGCGGCCGCTCGTATAAGCAGATAGTAGCAGATACTCTTAGAAGGTTTTCTCAGGGTATGAAGGTTGCAGTCGAGGTAACCCTTATGGCGGCTGATGCAGGACTTATACCTGTGGATAGGGATGTAGCCGCTGTAGCCGGTACGGATAGAGGTGCCGATACGGCGATAATAGTTAAACCGAGCTACTCGAGAAGATTCCTAGAGTTTAAAGTTAAAGAGATAGTTGCTATGCCTAGCTGCTAGATGGAAGATACAGCCTTCTTCTCTATAATAATACTTAATTTATAAACTCGATCCTCATGCCTACACCTGTTTCTAAAGCCTTTCTATAAACATAATCGGCTACTATCGCGTCCTGTACGGCTAGCCCTGTGGATACGAATACCGTTATCTCATCCCTAGTTAATCTTCCCTGCTTCATCCCGGCTATAACTTCACCTATCTCTCCAGCTATATCCTCCCTACTTAAGATTCCTGTAGCTATCGGTACGTTAACTTCCCCACTATACATAGCTTGAGCGAGGTCGTCTACGAAAATCCTAGCATCCATAAGGATTCTTGGTTCAAGTTCTTGTTTACCAGGTGCATCGGCTCCTATACAATTGAAGTGTACACCGTTTTTAACCCATAATCTATAGATTATAGGTTTACGAGATGGTGTCGCGGTAACGATTATATCAGCATCCTCTACAGCTTCTCTAGCCGTCTCTACAGGTTTAGCTACAGCTACATACTCCTTAAACTTTGAAGCTAGAGCTTGAGAAGCTTCGGCACGTATATCGTATACTCTTATTTCTTCGATATGTTTGGAAACCTGTAGTATCGCTTCAACCTGCCCATACCCTTGCCTCCCAGCTCCTATGACTGCTAATATACGTGCATCAGCTGGTGCAAGCCATTTAACAGCTACAGCCCCCGCAGCTGATGTACGTACTAGGGTTATCCATGTACCATCCATAATCGCTAGAGGTTTACCATCTTCTCTATCCAGTACTATTATGGTTGCTAGAACTGTATGTAAGTTCCTAGTAGAAGGATTAAGCGGATAAACCGTAACTATTTTAGCTGCTAGTATACCCTTATCATGTATATAACATGGCATAACCCTCAAATCTCCAGAATATTCCGGGATTTCTACATAGATTTTAGGAGGCATTCTAACTTTTCCTAGAGCTTTAAGTTTAAATGCCTCTTCTACTAAGGGTATAGCCTCCCTTATAGATACAAGCTTCCTCGCATCTCTCTCAGTAAGTATAAGTGTATCCCTGCTCATCCATAGCTGTATCTGCTTCTTGAACTATTTATATTCTTCTTTCTAATGTAACTATCGGTGGATCTAACGTGAATCATCTTGAAAGGTTTCATAGGGTTTTCAGGTTTATGGAGGTAGATAGGGTTCCAGACTACGAGTTTGGGTATTGGGTTGAAACGATAGATAGATGGCATCGAGAAGGATTACCTACAGATAAGAAGACGAATAAAGATGTAGAATTGTATCTAGGGCTTGAGGGATGGGATTGTATAGAGATGCTACCTGTAAGAACTGGTTTATGGCCGACACCACCGAGTAGAATAATCAAAGAGGACGGAAGGAAGACCATTATCGATGACGGGATAGGCGGCATCTATGTATCGTCGAAGATAGGATCTACACCACCGTACTATATAAGGTATCCGATAAGAAGCCGTAACGATTGGGAGAAGCTTAGGCAATTCTTCGATCCGAATACTCCTGGTCGGCTACCTCTGAATTGGGATGAGATAGTGGAATCCTATAGGGATCGAGATTACCCGTTAGGTATAGGTTCATTCAGCCTATACGGATGGCTTAGGAATTGGATGGGTGTAAAGGGTATATCCGTAGCATTCTATAGAGATCCGGATTGGGTATGCGAGATGATGGATACGCTAGTGGAACTCTGGATAGCATTAATCCGGAGAGTTCTGAAGGATATTAGAGTAGATTTCGCGGCATGGTGGGAGGATATGTGCTACAATAGAGGTCCTCTAATATCGCCTATAGTATTCGAGGAATTCATGGTTCCAAGGTATAAACGGGTTACCGATGTTCTGAAAGAATATGGTGTTACGGTGAATATACTCGACTGCGATGGGGAGGTATCCAGATTGATACCTGGATGGATTAGAGGAGGTATTAACTGTCTACTACCTTTAGAAGCTAGGTGTAACGATCTAGCAAAGCTGAGCGAAGAATATCATGGTAGATTCGTATTCATGGGAGGGGTGGATAAGATGGCTCTAATAGCAGGCGGTAAAGTAATAGATTCGGAATTAGAAAAGCTTAAACCTATACTAGAAGCTGGGGGGTATATACCTATGGTAGATCATAGGTGCCCGCCAGAGGTATCTTATCAAACCTACCTATACTACCTTAAAAGGAAGAGAGAACTTATAGGGAGGGTAGATCTGTAAATTCAACATATCCCCCCTATACCATCCTCTATTGATAATACATCGCATACCAATAGTAGGACTAGCCCTCCATATCTAGGTGATAAAGCCTTTGAAATAAGATAGAGGGATCCTCCCAAATATTATTGACAGAATATTAGGAAAACCTAGGTGAGAAGTCATGATTAATAATCCATCCTCGATACATCCTACTCTCCTCATACCCTCCTTCATCTAAACTTCTACACGAGAGACAATCCTACGACAAGAATGAATAATTCAGCTTCCTAGACACCTCGCAATAATCCATCTATATCATACCCATAGATAAAGCATATTTAACAACTAACCCTAAAACAGCCATCTACCGCTACGACCCCCTCGTAGGATGTAACATATAACCAAGCTCCATAATCACCCCAATCCTTCATGTATCCATATACACGACCGTATAGCTTAAACCATCTAGAAGACTTCGATATGCTTCATTATGAAGAATGAAGTAATAAGCATTGTCGATACTTCTAGAGTATTCGAGTAAAGCTATGAAGAAGCTATCCGTAAGTTCCGATTCAACCCCACCCCGTATATAACTGATGTAAACGATGGAGATGCTAGGCTACGATATTATGCTAATGGAAAAATCCATCAGCATAAGCTAAGAAGAATCTATGAGTAGTATGGTAGTGCGGTGGGCGGGATTCGAACCCGCGACTCCCAGCGTGGCAGGCTGGTGTCCTAACCAGGCTAGACGACCACCGCTTAATCCATAGAATTTCTTTCTTAAAGTTTTATTTAAGACTTTCCAACCATGACGACATATAAGGTTATGGTATTCGGTATGTAGGATCTACTCTAATCTTTTGCTCATGTAAGGTCCATCATAATCGTATCCAAGCCTTCTATAATACTTCTTTACTCCTAGGCCGCTTATGACAGCTATCTTTCTTAGGTCATATTCCTCCCTAGTTATACGCTCAGCTTCATATAGGAGTCTGCTACCCAGCCTTCTATGTTGCCATTCTTCTCTAGGTTTCTGACCTACCGGTAGCATAGGTCCGTATACGTGGAGTTCACGTACGATGGATGCTCCTTTAAGCTCATCTCTATAAACGTTTTCTGATGGTATTCTAAGACGTAGATATCCGAAGAGTATATCCCTCGCCTTATCTTCGAATGATAAGAATATTTCCAAACCTTTGCTAGCTTCATACTCTATCCTCGATAGAGTCATATCTTCAAATCTAGGTTTAATCCCCTTCTTCAGCATCTTATGCCCTACTTCTCTACATCTTATGCATCTACAGGGTTTACCACGTCTCTCCATCTCTTCTTCAACGTACTCCCTAAGGTTTCCAAGCTTGCATCCGGCTTCTATCAGAGGTGCAGGTATATCCCTTTGAATCCTTTGAATACGGACGTAGGGTGGTACGTAGCTTAAAGCTTCAGCTAGGAGATCTATAAGCTCACTGCATTCATAGGGTTTGTATAATCCTTTAATCCATAGATCGTAGAGATCTGAGCCTTTAACCACGAGGCATGGATATATCTTCAGGGAATCTGGTCTAAACTCTGGATTATTAAATATCTCCCTAAACATCTCTATATCCATATCCCTGCTAGAGTTTGGAAGCCCAGGCATCATATGATACGTTACCTTTAACCCAGCATCTTTAGCTATCCTAGTAGCCTCTATAACATCTGAAACTCTATGCCCCCTTCTAACCACGCTGTATATATGATCATAGATCGTTTGAACACCTATCTCCACCCTTGTAACACCTAGATTCAACATGGAATTTACATGCTCCTCTCTACACCAATCAGGTCTCGTCTCGACGATTACTCCAGATATCCTTATAGGAGCTTCCTCAGCTAGCTTTTTAGCTTCCTCGAGGCTACTAGCCTCTCTACCGTTAAACGCATCTAGACATCTCTTAACAAACCACTCCGTATAATCTCTAGGTAAAGCCGTAAACGTACCGCCTAAAATTATCAATTCAACCTTATCGACTCTATGACCAACCCTTTCAAGTTGTTCTATCCTAGCTTTAACCTGCCTATATGGATCATACTCATGCTGTATAGCTCTAAGCGCTGCAGGCTCCCTACCCGTATAGCTTTGAGGTGTACCGTATCTAGGTCCACCCGGACAGTAGAGGCATGGAGTACTCTGAGGGCATGGATAAGGCTTCGTCATAACAGCTACCACCGTAACACCGCTTATACTCCTAACAGGTTTCCTCCTTAGAATCTTCCTCAATGCTTCATGCATCGAAGCATAGTAGAGTAATTCGCTATTTGATGGGATTCTCGGTAAGTTATACTTCTTCGCTATATCAAGCTTAACCCTAACTATATCTCTAGAGTTAGGATTAGGTATAGACGCCAGGGTAGCTATAATCTCCCTGCAGGCTCTATCGAATACTGTCTCCTCCATACCGCTCTTGCCTAATAGAAAGCTAGTGTATATCTACTGGATAAACATTCCCGCGCCATCTACATAAAAGTAGAGTTTTTGATACAATATTGTAAGTAAGCTTTATATACATATAGCTCTAGTTTTTTAGAGTAGGAGTATGAGGGGTACCCCAACGATACTCATAGATGCTATGCTATCACCCCTACTCGTCGGCTGCCTAAAAGCTTTAGGATACGAGGAAAGCTATCATATAAAGGACATATTCTCCATCGATGTATCTGATGATGTTATAAAGAGCTTCATAGAAGAGCATTCAGCTATATTCATAACTAAGGATAGAAAGCATTTCAACGGTATTAGGAACGGCTACGTTATACTCCTGAGGGATGGAAGATTCGAGGATGAATTACGGGAAGTATTAAAGTCCCTAACCGATATAGGGTATCCTCCAAAGCTAGATTGGATTAAAATCGAATCTTATACATCCTCACCATAATAGTATTTTAGAAGATAGTAGCCCATAGGTTTACGAGATCCGAATGATCTTATACCTCTCTCCCTAACTTGCCTTCTCAAGGATTCAGCATACTCCTTCGATATCTCCCCCTTCCTCTCCAGGTAGTCTATAACTTCGTATGCCTCCTCATCTGTATCGCATCTTCTAAGGAACGATACCGCATCCGGGTTTCTAAGCTCATCGTATTCCTCCCCATCCACCCACCTAACTCCTCCTATCGATATACACATCGTCTTCTCCTCTATTTCTCTAGCTAGATTCGGATACTTACGCTTAAACTCCTCCCAAGATATATCCAAACAATATCCCTCCCAATTATAATATCGAGGGACACCTATATCTTCTTTATGCTCCTCCACCATATAATCATCAGGATAAGAACTATTATAGCAGTTATGTATGCTAAGATCGTTATGATAGGGCTATATGGACCGAACGCTACACCTATAGGTATAGGAATAAACGGTACTACGATAACTCCACCGCTTACGCCTCCCGCCTCTAAACTCGATAACCCCATTAGAAGAGCTCCTATAAACGTGAGAGTTATACCTACAAGTATGAGTATCATCGGAAGCCATACTAACCCGGCTGGTCTAATCTCTACATAGCTTTCGATACCCTCCTTCTTTAAGCAAAGCCTACATAGCCCTGAATATTGGTCAAAACATAAAGCGCATACCCTCTTGCCGCATTCCCCGCATACATACCTAGCCTGATACCTACTGCATACCTCACATAAGATTGCCATAGAACCTAGATTACCCCCCTAAGTAATAATATCTGCGAGTGTAAGAATAACTTTACCACGTAGCATTGCATACAGCTACCTGAATACTGGCATTAATGTAAGGATCAAGATCAATACGATCATAACAATTAGAAGCACGAAACTATACTTGAAGAGATCCTTATCACCGAATACTATAGGGAAGGGACCTACAAGTATAGCTCCCCCCAGCCTATGTCTAGCCATCCTAAAGCTTCGAATAGCCATTAGAACTACCCCACATATCGTAAGCACTAAGCCTGTCACGAATAGAGCCAACCCTACATAAGCTAGATTCATTATGTTACATTAATACCACTTCCTGAAGTTTAAACTTTAACTGCCTCTTCAAGAATTACACGTAGATGACCTCTCCATATAGGTGTATCCCCGTCATAAATAGCCTCGTCGGTAAAGCTCTATATACCGGTAGCAGATGTCATTCCATTGGTATACGGTAACCAATTTCCGATATCTTTATAAGTTAGTTCTATCACTTTAAATTGTTTCTCAATTAGCTATGAACGCGTCTTATCTTAACGCTAAGTCGACTACATGGACTACTCTGAGAGTCGAAGATCCAGCGGCTTCGAGCGGTATGTGCCCACTCTGCATAGAGGAATGTCCGTTTATATGCGAGATAGCTCTTTCAGCGTTCAGAGGTAGGGAAGCACTGTACCCAGCTCCCTTTCTTTTCGGACTTAGTACAGCCGGAGCTGTGAAGGATTATGGTTTAGATTGGAGCCACTTCAACTTCCACTGTGAAGTGAGAGGTGCTGAAGGTATAGAACCTGATCCAGATAAAGCCCTATTCCCGAACGTAGATGTACAAACTTTAGTTGGTGGGATTAAGCTTAAGATACCTGTAATCACTGGTGCATTAGGCTCTACAGCGATAGCAGCTAAGTATTGGAGAAGTATAGCTATAGGCGCCGCTCTCTCTGGTATACTTGTCACGGTCGGAGAGAACGTATGCGGTATGGATCCAGAAGCAGTAATCTCCAATGGAAGAGTCGTAGAATCACCTGCATTGAGATCTAGAGTCGAAGCATATAGAGAGTTTTGGGATCGTGTATACGGTGGTATAGCTGTACAGACGAACGTTGAGGATGAGAGACTTGGCGTAGACATATATGCTTTGACGAAGTTAGAGGTCGACGTCATAGAGAGGAAATGGGGTCAGGGTGCTAAAGCTATAGGTGGAGAAGTCCGGATAAAAGATCTAGATAGGGCGTTAATGCTTAAGAGGAGAGGTTATCTCGTGATGCCGGATCCAGAAGATCCAGAGGTCCAAGCGGCTTTCAAAGCAGGCTTCTTCGATAGCTTCGAGAGGCATAGTCGCGTAGGTATGGCATCTAAAGAGGATTTCCTTGAAAGTATAGATAAGCTTAGAGAGCATGGTGCTAAACATATAAGTCTTAAAACCGGGGCGTATAGACCTACCGCTACGGCCTATACGTTGAAGGTCGCATCTGAGGCTAGAATAGATTACATAACTTTCGATGGATGTGAAGGGGGTACAGGTATGAGTCCAGTACCCATGATGGATGAGATGGGTATTCCAACAGTATACTTAGAAGCACAGGTTCTCAAGTGTGTTCAAATACTAAGAAGTAGGGGGAAGTATGTTCCAGATATAGTAATAGCTGGAGGATTCGTAAACGAAACCCAGATATTAAAGGCTATAGCTATGAGTAACTTCGATGGTGAACCGTATGTTAAAGCAGCCCTCATAGGTAGAGCTATGATTACTGCTGCTATGAAGGCTGAATACTTCGCTAGATTAGCTACAGAGGGGAATGTTCCAAAGAACTTTTCCTCCATATATGGTGAGGATCCGGAGAAATTCTTCAGATTCCTCCCAGAGCTTCAAAGTAGGCTTGGTGAAAGAGTGAGAGATATACCCTGGGGTTCTTTAGGAGTCTATGGATATATGGAGAGAATAAAGGTAGGTCTACAGCAACTCTTAGCAGGAATGCGTAAATTCAGACTTAACCTAGCATCTAGGAAGGATTTATTCGCTTTATCAGAGAGGGCTGCAAAAGCTACTGGATTACCCTTACCTGAAGAATCTGAAGCTGAAGCTATGGAGGCTATCCTACTCGATGATTAAGGTGGATGGGAGAGGTTAAACGATGAATATACCAAAGCCAGATTTCTGTAGAAATTGTATAAATTTCGTAGAGCGAAGGGATATAGAGGGGTTTGCAGCCTGTCTACGTAATCATAAGCCTAGGATAGCGTGTCAAGACTTCAAGCCTAATGAAGACTCGCCCAAATTCGTTAAGGAGTATGCAGGCTTCTGTCTCTACTGTGATAACCTCGTCATAGTGGATGGGTTTGCAGCCTGTCTACGTAATCATAAGCCTAGGATAGCGTGTCAAGACTTCAAGGATAGTATTTCCATCATTATGAAGGAAACTAGTGTGAAAAGAGTAAGGGTAGCTGAAAATTTATTATCATAAGGTGAGTTAAAATGTATGGTTATAAGGGTAGAATGCTGTACGTGGATCTTACAAGAAGAAAATATAAACGTATTGATTTAGATGCCAGCACTCTAGTGATGTGGCTTGGAGCTACAGGTTTAGGTATAAAGTTTCTCATGGATTATCAGGAGCCTAGGATAGATCCATTCAGCTCTGAAAACCCTCTCATATTTACCGTAGGGCCATTCGCAGGAACTATAGTGCCCACTAGCTCTAGGTATGGTGTCTTCGCAAAATCTCCTCTATCAAACTTGTTGGGAGAGGCGTACTCTAGTGGCTCTTGGTGTATAGAACTTAAGAAGGCTGGATATGATGCACTAGTAGTTAAGGGTAAAGCCGATAAGCCTCTATACCTCTACATAGAGGATGATATAGTCCACTTTATGAATGCATCCCATCTTTGGGGTAAAACTACATGGGAAACAGAGGATTCTATAATTAAGGATCTAAGTGATTATGATGTGAGGGTTGCTTCGATCGGACCAGCTGGAGAACGTCTCGTTAGATTTGCGTGTATAATCAATGATAGGTATAGGGCGGCGGGCAGAACTGGTTTAGGAGCTGTTATGGGTAGTAAAAAACTTAAAGCGATAGCAGTCAAAGGAAGTGGAGCTGTAGAAGTGGCTAAACCTGAGGAACTCGTGGAGGCATCTCTCTTACTCCATAAGAGACTCCAAGGTCCGGCTACAAGTAAATATAGGACTCTTGGTACGTCTGCGAATATACTTATACATAACACCGTTGCAGCTTTACCAACAAGAAACTATAGGGAGGCTATGTTCGATAAAGCACTACAAGTTAGTGGCGAGGTTTTGAACGAGAAATTTGTAGTTAAGATACAAGCCTGCCCATCTTGCCCTATGAGATGTGAACATATAGCAGAAGTTAGGGATGGCACGTTTAAAGGTTCTACTGTTAGGGTGGAATATGAATCGCTTTGGGCGCTCGGACCATATTGTGGCGTGGGTGAACTCGACGCCGTGATAAAAGCGATAGAATTATGTGATCTCTATGGTATAGATACGATATCAACCGGAGTTGTAATAGGGTTTGCGATGGAATGTTTTCTCAGAGGACTTATATCCGAGCAGGATTTAAACGGTGTAAAGCTCGAATTCGGTGAGTCTAAAGCGTTGATAGCGATGGTGGAAGCTATAGCATACCGTAAAGGTATAGGCGATATACTCGCTGAAGGTGTTAAGAGAGCATCGGAGAAAATAGGAGGAGGTGATTTCGCTATGCATGTGAAAGGAGTAGAGATGACTGGGTACGATGTAAGAGGATTAAAGACAGCAGCTTTAGGTTATGCTGTCTCTAGACGTGGTGCTCATCATCAAACTCATGGTGCCTATGTTTTCGATCTAAGCGGTAAAGTCGATAGGTTTAAAGCCGAAAAGGGTAGGGGGAAACTCGTAGCGGATAATGAAGATCTCTACATCATCTACGATTCACTTCCACTCTGTAAGTTCACTAGAGCTGTGTGGAAAGGTTTAGAGGAGATAGCATACTTCTACGAGCTTGTTACAGGCTTCCAAACTTCTGCTTCAGATCTACTTAAGAGTGCTGAGAGAATTAGTAATCTAGCAAGACTCTACAATCTGAGAGAGGGGCTTACCCCTATGGATGATTCACTTCCACCTAGAGCTATGAAGGATCCAATACCCGAAGGACCTGCGAAGGGTAGTAGAGTTACACGTGAAGAACTAGAAATGCTTATCCAAGATTACTACGAAGCTAGAGGGTGGGATAAGGATGGTATACCGAAGAAATCTAAACTCATAGAGCTTGGACTTGATGCCTATCTCCCATCTATAGAGAGTTACGCAGAGGTGAGAAAGGATTGAGGAAATTTAAATTCATATACTGTGATCCGTTTAAATGTGTAGGATGTAATATCTGCGAATTAGTATGTTCACTAAAACACGAGAAACTTTTTAGTTCAACACTTTCAAGAATAAGAAGAGTGCGAATCTATCCATATAAAAACGTAGCGATAACATGTGTAATGTGTGAAAACCCACCATGTGTAAAAGCTTGCCCTAGAGATGCTTTAACACAGGCAGAGGATGGAAGGATAATAGTCGATGAAGGAAAATGTACAGGATGCGGATTATGCATAGAAGCTTGCGATTTCGGAGCTTTAACTCTTCATCCTATAAGAAGGATACCGATAGTATGTGATCTATGCAATGGAACACCGCTATGTATTGAAGCATGCCCAGAGGATGCATTAAACCTTACTACACGCGATCTATTAGCCCAAGTTAAAAGGATTAAGACAGCCGAAAAACTTTCAGAGGGGGTTCTATGAAGGTCAATATTTCACTCTTAGGTTTTCTTCCTAAACCAAAAGAGATCAGTATAATGTTGGAGGGGGAAGAGATTACGATAGAATACATAGTAAAGAAGGTTTTGGAGGAGTCAGAGGATATAGTTAGAGAAAGGCTACATATGTTATTAGAGCGTGAAGATATCCCTTCCTTCATGGTTATAGCTAGCGGTGTAACCGTACCTAGAGAGAAATGGTGTGAGTATCATGTGAAAGATGGGGATAATATAGCTATACTCCCCCTCTTAGTAGGCGGAGGATAAAGATCATTAATATTTATCTCGATATGGAGATAGGTTATTTAGAGGAATAATAAGCTATACATTCATAGCTATCTTAGATAATTCGTCATCTAACCATGGATATAACTTCTTCAACTCTATTACGGCTTCTAGTATTTTCTCCCTAGGATAGTAGTATGGTTGTAATCTCCCTCTAAGATAATCGTCGTAGGCTTGCATATCTAGTAAACCATGACCGCATAGTAGGAAGAGTATAGTCTTCTCCTCTCCTCTTTCACGGCATCTTATCGCTTCATCTACAACAGCTCTAATAGCATGGCTAGGTTCAGGAGCTGGCAATATTCCCTCAGTCCTCGTGAATAATGCTGCTGAATCGAATACGCTTACCTGATCGTACGCTCTAGCCTCGACTATGTTATGTCTAGCTAGTAGGCATAGAGTCGGGGCTTTCCCATGATATCTTAGACCCCCCGCATGTATGGGTGGAGGTACGAATGTATGTCCTAACGTATACATCTTAAGTAGCGGTGTTAACCTAGCTGTATCTCCATGATCGTATGTATAGTATCCCTGGGTTATCGAAGGGCATGCAGTAGGCTCCACAGCTATGAATCTAACATCCTTCGGAGCTTTACCAGATACCTTATCGTAGAAGAATGGCCAGAATAAGCCTGAGAAGCTACTACCACCACCGATACATCCTACTATCATATCCGGGTATTCATCTATCATCGCAAGCTGCTCTCTTGCTTCCAATCCTATAACCGTTTGATGTAGTAATACATGATTTAAAACGCTTCCAAGGGTATACTTAGCTTTAGGATCTTTAACAGCGTCTTCTACCGCTTCGCTTATAGCTATACCAAGGCTTCCAGGATTACCTGGATCTTTCTCTAGGATCCTTCGTCCAGCTTCAGTTCTATCACTCGGGCTAGCTAAAACTTCCGCACCCCACATCTCCATCAAGATTCTACGATAAGGCTTCTGATTATAACTAACCCTAACCATATAGACCGTAGATTTCAACCCGAATAGCATGCATGCAAACGCTAAAGCCGAACCCCACTGCCCGGCTCCAGTCTCCGTCGTAAGCCTCTCTATACCTTCCCTCATATTATAGTATGCTTGCGCTACAGCCGTATTCGGTTTATGACTTCCGGGTGGGCTTACCCCCTCATACTTATAGTAGATCCTAGCCGGGGTTTTTAAAGCCTTCTCAAGTCTATAAGCCCTATATAGGGGTGTAGGCCTCCAAAGCCTATAAACCTCCCTAACCTCATCGGGTATAGGTATCCATCTATCCTGTGAAACCTCCTGCCTTATCAACTCTTTAGCGAATATAGCTTCAAGATCGCTAGGTTTGATCGGCTCTCTCGTAACCGGATTTAAAGGTGGCGGTAGAGGCTCCGGTAGATCCGGTAGTATATTATACCAATCCTTAGGTATGGATTCCTCATCCAATACTACCTTACATACTTCTCCAGACATGTGGAAATCACGCTAACAAAGTGCGTTCAAGCCTACTATTAAACTTTATTGATCAAAAATGTTCATCAATGCATGGTGAAGCTAAATTCAGAACGGGATTAACAATTCCATTATACTCGCTTGATTTCTATAGGCGCTTTTTTCTCGTATGCCTCTAGGGCTGCTAACGTAAGTTCAAGTGTTTTCACTCCCTCGCTTATCGGGACCTCGCTCTCCCCATCACCTATAATAGCTTTTATGAATTTCAGATCTTCATCTAGATATGGATCGTTAAGCGATGTAACCTCCTCCACCCCCTCCCCCCTGTATATCGAAGCTTTCTTCGTACCACGTATCTCTATATGGGCTCTCCTAGCTACGATATCCATCTCTACTTTATGAGCCTGAGGGTTAGCACCGCATGTATTCGTTATAACACCTATAGCTCCACTCTTAAATCGTAGTATGGTTGCAGCTGCATCCTCTATAGTTAGTTCAGGCATATCTGTGAACATAGATTTGGTTAGTTCGGCGTAGACTCTCGATACATCCCCTACGAGGAACCTAGCTAGATCGAATATATGTGTAGCCTGCTCTACTATCTGCCCCCCGCTAAGCTCCTTCTTCCACCACCAATGTTTAGGATCCCCTATGATCCCACCCCACCATCTGCCTAGAACGATGCCAACTGGGCCTGATTCGCTTAGTACGCTTTTAGCGCGTCTCACAGAGTATGCTTGTCTGAAATGGTATCCAACCCACGAGATAACGCCGCTCCTCTCTACGGCTCTCCTCATACTCTCCGCTTTCTCCATCGTTAAAGCTATAGGCTTCTCTATGAATACGTGTATACCCTTCTCAGCCGCCTCCTCGACCTCATCTGTATGTGCATAGGGAGGTATACAGATCCATATAGCATCGAGCTTTTCGCTTCTAAGCATCTCCCTCCAATCGCTATATGGTTTACCGCCATATTTCTCAGAGAAGCTTATAGCCTTATCTAGTACTATATCGGCTACCGAAGCTATATTCACCCCTGGTATCGTCGATAATTTGCTTGCATGTACTCCAGCTATACCGCCAGCACCTATGAATCCTACATGAACAATCTTCATCGTTACACCTCCTCTATCAGCTTCTTAACATACCCTAGAGATTTTTCTAGATTCGATTCTACCGGTTCAGGTATCCTACATTCGTAAGCCATATAGTACTTGTAGCCGTGCTTCTTAAGCATAGCAAAAGGTGCTCTGAAATCTGTATGACCGAAGCCTGGTGGGAGCCTATTGCTGTCTGCTAGATGTATATGTCTAAGTAGATGGATGCATGAAAGTATACTTTCAGATAGATCCCTCTCCTCTATATTCATATGGAAGAAATCAGCCATAACAGCTATCTTCTCACCGTAAACTTCACCTATAATCTTAACGGCATCCAGGACTCTATTCATGAAATGCGTCTCATACCTATTAATAGGTTCTAGGAGTATGTAGACATCGTAGTCGATAGCATATTTATCTAGGATTCTAAGCTCCTCGATTAGAAGCTTCCTCTCTAGCTCCAATACATCACGGTATAGTGGATATAGATCTGGGAGTTTAGGTTTTCCAAACGTAGGAACGACTATCAATCCTACCGCCCCCAACTCAGATGCATACTTAAGCCTTTCGATCACACCGTGAACCGCCTCCTCCCTCTCCTTTCTATCCAAGCCTAGAAGATCACCGGGATAACCGCTACATATAGTAGAGATCTTAACCCGGCTGGTCGATATGGAATCCAGTATAGATTTAATCCTAGCATTTAGATCCCTACCCCAAACCTCGATAGCGTCGAACCCGATCTTCTCAGCTATACGAACCTTCTCCTCGAATGATTCAGCTGGCAGTAGATTCTCTTGGCATGAAATCTTCATAGGATACCACCTAGAGCGATACTTTAACATGGAATTCTGGATATATAGATTACCTAGGTAGAATATCGTAGCCGAATTATGTAGCTGAACGCTCCTAGCCATGAGATATTCATGGCTATCGGGAGTAACATCTACTTACTATACAATGATAAACTTTAATATTAAATATTAATTTTGAATATTGGGATGGCCTCATGAAAGCATTGAGATCGTATATAGTTTTCATCGGTGGGTTGACGATAGCAGCCCATACGATGCTAAGCGTTACATACGCATTATACGTTAACGGCTACACACTACTTAGCATTGTAGATCTCCCAAGCTATTTGAAGAATAGCCTAAGCTTAGTGTTAACCCTTGGGTTTCTATCAGTCCTCCTATCCTCAGCCTCCCTGTTTGCCCATGGATTATGGTTAACGCTATTACCGCTATCCTCCCTATGCTTAGGGGTATCGTCGATAATCTACGCTAAGACGATAGGGGTGAGTGCTCTTCTACTGGATCTAATAGGCTTTATAGCGGTAGCTATCTTAGGCTTCGGATCAGGCTACCTCTTCGAGAAGCCTACGTATAAGCCTACCGTTAGGTTATCCAGCTTCGAAGTAGCATGCACCGCTATATTATCAGCTTTAACTGCTGTAGCTACAGCTTTTACAGGTCAATTCTTCCCATCACCTACAGGTGGGTACACGCATATAGGCGATACGGTTATATTCATATCTGCCCTCATGCTTGGACCTAAGCTAGGTGCGTTGATAGGTGCTCTAGGAGCTGTCGCCGCGGATATGTATGTAGGCTATCCCCGATGGTTTGTATCCATACCAGCCCACGGGCTTGAAGGATTCATAGCCGGTCTAGGTAGGGGTAGAAAGTTCTACATACAGATTATCCTATGCGGGTTAGGAGGCATAGTTATGGCTGCTATATACTTCTATGTGAACATCTTCATCAAAGGATTAGCTCCAGCTCTGATATCTCTATACAGAGATGTATTTGGCCAGGTAGCCGTCTCGATAATACTAACAGCTCTTCTAAAGCCGGCTTTATCGAGGATCCTTCCTAAGAAGATCTAAATATAACTAGGCTCTATGTATACGCCTGGCTTCATTTCCGGCTCATCCATACCTTCGATTATATACGCGTATATAAAATCTCTACGTGATGATGCAGCTCCTATTTCACCTAATCGATTGATCGCCAACACAGCTATACCACCCTTATAATACTTGTATCTGAGTGTATCCTTGATAGCTTCTTCGCAGGCATCTTGAGGTTCTAAACCGTTACGCATAAGGTCGCATACACTCTTTGATAATAGCGTTATCTGTGCTATCTCGCCTACACCAGTTGTGCAAGCAGCACCTACACTATTATCGGCGTATACGCCTGCCCCGATTATAGCCGAATCCCCTACCCGTCCCGGGGTTTTAAGCGGTAAACCTGTAGTAGAGCTACCTGCCGCTAGGTTTCCATAACAATCCAGAGCTACCATCGATATGGTTTCATGGAGCTTATAGTATTCGATGTATGTTTTAATCTTCTCCATATAGGGTTGTAGATCTACCCCCGCTTCTATGTTCGATAGAAGCTCCCTCCACCTCTCTAAAGCCCCCTTCTTCCATGTAAACTTTGATACAGTTAACCCGAGTTTAGAAGCAAACCTAGTAGCTTCGCTACCTACTAGGAGTATATGCGGGGTCATTTCGAGAATCCTTCTAGCTACAGTGATCGGATGCAATACATTCCTCACACCTCCTACAGCTCCAGCTCTCAAGGTGTATCCATCCATTATCGATGCATCCAGCTCGCATACGCCTTCGAGGTTAGGTATACCTCCAAGACCGACCGTCAATACATCTGGATCGAGTTCAACCGCCTTTATACCTTCTTCGACTGCGTCGATAGCTTTTCCTTTTGAAGCTAGAATATCGAAGGCTTTGGATACTGCTTTCAAGCCGAAATTCCATGTAGCAGCCGCGGCGTAGGGCATAGCTCTACACCTAACATTTAACTTCAAGCTATGAGAACCAGATATTAGGGTTATGGGTGTACCTAGGATAATATTAGGATGCTTACCATTCTTAGGTGAATCCTATCAGGGTGCTGAAAAGAATAGGCTGTATGCTGAGAGATTCTCCGATGTGAACGAGACTATCAGGATACTTAGATCGGCTTACATAGATTATGGCATCAAGGTTATAGCTACCCCAACATACTCTGATAATATTCTGGTTAGATTATTCTTCCTATCGATATCCAAGCTTAGAGGGGAAGGAATCGACTGGATGTTAGCTCCATGCATAAGTCTACCGTTAACCCTTAGAGGATCGATAGTTGATGATATGAGACGGTGGACTACATACCTAGTATTGGAATCTAATAGTATGGCTGAAGCTCTCGCTTTAAAGGAGAGATACCTCGAGGATCCTATACTATTATGCAGGCCTGGATGGAGGGAGGTATTCTCTAAAGCCCTAGTGGATATAAAGCCGTACGAGCCTAGAGATTTCCAAGAGCTATCCTTAGATCTAGAGCTGCTTGAGAGTAGAGCGTCATATTTCAAGCCGGATGAATGTCTATTCGTAGAGCTAGGTTCGGAGATCGATTTCCTAGTCTTAACTCGTAGACTAGATCTTGTAGGGGAGTGTATAGATACCCTTAGAAGCCTAGGTTTCACTAGGATACTATTAGGATCCCATCATGCAGGCTCCGTTATACCTATACTAGAGGAGTCAGATCTAGTTTTCGAAGGATATGTAACACCTTTAAACCCTATCGGTGCTTTGATGCTTCCATCTAAAGATAGCGTGGAATCCGCTGTAAGGGGAACCAGTAGATGGGTTATAGCTATAAAACCCTTAGCGGGAGGGAGGGTTGCTCCGATCGATGCGTTTCGCTATATATTCAGATCCCTAGGCGTAAAATCCGTGATGGTAGGTGTAGCTTCTTTAAAGGAATTAGCTGAGGATATGGATGCTTTGATGAAGGCTTCTACTTGAATGGGAAACCTTATATAGCGATATTGTCTATTTTACTACGTCTAAGAATAGTTTTGTGGAGTAAGATAGCTAAGCACTTCGAAGAGTATCCTGGAAGACTTAAAGTTGCTAGGATGCTAGTCGAACTAGGTTTAAGGATCGATCTCGATGGTAAGATATACTGTGGACCCATAGAGATGGATGAAGCTAAGATAGCGAGGGCTCTAGGTGTAGATCGGAGGACGGTTAAAGCTACGGCTAAAAGCATACTGGAAGATGATTTTCTAAGAGAGATATTCTCTAAGCTTAAGCCTTCAGGCGCCTTCCTCAGGGATGTAGCTAAACTCCTAGGCTACGGCGTGATCGAGATATACGCCGACTCTAGGATGAAGGGTATACTAGCCGGTGCGGCTCAAGCTATAGCGAGGAGAGGTATAAGTATAAGGCAAGCTGTAGCGGATGATCCAGATCTACACCCTGAGCCTAAGCTTACGATAATAACCGAGAAGCCTATACCGGGAGATATAATACCGGAGCTCCTGAGGATAGAAGGCGTTAATAAGGTTGTCGTATACTAGAGTTATGTAACCGGTATGGATGGATCCGAGCTACTCGTGGAAGCGTTAAGTGAAGGTGCGAAGACACTACGTAGACTACTATCTGAAGGAAGGCTGGAGGATATAGATTTAGAGGTTGAAGCTTCTATAGCTAGGATGCTTAAACAAAGATTGAAGAATGCAGCTTTAATCACAGAGGAGAGCGGAGTTATTTCATGGGGTGGTGGAGGGCCACCGATACTCATACTAGATCCTATAGACGGTTCTACGAACCTTCTCAGAGGATATTCGCTATATTCTCTAAGCTTAGCTATAGCTGATGGATCCAGCTGGGATACGATCGAATCAGGAGTAGTAGTGAATCCGCTTCTAGACCAGGTATTCGAAGCATGTAGGGGTGCGGGGGCATACCTTAACGGTAAATCTCTGAAAACATCGAGTATACCAAGCCTAGATGAGGCTATGGTAGCAGTAGATCTTAACTTCAAGGAAGCTATAGATAGCTCTACGGCTTCAAGCCTCTTAGATATAGTCGGGAGAGCAGCTCACGTTAGATGCATGGGATCCGATGCTCTAGAGATATGCATGGTTGCAGCCGGTAGATTGGAAGCATTCATAGATCTGAGAGGCATACTTAGACTTACAGATTTCGCCGCAGCAGGCTTCATACTAGAGGAAGCTGGAGGCTACCTATTCGATAGATATCTAGCTAGGTTGAAGCCTAAGCTGGAGCCAGGTGTTAGAAGCTCTGTGATCGCATGCTGCAACCTCAATATAGCCTCAGAAATATCGGAGATCCTAAAGCATAGACAGCTACCATAACGGTTTGATGCAACTAGTATCTTAAACGTAATATAGCTATCTCTAAGAGGGCTTAGCGTATGCTCGGTTAGGAGAGGATTTAAGTTATCGATAAAACTCTACGGTTAGATTATACCCGGCTATTACGATACTAACACTATCACCTAGCTATGGTTGTAGGGATATCAAAGTCTCCGTACGTATAACGTTAGGCTGCTGCTCCACCACTTCGTAGATTATTTTCTTCAATTCATCTAGGTTTTCAGCTTCTATCACCACTACCGCATCGTATCTTCCGAGGACAGAGTTTGCAAGCTTAACACCCTTTATCCTCCTAGAGCGGACTATCTCCTCGGATGTACCTGGCTTCGTAGTTACGAGTACGAACGCTCTTATAGGCCTCCTTCGAAGAGTCTTAGGATTAGGATCCATGGTGTACATTCCTCCTAGGATAGGGTTAACGATGTCTCTGTATGAACTATATCTGGGTCGCTAGCTATAACCTTGTACACTATCTCGTTCAACCTCTCGAAACTCGGAACATCCACTACGACTATAGCGTCAAACCTACCATATATAGAATCTGCTAGTATGGATTCGCTCACCCTCTCCCTAATCCTCTTAACGACGTTCTCGGATGTCCCAGGTTTAGTTCTTATGAATATGTATGCTCTCAAACCTGGTAGACACCTATCGATATCTTCTGAGGCTAAACCTACTTATACCTTTACACCTAGGCTAAGTGGATACCGTGTATGATCGAGATCTAGCAGTCTAGGTATCTCACTACCTCCCACGGCGTTATATACATCGAGTATTGCCTCCACTCCTCCATCTTGTATTCTATGAATTTATCGAATATATGGCTTCCTAGCGTCTGGTGGATGACCTCATCACACTCCATCTCCTCTAAAGCTTCTTTAAGCGTACTCGGAAGCTCCCTTATACCTAAAGCTCTCCGTCTCTCATCCGTAAGCTTGTATACATTCTCATCCACAGGATCCCCGGGATCTATCTTCTTCCTTACACCGTCGAGTCCGGCTGCGAGTATACATGAGAATGCGAGGTATGGGTTACAAGAAGGATCTGCTGCACGATATTCGATACGCTTATATGAGGCATACTCCCCACCTCTAAGATACATAGGTATCCTAACTAGAGCTGATCTGTTACGTTTAGACCACATTATGTATATCGGAGCTTCAAACCCAGGTACAAGCCTCTTATAGGAGTTAACAGTTGGGCAGCATACTGCTGTTAAAGCTCGAGCATGATCTAGGAGGCCTCCGATGAAGTATCTAGCCTCCTGGCTTAACTCAGCATAGCTATCGCTGCTATCGTACATGATATTCCTATCCCCCATCCATAATGATGCATGTATATGCATACCGCTAGCGTTATCGAGATATACCGGTTTAGGCATGAACGTGGCTATAAGCCCCCGCATCCTAGCGATATTCTTAGCTACAAACTTATAGTATACGACTCTATCAGCAGTTTCCACAAGCTTACCGAACCTGAAGTTCACCTCCACCTGACCTGCGGTAGCTACCTCGTGATGATGCCTCTCTATCCTGAATCCGAAGCTATCCTCTAGTATGGAGGCAACCTCGTTACGATAATCAAGGGTTGTATCCTCAGGTGGTGGGCGTAGATAAGCATCCTTAGGTTTAAGTATATATCCGCCTGGGGTTATCTCCGGTGATTCAGGTAGGATTCTAGGTGCACCCCAACACTCATCTGTGTAACCCTTAGGGCTAACCCATAGATCCCATACAAGCTTAGTCGGATCTACGGATTTGAATACGAAATGCTCCATCTCGGCTCCTATGAAAGCATCGAACCCTAAATCTCTACTCATCCTCTCGGCTCGCTTAGCTACATATCCACGCGGGCATACCTCAGACGGCTCCGCTTCACCATAGGATTCGTAGACATCCCCCAGAACTATAGCGCTCCTTTGAAGCTCCCCTCCTATCCACGGTATTACAGCTAAGGTTCTAGGATCCGGTATTAGAACCATATCAGATTCCTCTACATCCCTAAACCCTCTTACAGATGATCCGTCGAATCCTACACCATACTTGAACGCATCCCCCTCGATATACTCTCTAGCAGGTACGACTATATCATGCATTATACCCCTCACATCGACGAAAGCTGAATGAACCCATCTAACACTATTCTCTCTGAGAAGCTTTACAGCCTCCTCTATAGATCTCCTGTACATAACAACCGCTATCATATTGACAAACGTCTATTTAAACATTAACTATATGGATGAATGACCTATTTCATCGTGTCATATATTGACATTCATCTATCCTACTCCTTTAATCCTTTTTATAAGCCAAACTATCTTCTTAGCCATAATCCTAACCGTATTCACACCCTCCACATCCTTAGCGACATCTCCCTTCTCCCTACCGAAAGCTATAGTCCAATACGTAGATCCTGGGATGATCATACCTTGATGTAGGAGGAAGAATAGTAGTTGAGCTAGGGTGAAATTATGTCCAGCCCTCCTAGCTACGACTATAGCTCCACCAACCTTATTCTCGAAAACCCTACCCTTAGCCACGGATAGATACCCAGCTCTATCCAGTAGAGCCATAATCTGAGGTGTAGCGGAACCGAAGTATACTGGTGTAGCAAGTATTATACCATCAGCTTCAACCATCCTATCGAATACTTCCTGAAAGCCATCCTTTATACGACAATCCTTAGTAACCCTACAGGTAAGGCATGCATCGCATGGTTTAACCTCCCTCTCCGCAAGCCTCACCATCTCGATCTCAGCCCCCTCCTCAGCCGCAGCTTTGAGAGCTTCGCTAGCTAATATCTCAGTATTACCCCCTATCCTAGGACTACCGACGATAGCTAACACACGAATCATACTTATCAGATTCGTGTAGATCCGCGCTCCGCGCATATAGCTCTTACCTAATACACCAATATGGTGAAGGCATACAGCTTGGATATGGACTGTAGCATTAAATCCATAGATAAAGCCATCCTCGTTATGGAGAAGATTTAATAAGAAGTTTCTAGGAAAAGTTAAGATGCCTTAGAAAGCCCTGGTGGTGTAGCCCGGCCTAGCATCAGCGGCTGTCGCCCGCTGGACGCGGGTTCAAATCCCGCCCAGGGCGTTAGATAATACATCACTATACCGCTAGATATCGTTAGCTAGGTTATATAGACGTCTCCTCTATCTTTATAGCCCTCCCAGTTTTCGAAGATTCATATATCGCGTTGAATACCATGACGCTCTTCAATCCCTCCCTACCGTCGACCATAGGCTTCCCTCCCTTACGGATAGCGTTCGCCATATCCTCGAATATATTGGTAGGTCTATCGCTTGGTAAAGCTATAGAATCTATTACCGATATATCCCCATCCTTTAGGTGGAAGAATTCTATCTTTCCATCCTTCCATATCATGGATCCCCTATCGCTGTTAACTTCTATCCTAGTTCCTAGATGCGGTATACTCGACGTAGTAGTCGTAAGGGTTCCGAATGCTCCACTCTTAAACTTCATTACAGCTACGCTGCAATCTTCGGTTTCTATATCGTGCGTGAATGTTCCAGATAACCCTTGTACGGATTCAACCCCTCCCATCCACCATTGAACTAGATCTATGAAGTGTACTCCCTGGTTAGCTGCGGATCCTCCCTCATAGCGTCTACTACTCCTCCACCCAGGTGGATACCCACCCTTATAGTATGCTTCATCCCTAAACCACTTCATCAAGATATCGACTAGGAAGACTCTACCGATCAACCCCTTCTGTATAGCATAGCATATCTTCTGATTGATATCTTGATACCTAAGATCGAAATCCACCGCTAAGACTAGGTTAGCTTTCTCAGCCTCCCTGATAGCTATACGGCACTTCTCCACATCTATATCCATAGGCTTAGTTACGAATACATGGAGCCCCCTTCTTATAGCCTTCAAAGCGTGATCCATATGCATACCGCTAGGTGTGAAAACGCCTACGCAATCTATATCGCCGCTATCGAGCATAGCATCGTAATCCGTATACCAGCGGCATTTAAACTCCTCAGCAACTCTCCTCGCCTTCTCCTCCTGTAGATCACATACGGCGGCTACAACACAGTTTCTAGATTCGGCACACCGCTTAGCCTTACTATAACCAACACCTAACCCTAGTATACCAAACCTAACAGGCTTATCAGGATTCACGATCTATCATCCCACCAGCCTAACTAGAAATCCACGCACCA
>CAZBGY010000002.1:0-27419 GCA_964491605.1 uncultured Candidatus Bathyarchaeia archaeon
CCCCTCATCCACTCTACCCATTCCATCTATAGGTATCCTACTCCACCCTACCCAGAAGCTTTCTCAAACCTTCTACGACTATTGGCACGGCTTCTTCAGCCGGTGTAGCCCCCTCATACTCTATGGATAGATAGCCGTTATAGTTATGCTCCCTTAGTAGGGGTATTATCCTAGGGTAGTCTATAACTTCATCCACCCTTGTAGGCGTAGGCTTATAGCATTTCGCATGTATATTCACAGCATACTTTATACTCTCAGCTATCTCCCTATACGGATCCACCTTATAGTTTCCTAAATCTAGGGTTAATCTAACCCATTCTGAACCTACAGAATCCAGTATTCTAGATACCTGCTCGACTGTAGATGTTATCCCCCCATGATTCTCCACGGCTATAACTACACCATACTCCTCACCGTAGGATCCGCATATCCTCAACGATTCGACAACCCAGTTTAACGCTTCATCGAAGCTATAGCCTTCAGGTATCCTACCTGCGAATACTCTTAGAGTCGGTGCTCCTAGGAAGTATGCTACCTCAACCCATCGTTTAACATGCTCAACCTCCCTCATCCTATCATCCCTAGAATTCTTACAGAAATCGCTCCTAGTAGCCGTACCATAGATATCTAAGCCGTAATCTAGGCATAGCCTCTTAATCCTCCTAAGATAATCTCTATCGATCGATTCGAAGTAGTAGCCTGTAAGCTCGACGCCGTCAAGCCTATATCCTCCGCAGATTCTTATGAAATCCTCCAGCTTCATCCTACCTTCGATGATGGGTTTACGGTAGGAATATGCTGTACAACCTATCTTCAACCTGTCTCACCTCGAATTATGCTCCGTATCGTTCGACTAATATACCTAACCCTATTAAATCTATGAATACTACTATATAGTTTAGCTTCGATAGAAGCTATAAATGGATCTACTAAGAGCTATCCACTTCTAGTTTGCTGTATCGACTTAGCTTGGAGTTCAGTAGCGATGGATTAGATGAGCTGATCGTGAACCTCTAACCCTAGTAGTGGAGGATATCGAGTGGAAAACCTTATATAAATCCTCCACCTTCCTAGCTAAGTATCAGGATCGGTAGATCTATCATGATGGTTGAGAGCAATTGAGTCTTAAACGCTGTCGTGAGAAGGTATAGGCATACGGATGCTGATGCTGTCGTAAACCTTCTTAAACAGCTAGTATTCCTCGAAGGTAAACCTAGTAAGCCTAGGATAATTAAGAGGTTCCTCAGGAAGATCTCTAGAAGCGGTATCATACTGGTAGCCGAGGTTGATGGAAAGATAGTGGGAGCTGGAGGAGGATACGTTATAGGATCGATAGAGAATGTGGAGGGTGAGCGTTACGGCTTCATAGAATTCTTAGTCGTGGATGAAGGGTATCGAGGTATGGGTATAGGTAGGAGGCTTCTAACGATCCTAGTAGATAAACTTAGAAGTAAAGGTGTATCCGAGATCTATCTCGAAGTAGATCCGAGAAACGAAGCTGCTCTATCGCTATATAGATCCCTAGGTTTTACGGTAAGCTATTTAACGATGAATCTTAAAATCGATGAGTATACTAGGAGTAAATCGTAGTAGGATCGATCTACATAGATGCTAGATCTAGCTTAGGTGAAAGGTAGGAGAGTATAGGCTATCATATACGATCGGTGAAATCCTTTTATGAGAGTGGGGTCTCCGAACTAGGAGTGGGTTATGGCTGATAACCCAGATGATACAGAGTATCGCACTATAGGTAGGTATAGGGATAGGATAGTTAGGGGGCCTATACTACGTACACTTATTTGGCTTGGTATACCTCCCATGCTCAACCAGCTTGTTACGATAGCTTACAACGTCGCCGATGCATACTGGCTTAGTAGTTATAGCGAGTTCAGCGTTGTTGCACCGAGGCAGACACGCCCCATCCTTATGCTATTTCAAGCTCTCCTCAACGCGTTGAACGCTGCTAACCTCAGCATAGTATCCCAGTATATAGGTAGGAGATCTTTCAGGGAGGCTACGCTAGAAGCTTCACGCTTCCTAACGGTCTCAGCTGCTTCAGGCCTCTTCCTATGCCTACTACTATTCAGTCTGAGAGGATATATATTCACGGTGATACTATCAACGCCTGAGGAGATGCTAGGCTATGTTATAGATTACTCCGCTGTTATATCCATAGATATCCTTCTCAACTACATAGTGTTAACCTGTACTACGATACTTCAAGCGTTAGGCGATACTAGGAGGCCTGCGTTCATCAATATGGTGGCTGTAGCCGTGAATATGGTGCTCGATCCATTCTTCGTATTAGGTATAGGCCCCTTCCCTAGATTAGGCGTTATAGGTGCAGCCCTCACGGATGTCGTAGGTAAGATCATCTCTATATCGGGTATGGCTATCATATTCGTTAGGAGCTATCCTGAAATCAGGTTGAGATTCACGAAGAATATAGATGCTGGATGGATACGTATCGTTATGCGTATAGGGTTACCGATACTCGCTACAGGTTTGATGAACGGCTTCGCCTTCCTAATCCAGCTAAGGATAATCAATATGCTCGGGGTTGTAGCCGCCGCGGCGTATGCTATAGGCTTCATCATAATGGATATAGCGGATGCAGCTCTTTGGGGGTTGACGGGGGCGACAGCCGTTATGATAGGGCAGAATCTAGGTGCAGGTGAGGATGCGAGAGCTAGAGAGATAGCTTTGAAATCGGCTCTAGCGATATTCCTAGGTGTAGCGGTAGGCGCCGCTCTACTATATCCTATGAGATGGAATCTTGCAGATATATTCGCAGACGATATAGATATAATAGGTGAAGCATCCCTATTCCTTCAGATAGTACTACCATCCATACCATTCTTCGGTTTATTCCAAGTAGCTTTATCCACCGGTAGAGGATCCGGGCATACGCTAGCACCTACACTCATAGGGGTATTCAGGCTATGGGGTTTAAGAATTCTGTTAGGATACATACTAGCGTTCACCATGGGTATGGGCTCCTTCGGGGCATGGCTATCCCTAGCTATAAGCAACTTCATAGGAGGAATCCTATCTCTATCATGGGTAAAGTATGGGGGATGGACTAAAGCTGTGATAAGGGAGAGGAGGGTTACGGAATCTATATGAAAAACCTAAACGTATTCAAACCTCAGCTACCCCTCGATCCCCACCTCGTATCTAGCGGCTATCCGTTCATCTAGTTCCACACCGAAACCCGGCTTATCCGGTATCTCTATCCATCCATCCCTAACCTCTATAGGATCCCTATAGATCCCATATACATCCGGATCTCTATAGGGACTCGATTTCGGGAAACATTCTACTATCAAGCCGTTGGGGAATGCTGCTACCGCGTGACTACCTATTATATGGTTTCCATGCGGAGCGAAATCGATATGATATGCCGCGGCTATAGATGCTATCTTCCGAACCTCTGTAAGCCCTCCGGCTATATTAGGATCGGCTTGAACTATATCCACAGCCCTCCTAGATATAAGATCCCTAAAACCGTATCTAGTGAATTCATTCTCACCTGAAGCTATAGGTATCGTCGTAGACATCCTAACCTCTATACTTCCATCGATATCATCCGGGTTCACCGGTTCTTCAAACCAGTATGGATGATAGGGTTCTACAAGCTTCGCGAAACGTTTAGCTTCGTAGGCGTTCCACGCATTATTAGCATCAACCATTATATCTACATCATCTCCTAGAGCCTCCCTAACAGCTTTAACCCTCTCCACATCCATCCTCATATCTATACCGAACCTCCAACCGCCAACCTTCATCTTAACAGCCGTAAACCCCTCCGCTATATACCTAGACATCTCCCTAACCAGATCCTCTACAGATCCCTCCTCCGTATAGTATCCCCCGGCTGCGTAAGCCCTAACACGATTACTATAACCGCCGAGAAGCCTGTATACGGGTTGCCCTAGGATCTTACCGGCTAGATCCCATAGAGCGTTATCGACACAACTCATAGCAGCTATATAGTCGCCTTTAGCTACAGGCTTCCTATCCCCACCCATATACATCTTCTGCCATAAACGCTCCAACATCAAAGGATTCTCACCCAGCAATTTAGGCTTAATACGCCTCTCTATAACCTCTCGATTCCCTCCAAACCAGAAGCCTGTAACATCCTCATCTGTTTCGATTTGAGTTATACGAACCCGCCTCTCAATACTAGGTCTACGCAGGATTATCGCGTTAAAATACGGCTTAGACGGCACTCTAGGCTTCGGAAGAAGGAATTCACGCACCTTAACATCCACTATCTTCAACATAAAGCCACCGGATCAGATCATAGATATACACAGGTTTCTTAAACCTTTAGACGCTAATCATCATCCACGTCGAAGATCTTACATAGAAGCTGGTATAATTCATCCCCACCATCCATCTTCGAGAATAACTCCTTCTCCGCTCTAAGTATGCGTCCTACAACCTGAGATGTCCTCTTCCACTCCATCTCAGCCCACATCATCCTATAATGCTTCAACTCTATCCACGCCCTGAAGATCAAAACGATAAACATACCAACGGTTACCGCTAGATTCAGCAGATATATACCGAATATATCCACCCCCAGCCGCCTCCTTTAACATAAACCCTACGACTAAGAGGGATTATCCATCACCTAAAAAGTTTTAGATAATATGCTAAGAGCCCCAGGGTTTCCACAGCATTCTCTCGTAGATCCGGATCATAGATTTCTATATGCCTATAGTAGTTAAAGATTTGTACTCAGGAACCCATAACCTTTAGAATACTAAAGCCTCTAGGAATACAGGAAAGCAGACGGTTCGAATGGAGATGGAAGTATGGATTAAACGATGCGGGGGGTGGGATTCGAACCCACGTAGGGCCTACGCCCACGGGATAACCCACCTTTGATAGTCTTGAGTCCCGCGCATTTAACCTGGCTCTGCCACCCCCGCGTCTATCCCTTCTAATGGTAGGATAGGTGTAGTGTGGGATTAATTCTTTTCTACTCATTTATGAGTAAATATTCATAGATAAGTATAATTAAATTAGGGATCGTAGAAACTAGTCTATCACAGTCTATGAAAGCAGCTAGGAGTTATAGAGTAGCTGTAGTGATAGTATTCGCCGCTTTAACGTTAATCCTCAATCTTTCTCCGTTAAAATTCCCAGCTCCGTATGCTCCATTCCTATACTACCAGTTCTGGGAGATACCGATAGTAGCTGCATTTCTTATCTATGGGTTTAAGGTGGGTGTATCTATAGCTTTAATCAATACGTTGATTCTCCTACTAGTTTTTCCAGGCGCGAATCCTACAGGACCATTCTATAATCTAGTAGCTATCGTTAGTATGCTTACGGGTATGTGGTTGACACTCGACATATCCAGAAGGATGAGTATAAGCGGGCGGAGACAACTTATAATCCTCGTGATAGCGTTAGGTATAGTGTTTAGGGTTGCTATAATGAGTATCGTGAATTATTTATGCCTTCAACAACCTCCACCGATAGGATTCGCTCTACCTGTTTATATCGTGATAGCTTATCTACCGTTAGTAGCTATATTCAATTCATCGCTCGCCGCTTATACGATCCCCCTCGGATTCATCCTAGCATCATCGGTATCACGTATCGGTAGTATATCAATGCGTATGATCGGCTCTTAACATCGTCTGAATAGCTCTACCAGTATTTCTTCGACTGATAGTACTAGGTGGTTTATATCCTCATCGCTATGTGCGTAAGATATAGCTCCTGTATGTTCTGGTAGGAAGAATATCCCTCTCAGCATAAGTGCTTTGTAGAATCTCTGCGTTAGCTTATGGTCTATATACTCGAAATCCTCATACCTCCTGATATCGATACACCTATTCGTAACGAATATATTCAGAAGCGATTCTAATCCTACGACCGCATGCATAACTCCATAGTCTTCTAGAAGCTTATCTATCCTTCTAAGAGCCTCCTTTCCAAGCCTACCTATCTTACCGTAAACATCCCCTCTATTCTCCTCCAAGAACTTTATAGTCGCTAAGCCAGCGGTCATAGTTAACGGGTTAGCTGAGAATGTCCCTCCACCTATCCAGCATAACTCCCCCTTACCATACCTCTTAGGATCGGCTCTCTCCATTATCTCGGATATACCTGCGACGGCGCCGATAGGTAATCCTCCGCCTAGGATCTTACCCATAGTAACCATATCAGCTTCAACCCCGTAATACTCCTGCGCTCCTCCTAGACTCAATCTAAACCCAGTTATAACCTCATCGAATATTAGTACTACATCGCTCCTAGACGCTTCCTCCCTAAGCCCCTTCAGATAATCCCTATCTGCAGGTATACATCCCTTAAGCATAGGTTCGACTATTATGCAGGCGATCTCACCGCGTTTACTGGAAAGTATACTTCTGAAAGCTTCCAGATCGTTGAACGGTATAGCATCTACATACATCTGCTCCTCGAAATTTATACCTGTAGATTCGGGTTTATCCAAGGGTAGCGATACATACTTATTGAGTAGAGTATTCCCACCATGCCATCCACCCGTTATCTTCACTATACGTTTACGTTTGGTATAGGCTCTAGCAAGTCTGACTGCGTACATCGTAGCTTCTGTTCCGCTATTACAGAAGCGCACCATCTCAGCGCATGGGACGATCCCCGTAACCTTCTCCGCTAACTCTAACTCTAGGGTATTCACAGTACCGTAATGCGTCCCGTTCCCTATCTGCTTACTCAAAGCTTCTACGACTACATCTGGTGAATGGCCTAGTATTAGACCTGTATGCCCCATCCAGTAATCGCAGTACTTATTCCCATCAACATCCCATATATACGCGCCTTTAGCTCTAACCGTATAGAATGGGTATGGGTCGAAGAATCTTATGTTATGCGATACTCCTCCAGGTATAACCCTCACCGCTCTCTCGTATAGCTTACGCGAGGTAGGCGTCCTCTCAATATACCTTAAGGTTAATTCATCCTGGCTCATAACCTTAGTAAGGATGATATAGGATAGGTTTATATCTCTATCTCCTTGCTTCTGATATCGAAGGTGGAAGGGAGCCGATCGAGATTTGAGAATCGATATGAGTTCTATAGAGGGTAAGTGGCTTAAGATGTGGAGGGATTATAAGGTATTCGAAGCAGATCCTAGAAGCGATAAACCTAAATTCTTCATAACGGTAGCCTATCCTTACCCTAATAGCCCGCAGCATATAGGTCATGGAAGGACGTATACGATCGCAGACGTATATGCTAGGTATAAGCGTATGTGCGGATTCAACGTCTTATTCCCGATGGCGTTCCACTACACTGGGACGCCTATCGTCGCTATGGTTAAAAGACTTAGGGGAGGGGATGAAGAGCTTAGGAGGCTTTTCATAGAGGTGTACGGTGTACCTGAATACGTAGTAGACGGGTTCGATGAGCCTATAAAGGTAGCTAGATACTTCCACGAGGAGATAAAGCGTGGTATGGATGAGATGGGGTATTCGATAGATTGGAGGAGGGAGTTCACGACTATCGATCCGCATTACAGTCGATTCATAGAATGGCAGTTCTTCAAGTTGAGGGAGAAGGGTTACGTTAAGCAGGGAAGCCATCCGGTTGGATGGTGTCCAAGCTGCTCTGGACCTGTAGGTCAGCATGATACGCAGGGGGATGTTGAACCAGAGATAGGCATCTTCACCCTAATACATTTTAAGCTTGGAGATGGATGCATACTACCCGCAGCTACGCTTAGACCTGAAACAGTATTCGGAGCGGTTAACCTATGGGTTAATCCTAAGGGTAGCTACGTGAAGGCTAAAGTCAATGGCGAGTACTGGATCGTCAGCGTGAAAACTCTGGAGAAGCTTAAACTCCAGAATAGATTCGTAGAAGCCTGCGAATCCATGGAGGGTTCAGCTCTAATCGGTTTAACAGTGTTAAACCCTGCTACAGGTTCAACCATACCTATACTACCTGCAGAATTCGTGGATCCAAGTCATGGAACTGGCATCGTTATGTCGGTACCAGCTCATGCACCGTATGACTATGTAGCGTTGAAAGAGATTAAAGCTAGAGGTGTAGATGGCTTAGATCAGAGTATATTCGATGCGATCGAAGTGAAACCTGTGATACGTGTAGACGGCTATTCCGATACGCCTGCTAAAGATGTAGTCGAAAGGTACGGTATAGAGAGTCAGACGGATCCTAAGCTTGAGGATGCTACCCAGGATGTGTATAGAGCAGAGTATCATAGGGGATTTATGAGGGATGATATACCATCATACGGCGGATTACCTGTAAGTGAAGCTAGGATTAGGATAACCGAGGATTTTGAAGCTAAAGGTTTAGCATCCCGTATGTATGATATAATGAATCACCCGGTTTACTGTAGGTGTGGAGCGCTATGTATGGTTAAGATACTTGAGGATCAATGGTTCATAGACTATGGTGATCCCGAATGGAAGAGTATAGTCCATAGACTTATAGATGAGATGAGTATAAAGCCTGAAGCACTTAAAGCTGAATTTCATAACGTAGTCGATTGGCTTAGGGAGAAAGCATGCGCGAGAAGGGTTGGATTAGGTACCAGGCTTCCATGGAATCCAGATTGGGTTATAGAATCCCTCTCGGATAGCACAATCTATATGGTCTACTATCTTATCTCGAAATACGTGAATCTATATGGTTTTAAACCCGAACAGATGAATCTAGAATTCTTCGACTATGTTATCCTAGGATTAGGGGATGTAGACGATGTATCACGATCTACAGGTATACCTAGAGATATACTCGAATCTATAAGGATGGAGATCGAATACTTCTACCCACTCGATAGCAGGCATTCAGGTAGGGATCTGGTAAGCAATCATCTATCATTCTTCCTATTCAATCATGTAGCGATATTCCCTGAGAAATTCTGGCCTAGACAAATCGTAGTAAACGGAAGCGTTATGATGGAGGGGAAGAAGATGTCTAAGAGCCTAGGTAACATAATACCTTTGAGAAACGCTATAAGAGAGTATGGAGCGGATGCTTTAAGACTATCGCTCCTATCCGTCGCAAGCCTACTACAAGATGTAGATTTCAAGCGTAGCGTAGCTTTATCGTTTAAAGCTTGGCTTGAGAAATTCCTTATGGAAGCTGAAGAGCTTAAAGATGCCGTCGAGCTAGATCTAGTCGTGGATAAGCTTAGGATACCTGATAGATGGATCTTAAGCAGGCTTCAAGCAAGGATAGATGAGGCTAGGAGGGCTTTAGAAGAATTAGAGGTTAGGGATGCTGTTCAGAGTATAGTGTATGGACTCGACGAGGATATATCATGGTATAAGCTTAGAGTGGGCGCCAACGAGTATTTAGATGGGTTAACGAAAGCTGTTTTAAAGAGTATATGGAAGGTTAGAGCTCTACTCCTAGCTCCACTAGCTCCGTTCACAGCTGAGGAAGCATGGCATATACTAGGCGGTGAAGGATTTGCATCCGTTCAGATGTATCCAAGCCCATCACCTAGCTTCAGAGATATAGTGCTTGAAGCATGTGAAGATATTCTTAGAAGCCTCCTATCCGATACTAGGGAGATTTTGAAGCTTATAAGGAAGCCTGCCTCGCGGATATGCTACTATCTATCGTCGCCATACAAATGGAGGGTTGCATCGTATATCCCAGATATACTCTCCTCAGGTTCGATGGAGGTTAAAACGTTGATCGAGAAGTGTAGAGTTGATCCTGAGATCAAAGCCTATATGGATAGGATAGGTAGATTCGCTTCAGAGGTAACTAGAGAAGCTTTAAAACTCGGTAGAGCTAAGGTTGAACTATACTCAAAGGTATCTCTAGATGTTTTGAAGAAATTCCTCGAAGAGGCTAAGCCGTTCCTGGAGAGAGAATTGAAATGTAGGGTTGAAATCTACTTAGAAGGTGAGCGTGGAATCTACGATCCGGCTGGTAGAGCATCTAAATCTACTCCTTGGAAGCCGGCTATCTATGTGGAGTAGATACTATACTATATCCTAGATTCATCCATAAGGCCATCATACATCCAGAGTATTCTAAGGTTACTGGTAGAAACGTTTTAGCCGGATCACTCTATAGCTAGAGTATGCTAAGTGTCCTGTTTGGAGGATATACTCGAATCAGTCGTAGATGAAGCCTGTAAACTTGGAGTTTCCTACTCTGAAGCTCGTATCCAGAAGAATATAGTTGTATCGATATCCTCTAGGAATGGTATACCTATCAATATAGATGATAAGGTGGAGGAAGGATTAGCCGTAAGGGTTCTTATGGATGGAGCATTAGGCTTCTCCTCGATTAACAGTATGGATTCCGATTCTATCTCTAGATGTATAAGGGAGGCAGTAGGTAGAGCTAGAGCATCTAGGAGATATATGCGTAAACCCATAAGCTTCTTTGAAGTTAAGCTTGGATCGATCACATATGAGGTGAGGGGGAAGGAATCTTTCGATGCATATAGTATGAATGATAAGGTTTCGCTTCATAAATTGATATACTCATCGCTTAAAGAGGCTTTGAGGAAGGTTGAGTTGGAAGTATTCTCGGTAGAGTATACAGAGATGATCGAGGAGAAGCTCGTAGTGAATAGCGATGGCGGGTTCGTTAAGAGTAGGATCCCGAGATTAGCATTCAAGTACAATATAGTGTTACGCGACTCTGTAAAAGGATCTATACAGAGGGTTAAAGAGTATGGATTTTCAGGCGGGATCGAGAAGCTTAAAGAGCAGCGTATAGACGAAAAGATAGAGGATGAATCCCGTAGACTTGAGAGAGAGTTCTACTCGAAGGCGTAAAGCCACCTAGCGGGATCGTAGATGTAGTTATCGGAAGCGAGCTGGTCGGGTTGATAATCCATGAGAGCTGCGGGCATCCATGCGAAGCTGATAGGATCCTAGGTAGGGAGGCGGCTTAAGCTGGGTTAAGCTTCATAAAGCCTTCGATGAAAGGATTAGATATAGGCTCACAGCATGCTACAGTAGTGGATGATCCCACTATACCTGGAAGCTTCGGCTTCTACCTCTATGATGATGAATGCGTAGCTGCGAGAGCTAAGTTCCTCTATAGAGAAGGCGTGGTCGAGGAATTCCTGCATAATAGGTGGACTGCACATGTATTCAGGGTGGAGAGTAACGGTTCAGCTCGTGCGAGGAATTATCGAAGTGAACCTATAGTGAGGATGAGCAATACGTATCTAACCCCTGGTAACTGTAGCTTCGAAGAGTTAGTCGAAGATATAGGTGAAGGCGTCTACATATCATCCTATATGGAGTGGAATATAGATGATGAGAGATGGAATCAGAGATACGTAGGGCTCGAAGCTTATAGGATAGTAGGCGGAGAATTGAAGGAGCCTGTAAGAAATCCAGTTCTAGAGATAACGACTAGAGATTTCTACTCTAAGATGGATGCTAAGGGTTGTAGAGTTATGTTTGAAGCTGGGTTATGCGGTAAGGGTGAGCCTATGCAAGGGGTGCCGGTATGGTTTGGCGGTCCTGATGTTAGGCTTAGAGGTGTTAAGCTAGGGGTGTCTGTATCATGAGTTTACTAGATATCTCTAAATCTATGGTCGAAGAGGGGTTAAAGGCTGGGTTTAACGAAGCTGCTTGTAAGATTGTATCCAGTAGGATCGTTATGGTGAAGTTTTCAGGTGAACCTACAGTTACGCAATCATGGATCGATACCTGCATCTACTTATACCTGGCTAGGGATGGTAGGATAGTTCTATGCGAGTATAGAACGCCAGATATAGAGCGAGTAAAACATAGATTTATAGATCTTCATGAATCATCTAAGCCTATCGAAGCTTCCCCAATATAACGCTCCACTACCTAAACCTCACAAAGTTAAACCCTTACATCTAGTGGATGTGAAGATAGTAAAACTAATGGATGATAGATCCGATCTTATCGATTATGCATGGATGATGATCGATGAAGCCTCCGGCGAGGGGCGGAAAATTATGCCGGAGCCCTCTCAATCTCTCTATCATCTAAAGCTTTAACTACCAGCGAAGGCGTCGAACTCCAGGAGGATTCGACGGGGATTGAATGCTATCTTAGGGCATTTTTCGGAGATGGATCCGGTCAATGGGCTTATGGAGGGAGGAGACTAGATGAATACAGTATAAAGGAGGTTGGTAGAAGAGCTGGGATGTATGCATACTTATCCAAGGGAACTGAACCCATAGAGCCTGGCGTATACGATCTAGCTCTATCCCCTATGATCGTAGGGAATATAGTTAACGTTATAGGGGATATGGCTTCAGCTCTCCAAGTATACCTCGGTTTATCCTTTCTCTCAAGGTTTAAGCCTGGCGATAGAGTAGCATCCGAAAGTGTCTGTATAGAGGATGATGGCGTATCCGACAATCTACCTAGATCTACCGGCTTCGATGATTAAGGTATACCTACGAGAGTCACCACTATAATATCTGATGGGATCTTCGAGAATCTACTACATAACTCTAAGACCGCATCAAAATTTAACATCGAGAGCACTGGCAATGCCGGTTGGGCTAAACCCGAACCTTGGAATCTCAGATTTAAACCCGGTGATCTGAAAGAGGATGAGATACCCTCGACGCTTAGATAGGGATTAATCCTAACGAATAACTGGTATACTAGGCTTCAAAGCTATTTCGAGGGAGTCTTCTCCACTGTAGCTAGAGACGCAGCATTCCTAGTTAAAGATGGGAGGATCGTGAAAGCTGTTAGAGGTTTAAGGATAACTGGAAGTCTACATGGGCTTCTATCGTCGGTGGAATACTCTACGGATAGATGCTACCAGATTAAATGGTGGGAGGTCGAGGTTCCGGTAGTAGCTCCCTACATAATCGCTAGGAGGATATACGTGTCGAAGCCTATGTAGATTATAGCTACTATGTTTATCTTTTAGTTTTCCATCGTCTAAATCCTACTACGCTTAGGATGCGATTCCATGAGCTTCATGAATAGCGTCGTAGTAGGGTTTAAAAACTGGGGTAGGAATGCGAAGGTACTCGTAGCTACGGAGCCGCTCTGGAGTATACCTATGAGCTGGATCTTCTTCTATAGATCCATATTCCTTAGAGAAGCCGTGATACTAACCGAGGTGGAGATAGGAATCCTCTCATCCATATACACGGCTATAGCATCCATCTTTCCCCTACTAGGCGGGTATCTTGCAGATAAGTTCGGTAGGAAGAGGGTTTTCATGATACTCGATAGCTTAACATGGCTTTCAGCACTTACCATCTGGCTTATAACTAGAGATATCGTATATGCATTGATAGCATATATTCTCGAAGGATTCACGTCGATAGTATATCCTATCTGGGAGTGCCTGCTAGTCGAAGATACGGAGCCTAAATATAGGTCAGGTATCTACGCATACGTATCGACCGCATATACGATCGGCTCGATGACCACCCCGATAGCGGGATACATTATAACGATTAAGGGTGTGGATCTAGGTTGTAGGATCCTATTCATCTTAGCTATAGTTTCGTTAAGCGCTATGTATATCGTTAGATGGGTCTACCTTAGAGAGACAGAGGTGGGATATAGACTTATGAAGGAGAAAACGCTGTCAAGCTTCAAAGGTTATGGTGAAGTTCTTAAAGCCGTAGCCTGTGAGAGAATTCTCTTAGCCTTGATACTATTATCCATAATCAATTCGGCATACTATAACTCCGTACTTTATACGCCTCTATACCTAGTGGATAGCAGAGGTGTAGGATTAACTAAAGGGGAGGCTTCCATACTACCATTCTGCTCATCCATCACCTCACTTCCACTACTATCGATCATAGTACCTAGAATATCGTCTAGGATCGGGTATACCAGAGCTTTATTCGCAGGATACCTATCAGGGCTAGCCGCCACCGTAGTTCTTCTACTCTCTAGGAATACCTATGGGGTTATAGCTACAGGCATACTACTAGGCTTATACTCGGCTGTAGGCTACTCTATATCGAGAACCTTCCTAACAAACGAGGTGGAATCCGTAGATAACAGGTATAGAGCTAAAGTTCTATCAGTCACATCTACTCTATCATCTATGATAAACCTAGCTACACCAGCCGCGGTAGGATATATATACTCTCTACATCCGAAGCTATTCGTCGCAACTTTATCAGGTATAATGTTTGTATGCCTCCTCATATCTATACTACTGGGAGCCTATACGCGTAGGTTAAGCGGTAGAACTACTGTGAGAGTTTAATCTAATTTATATCGGTGAAGTCTCATTAAGTTTTATGGGAAGAACTTTGTGCCTCCTCAAGGCTTACATCGAGGATCGGGATGGCAGAAGATTCGTAGCTAAGGATGTAGCCTTTATAACTATAAGCAGTGGAGCTGTATATCTGAAAGATGTAGGATTAAATAGTTTAGCGTATATAGAGGGGTTTACATCTATAGAGATCGATGCGTTAGGTGCACGTTTAACCGTGAAGCGTATCTAACCTACCTAGACCAGCTGTAGCCGTCGAATCTATCCAGCCTAACTACTTCGTTGAGCGGCTTACGCTCCTCCGTAGATACATCCCTGAATACATCTTCTCTAGGATAGCCTAAAGGAACCACTGCTACTACGTTTACATCTTCAGGTATCCCTAAAAGCTTCTTTATACGCATATTATCGAACGCACCTATCCAGCATGAACCCACCCCCTCAGCTCTAGCTGCTAGTATTAGATGCGTCGTAGCTATCGAGCAGTCTACAAGCATACTCATATCTCCCATATACCCACCTCTATTATAGTGTATATTGAAACCGCATACTACTATTACGATGGGAGCTTCTGCTATAAACATCTGGTTACTACAGTATTCAGCAAGCTTTCGTTTAACCTCTGAATCCTTAACTATTATGAATAGCCATGGCTGACGGTTAGATCCGGATGGAGCTATACGTGCCGCATCAAGTATTCTTTCGAGAACATCCTCTGGTATCGGATCTGGTTTGAAAGATCTAACGCTACGTCTAGTCCGGATAACCTCGTAGAATTCCATAGGCGACCGTATACCAGTTTAGATGTTATCCTGCTATAAGTTTTATCCTCGATCCATACATGTATCAACTTAAGTTGAATCCTCCATAATAATGGAATGTAGAATCTTAATGGAGCGGATAAACACTGTACATAGAATCTAACCCTATAGGGAAGGGATGAAGATTTACCTCAGACCGTAGTTAGGTATAACGGCATCTATAGCTCTATATGTGAACCTATAGGTGCTTCGATGACAGCTTCAACACTATCTAAGCGGAAGGTACACGTATGTAAGATCTCCTATATAGCTTTAACCATAGCGTCAACTGCTATAGCTCTATTCTTAGGGTAAAACTGGGATAGGGGATTTAGGCCTGCTATTTCTCCGATGTATCGGATTTAGGTTCAGCCTCCTTCTCTACTTTCTTCAATTCCTCCTCTATCTCCTTCTCTATATCCTCTATAGGTTTAGGTGGGGGGGTCGTAGCGAGGGTGTAACCGATCCATGCAAGTATCGCTAAAACTCCTGTAACGGCTACGAAGCCTGTTACCTGTAAGGTTTGGAAAGTCCATGGGGAGACGAATACAAGCCATCCATAAACAATTATACCCATTATACATCCGATTAGGAGTAGAGCGCCTACAATTTGATCCCTACCCAATCCGTATACACCCTCCTTGAACTACCTCCTATTTGATCAGAATCTTAGGTTAAAAACTTTACCCTCTACAAGAATCTAACGGAAGCTATCCGATTAAATTTCCAGTCTAGAGTATAATTCGTAAATACGCTAAATCTACTATTCGAAGAGGTATTTGAATAGCTCATCTACCAGTTTTGCATCTAATTTCTCATACCTTTCGGTGGAGCCTACATCATACCAGAATCTATCAGTTAGATATGCGTACACAGGGATATTCATCGAGATGAGGGAGGGGATTAGATGGCTCATTATATCCACCTCCTCACCTACATGATCCTCGGAGAGCATCTTCAAGTGCTCAAGAACAACGTTTTTAACGATTAAAACCCCTATCGATACCGGTAGATCGAGAATAGGTTTCTCCTCCATCTTTAAAACCCTATTTCCCTCTACATGTACGACCCCTACAGGTATCCTATACCCTTTAGCTACCGCTATAGTCGAGTAGGCGTTATACTTCGTATGGATGGATATCAGATCCGATAGATCTATATTCGATAGTATATCTCCATAGTATACCAGGATATCATCGTATCCTTCCAGGAAGCCTGATTCATAAGCGTTGAGTAGAGCCCAACCGGTTCCGCTGCACCCGGATCTATCTAGGGAATACCTTATATTCACGCCGAATCTAGATCCATCCCCGAAATAGTTCTCTATCTGTTCATGCTTATATCCGGCAAGTAGAACTATATCCTTTATCCCATGCTTCTTTAAGAGTAGAACTATGTATTCCAGAAGGGGCTTCTGTTTAGATCCAATAGGAATCATAGATTTCTGGAAGTAGTATGTAAGAGGTCTAAGTCTACTACCTGGACCCCCGCAGAGAACTGTAGCGATAACCTGATTACGTGTATAAACATTACTCATAGGAGCTGCCCCCGTCAGTATAGATTAGCTTCCACGTGGAGAATTCTTAAATTTTCACATAGTCTTGTCTGTAGTTTGGTATGAAAGAGTTTAAGGTTAGATATGGATGTATAAGCGATCTAGATTCTATAGAAGAGATAGAGAAGCTTTCCTTCGGAAGTGAATCCTACCCTAGAAGCTTCCTACTACGTCTACTTAGGGAGGGGCAGACCTTAATCGTAGAATATGACGATAGGATCGTAGGCTACATATCCTACATACATCTAGGATTTATAGCTCGTATAATATCCATAGCCGTTCATCCAAGCTATAGGAGGATGGGATTAGGTGAAAGTCTCCTTAGAGAAGCTATAGAGGATATGAAGCGTTTAGGTGTACGTAAGGTGTTATTGGAGGTTAAGGTTGATAACAAGGCAGCTATTAATCTATATTCTAAAGTCGGATTCAAGATAAACTCTATACTGAAGGGGTATTATAACGGAGGGGACGGATATTCGATGTATATGGATATATGCGGATAATACCTCTTCAAGATTGTTCCACACCATACTTAGCTATCCTAACGGTGAATAACCTATACTTAACCTCCGGGTTACTTACCTCCTCTACTATACGTTTAGCTATTAGTTTAGCCGGATCCGGTATGCCTGTCCTCTGCTGTATATCGTTAAACGATTTAAAAGGGTTGTTTTCCCTCTCTTTAAGTATGACCCACATATACTTCTTACCTATACCAGGTATAAGCTCGAGAGCATGCATCCTAGGTGAGACCGGTGTAGATGAGTTGAAGAATTCTACAAATCTCTTCTCGTTTATCCTCACTATATTCTCCACCACCGATTCAAGCTCAGATTTAGCTACATCTGTAAGATCATCATACTCTATCAACCCTAGGATATAGAGTATCTTATCCCTACTATCCCTACCTATGAAGACTCTTTCACCGATCTCTAACGATACGTTAGGTCTGACGACTGCCTCCAGAAGTAGGAAGAATCTTTCACCGATTAACTGAGCAACATCACCTAAAGCAGGCTTCCTAATCGTACGCCTATGTATAGGGTAATCGAGGATATACCCGTAGTCTTCGTAAATCTTCTGCCTTCTACTAAGAAACATGTGTATCTCCTAACCTCCATCTCCGGATAACAGAGACGCATACTACCTAGATGATCTGAAACCATCTAAAACCTCGAGTATCTTCATGAATACCTCCGTGGATGCGAGACGCCATCTACCAGTTCTAAGTATGGATCTGATCTCCTCGATACTCCGAGGCATTATATTCACTAATTGTACAGCTAGCTCAGGCTCCACCTCAAAATCCGATGTTAATATAGAGAAAAGTTTAGATGCGTTATCCGGATCTACCTTGGAAAATTTCGAAGCGTAATCTAAAACTCTCTGCTGTATAGGTGTAAGTCTATCTTCATCTATACTGGAGAGTATCCTGAGAATCTCCGGTATAGATATGGGATATTCCTTATTGATCTTGCTAGACAAAGCAGATTACCCTTAAAAAATAAGTGATACGCTATATTTTAAGCTTTAAGCATTAGCCGCCTGAACCCAAGGACGTATATGCTCAGGTCTAGCTATAATCTGCTTCACTTTACCTCCAACCTTAATCTCAAGTATATATGCTCTACCCCTCATACCAGATACTAAGGCAACTTTACCTTGATATCTACGGTGGGGCATACCTTTATGCATCGATGGATCTATATCTATAACAACCCTATCACCGGGTTTATATTTGTAGAGCAACGGTGTAATCTTCAAGCTAAGGTACTTCTCATCTACATGCTTCCTTAAGACCTTCCTAGTCCTAGATCTATACCCCTTCGAGCTGGGCATACTTCATACCACCTACATAGACTATCGTATCTACAGGTAGCCAAGCTACCCTTGTAACCTCCATAATAGTAGGCTTCGTATCCCTACCTCCCTCTATAAAGCTTTTCGTATGGAGAGGCTCTGAGGAGGTGAATCTAACTTCAACCAATCCATCATCTACGATCTGTAGAGATAGATCAGATATGGTCTTCAATCTAGGTTTCAACCCAGGATATTTCTGCTTAACCTTCAACCCCTCTAATTTCTTAAGATGCTCAATAGCTTCCACTGTACTTATCGGCTCCATAGGTCTAAGACGTAGAACGTAACCTTCAGGTTCGAAGGATGCTTTCATCTGACGTATAGATTTCCTATCCGTATAGGCTAGTTCCCCCACATCGATCAATCCTTCAAACATGGAGCATAACTTCTCTCTGAATATGGTGAGATCTATCGAACGTCGTTTAGGCTTACGGACCTCCAATACGAAGCTTCTACCTAATCCTAATACAACTCTATCCCTACCATCATCTATCTGTAGATGTAGTTTAACAGATTCACATCCGTATAGATCCATAGCTACCTTCGTGAGAGCATACTCTACTGAAACTTCTCTAATACCTAATCCTCCACAGGAATCGCATCCTCTACCCATACATACCCTACACAGCTTCGATCTGATGGGGAATCCAGCCCTAAACTTCCTAAACCTTCCAGCTATATAGATCGGAGTAGGGGAAACCTCGACTATCATCGAAAACGGATCGACCACTATGTTTAAATCTGGTTTCACCGGATCGAATCTCGCCTTAAGCATAGACACTAATAGTTTACCTAGCTCACGACTAAGCTCAGATTTTATATTTTCGCAGTAGGTTGAATCTGAAATCAGTCTAACCCTATCCTCACGTTCAGAAACCCAGCCTGGTATAACCACTCCTAGAATGAACGTATTGAATTCGTAACTGAGAACCTTATCTACGATCCTAGAAGCTATCTCTTGAAGTCTATCGAAAACACCTCCGCATACAAAGCATACTTGCTGTTCATGATGCAGTATCCCTCTCCTCTGTAGGACTGCTGAAGCCTCTGGAAGCATACCCATCGATGAGAGTATCTGTATAGTATCTATATTGTTTGAAGCTTCAGCATCCATGAGTAAGGTTATCTTGATGGAACGTCCCCTATCCCTATTCGTAAGCTTATAACCCAGCATAGCAAACTGTCTACCTAAACAAGAATCGCAAAGAGCATACATACGAAGAATTTTCATAGCAGTCCTCAGTATGGGGTACTCCATCTCGTAATCCTTCCTCTACGATATAGGACTAATATTTGATTAATAAAAGCGAACTAATATATTAGTCGTTTAAGGGAACCATATAGCGTTGTCGGATAATCCGCATTTTTACGATTATCCGTTCCGCCTCGACGAATGATACTCTAATCCCCATCCATTCGGTACTATGTCTCACCATATACCTGAAGAAAGCATTACTACTATCATCAAAGAAACAATAGTCAATTTTGTCGGAAGCTATTGTATGATTTATTTTTCTCATAGGTTTTACCATCAGAAAGATTTATGATTTATACATTGCCTAAATATAAATTAGAAAGCTAGGTATAGGATCTATCGAGATTTTAAATACTAAACTTCTGTTGTTTAAGCGCGACTTTATGCCAAGTTAGATGATGAGATCTATTTCGATTAATTAAATAATTTATATCTTTAGTGAGAGCACTATCTATGGAAAATTATGATGTTAATTCTCATCTGGATATATTTAGATACATTAATTTTAAGTTTTATCTTTTACAGGACGTATATAGGAGTGCCCCCCGTCTCCATGGACTTGCAACTCTGAGTTTATCTGCCGAGTAATCCGTTCTTCCAAAGGTATGGAAGGATAAATGATATTCTAGACGACGACGAGATGATGACTAGACACATTCCCTTTTGCGAAGAACGATTAATGTAGATGAATTAGATACGTACCTTAATGATTTTTCTGATCTCATCTAATAGCCATATAATTAGCGATGCTGCTAATCCATACAGCCATAGCTCAAGGGTTAAAGGTGTAGTGTGGAATATTTGCGATAACGGTGTATATAGTACTATTAATTGAAGTCCTAGCGATGCTATAAGCGCAAATATGAGCCAATTATTCCGTTTAAGTTTCCATAAAGGTATGTTTTCACTTCTAGAAGCTACAGATCTACCAAATTCCGTTAATACGATAGTCGTGAAAACTGCTGTTTCAGCTACCACTAATCCTTCTCCATGACTATTTATGAAAGCAAGCATTGCAGCTATAGCTATCAGAGAACCTATGACTACATAGTAGATAAGTTTCCTAGCGTTGATCAGTCTCTCGCCCACAGACCTAGGTGGTTTATCCATAACGCCGGGTTCAGGCGGCTCCATCCCAAGCGCTATCGCCGGGAGGGCGTCTGTAACGACGTTTATCCAAAGGAGATGTATCGGTTCTAGAATGGATCTCTTAAATAATAACTGCGAAGCAAGAATGGTTATTACTTCACCCATATTCGCTGAAAGTAAGTAGTTGATTGGCTTCTTAATATTCTCGAAGATAACCCTTCCTTCTCGGATCGCTTCTACTATCGTCACGTAGTTATCATCTAGTAGCACTAGCTGGGAAGCTTCTTTAGCCACCTCTGCACCCTTTATACCCATCGCTACACCTACATCGGCTACTTTTAATGCAGGTGCATCGTTGATTCCATCACCCGTCATCGCAACCCTATATCCCTTCCTCTTGAGTATTCTGACTATCCGTGCTTTATGTTCTGGCGTAACACGTGCGAATACGATTGTCTTATCGATAACTCTAGATAATTCTTCGTCGCTCATAGAGTCTACTTCCTTGCCCTCTAATACGAGGCCCTCGTCGATATCGAGCCCTATCATTTTCGCGATAGCGATAGCCGTTAACTTATGATCACCAGTTATCATAATCGTTTTAACACCAGCTCTCCTAGCAATCTCAACAGCTTCTTTAACACCATCTCTAGGAGGATCAATTATCCCAAGGATTGCGTAGAAAACTAAGTCTTTTTCGATATTCTCTACCTCTTCATCACTGTAATTATCCATGTACTTATATGTAACACCAAGCGTTCTATATCCTTGAGAAGCTAATTCTTCGATTATACCGAGTACTTTCTTCTTGAGGTCTATGTCTAGTTGCTTCTCGACACCACCTACTCTAACCCGGTTTGAAACTTCTAACAAAACTTCTGGGGCGCCTGTAGAGACGACAAGATATTTAGCGCCTGCTTTATGTATCGTCGTCTTCCGCTTCCTAAATCTATCGAATGGATACGTCTTGATGACAGGTAGTTCCTCTATAGATTCCGATACACCTTTTTCACCAAGAGCTTTATATGCTAGGATTAAAGCAGCCCCCTCTGTAGGAGACCCCTTAACCCTCCATACATTGTTTTCAATATATAGCGAAACATCTATCGCTGTGTGAGCAGCTATCACCTTGTAGAGTAGCAATAAGTCGCTATCGCTCGCACCTTTCACTTCTCCATGCGGCTCATAGCTAGAGCCCTCTACTTCATACATTGCATTCAGTGTTCTCACCAATTTAACAGTCATTTCACCTTTAGTAATAGTACCTGTTTTATCAGCGCATATAATATCTACAGAACCGAGCGACTCTACTGCCGCAAGCCTCCTAACCAACGCATTCTTCTTAGCCATTCTATAGGCTCCGATAGCCAGTATCGCTGTTGCTATTGCTGGTAGACCCTCTGGTATTGCCGCTACCGCAAGCGCTACAGCTACTATGAAGACGCGGATAATACTATCCGACTCCTCTAGCAATCCTATGAGGAAGACCAACACCGCTATGGCTATTACTAAAACCCCTATTTTCTTCGCGAAATGATCTAGCTCTCTTTCGAGAATAGTTTTCTCTTCTCCACTTTCTACGACAGCTCTAGCTATCCTGCCGAGCTCTGTCGAATCACCTGTATCGACAACTATAGCTTTACCCCTACCTTTTACGACGTATGTTCCTGCGAAAACCATATTTACCCTATCGCTAACAGGGGTTTCAGATGGAAGAAGAATATCTGGGTTTTTCTCTACTGGCGTAGATTCTCCTGTTAGAGGTGATTCATCGACTTCTAGACCTTCTATTTCGACAAGCCTAGCATCCGCTATAATCCTATCGCCCTCTCTAAGTAGCAGCACATCTCCTGGCACAACATGTGAAGCCGGTATATCGATAACTCTGCCATCTCTCAAAACACTACATCTAGGTGACGAAAGTTTCTTCAATGCCTCGATAGTTCTCTCTGCTTTATATTCCTGTAGAAACCCCATTACACCCATTAAAAACACTATGATTGCTATGGCGATAGCGTCTATCACCTCTCCTAGAAATAATGAAATAATAATCGCTACTAGTAGTATGGCTATTAGGAAGTTAGCGAATTGCTTGCCAAATAATACCAATGGACTTTTCTTCTTCGTCTTTATTTCGTTGAAACCATACTTCATAAGTCTCCTATGAGCTTCTTCAGAAGACAGACCTTCAAGGGTAGTATCTAGTTCTCGCAAAACTTCATTCATTTCCATCGCATGCCAAGATCTCACTATCCAAAACACCTCTCCAGCCCTCTTATACAATCCTACTCTTTGTCCAAGGATCCTTCGGTCTGGGATTAAGAGAACCGATTAAGGTATATAAGGTTTCCTTACGAACCTAAATAACATCTAAGGAGGCTTAGCAACTTCAGTTTATAGAGGTTTTGTATAGAGAATTTTGTTATGGAGATCTTCTCGATCATTTTACCGATAGATATAATTTTAGGTTGTTTAGGTTAGCTATATACTGGTTTAGGAGGGGGTTGGATGGCGAATTGACCGATTTAAGTTTCAGGGAGCGTTTCGGTAGGTATATGAGGTTTAAGGATGTGGATAGACCTCCATTCTACGAGTTTCTAGGTTTCTGGGTTGAAACTTTGAATAGGTGGAGGGGTGAGGGGCTTCCAGCCGGTATCGATGTATACGACTATTTCGGGTTTGATAAACGTGAGATGTTTCCTATGGATTATGGACCTATACCGAGATTTATTCCTAAAACCTTAGAAGAGAATGAGAGATATAGAGTTGAAGTTAGCGATATAGGTATAGTAATTAAGGTGTTAAAAACTTCTACCTCTATGCCTACATTCATAGATTTCCCTGTTAAAAGTTGGACAGATTGGATTAAAATTAAGGAGAGATTTGATCCTAGGGATATAAGGAGATATCCTAAAACCTGGAGTCCAGAACTTATAGAATACTATAGGGATACGGATAGAGTTGTAGGTCTTTCTATACCTGGATTTTTCGGTCAAGCTAGACACTTCATGGGTTTAGATAGACTTCTCAGATCATTCTATAGGGATCCGGGGTTAGTCCATGATATCATGGATTTCTGGGTAGACTTCATCGTAGAAGCTAGTAGAGATATCGTAGAGAAAGTGAGATTGGACTATGTTAGTATATGGGAGGATATGTGTTATAATAGAGGCCCACTTATATCGCCTAAATTCTTCGAGGAGTTCATGCTTCCATGCTATAAGAAGCTTACAAACTTCCTTAGGAGTAAAGGGATCGATATAATTATGGTGGATACCGATGGAAACCACGAAGTTTTAAACGATTTATTCATAGAGGGGGGTGTGAACTGTCTATATCCTCTTGAAGCTGCTGCGGGTATGGATGCCGTTAAGCTTAGAGATAGGTATGGAGGGAAACTATTGATGATAGGGAATATAGATAAGCGTATTCTTGTAGCGGGTGGATCTGCTTTGAGGAAGGAGGTTGATAGAAAGATTAAGCTTACAGAGGAGGGGGGATATATAGTAAGCGTGGATCATGCGGTACCAGCCGATGTATCATTCTGTAATTACGTAGAGTATATAGGGCTCATTAAAGAACGATTTAAAATCAAGAGCTAGAAGTTAACGGTTCGGAGGTATATGCTATGGTTGATATAATCGATGCCCCCCAGGTTACGGATAACTTCATACTGAAACTCTATAAGAGGATTAAGCCATCTATGTCTTTTCAAGCTAAAACTAGGGAGGAGTTTGAAGAATGGAAATCGAAGCTTAAAGCTAAGATACTGGAGCTTCTAGGAGAGCTTCCTGAACCTGCACCTCTGGATCCACGATTACTGTCTTCTGAGGAGACTGAACATTATGTAAGGGAGAAGTGGCTTATTCAATCAGAGGAGGATTGCTACGTTCCGTTATACCTACTCATACCTAAGGATGGGGGAGGTAGGAAGCCTGCGATACTCTGCGCCCATGGGCATGGACCGTATGGTAAGGACCCGGTTGCAGGTGTACATTTCGATGATCCGAATAGGAAGGCGAATATAGCTATGCATAACTATAATTACGGTGAACAGATGGCTATAGCTGGGTTCGTAACGATTGCACCTGATTGGAGAAGCTTCGGGGAGCGTATAGCTTACCGTAACCCGTATCCAGGTAGGGATATATGTAACGTACACTTCCTACAGCATCTAATCCTAGGTAGGACTCTTCTAGGCTCCAATATATTTGACGGAATGCGTGTCATAGACTTCCTATTAACTAGGAAGGAGGTTGACCCTGAAAGGATAGGATGTATGGGTTTATCGTTCGGAGGAACCATGACTACATACCTAGCTCTACTAGATGATAGGATAAAAGCCGCGGATATCATATGCTACGCTACGACAACCGAACATTATGCTATATCTAGACCAAACTTCTGCGGATCACAGATAGTACCATACCTATACAAGTATGCGGATGTACCAGACGTGATAGCGGCTATAGCACCTAAACCCTTACTCATAGAAAGCGGAGCATCAGATACATGCTTCTGGATACACTCAGCGTTAAAAGCTCATGAAACCATCCGAAAAGCATACGAGGTAAGCGGACATCCAGAAAACCTATGGATAGAAGTATTTCCAGGAGAACATAGCTGGTCGGGAAGGAGATCTATACAATTCTTCAAGAAGTTTCTGATGCAGAGGAGCTAAGATATATACCTCACTGACATATTGTATTCTTATTTGTAGGAAGTTAATGGGTATGATTGGAATATTGATTATTCATATATCTTATCATATGATTTCTTGAGTCTTATGATAATATCTGGTTTATTCGTTGTTATAGCATCGATTCCCATCTTTACGATTCTATTAGCCGTTTCGATATCATCTATAGTCCATGCATTAACTTTAAGCTTTAGATTATGAGCTGTTTCCACCATCCTCCCTGATAGAAGTCTATAGTGTGGAGCTACTGCTATGCAGCCGAGATCTCTAGCTTCGAACATGTATCTCCCAGGTTTGGAGTATATCAGGCATAGGTAGGCTTCTCTGTTAGAATTCGAGATTATCCTTAAAGCTTCTGGATGGAATGAAGCGAATAGAATCTGTTCCATCATATCCATTTCTTCGACCATCCTTAGAGATGGGATCGAAGCTTCGACCTCCTTAACCTCTAGTATAAAGCAGATCCTATCCTTAACGAATTCCAATGCTTCGGATAGTAGAGGTATCTTCTCACCTAAACCTACATCAAATCTTCTAAGTTCATCGACTGTGTAATCTTTTACGAAGCCATGTACACCTGCAGTCCTATCTAAGCTTCCATCATGTATTACCACAGGTATACCATCCTTAGAGAGTCTTACATCGGCTTCGATCATATCCGCCTTCATATCCAAAGCTCTCTTGAAAGCTCTAAGCGTATTCTCAGGTTCATATCCGCTTGCACCTCTATGAGCTACTACGGCGAACGGCTTACTAGATAGAGTATCAGCTACATCGAGCAAAGCTTAGCCACCTAGACAACTTATCGAATAACGGATAGGGATTTAACCGTTTAACCTATCTAAAAACTTTCGAAAGAGGCGGTTCGATCGGTATCTTCCCATATCTATACACTGCCTCTACTAATATCCTCAACCCCTTTCTTAGGTGATCTGGATGTATATCTTCGGTTATGCTGAGTATGAACCCTATACCTGGAGCGATATCTTCAAGTAATCTCATAGTGTAGGCTTCTATCTCCTCCGAGCTTCTCAGGAAGATCGCCTCTGGGAAATTCATCCATATAATCTTACCTTTCCAAGCTTCCCTAGCTTCACTTATAGGTAGATCCCCGCCTGGTGGAGGCGTGAACGCTTCTATAGCGTCAAGCTCTGTTTTAGCTATAAGGTTTTTAAGCGTTCTAAGCCTACCATCCATATGCGATATAACTTTCTTACCCCTAGCTTTAAGTATTCTAGCATACTTGTTGTAGTATGGTAGACAGTATTTCTCGAATAGTTTCGGGGATACGAGCCTACCATCCATATTATCTCCTATCCTAACTATCTCAGCCGGTGAATCCGCTATAACCCTATACATCTCCTCATACTTCTCATCTATCTCTCGTACTAGGTTATCGATAACCTCAGGTTTCTTCATAAATATTATAGCGAAGTTTCTGAAACCCATATATCTGACGATAAGCTTCATTAAAGGCGTATAATCTGCTCCTACGGTAACAACACCATCACCTTCTAAATCCTCCTTAAGCTGCAGATACTCATCGTAGCTAGGTTCATAGATTGTATCCTTTATCATATACCTTAAAGCTTCGATATCCTCTATGCTTTTAATAGGATGCTCTATAACCCAGCTTCCACCTGGAAGCTGAAATTTCAATCCGATCCTAGTAGCCGTGAATAGCCGACCCTTAGGTGTATGGTAGACCGTATAGAGATAACCCCCAACCCTCCTCTCCTCTATCCTAACGCTAGGCATATAGGCCCTGTATACACTGCATCTGACATCCAATCCTAAACCCATATTCCTGACTTCACGTTCGAATCTACCTCTGGGGAGGTGATTCGAGTATATCAGCATAGGTAGGTGATCCGGTACACCCCCGTTTAAGACCTCCATAACCCTTCTGTAAGCATCCATACTATATAGTAGAGGATCGCGACACCTAGAAATACTTATCTA
>CAZBGY010000002.1:27519-175052 GCA_964491605.1 uncultured Candidatus Bathyarchaeia archaeon
TGTAAGCATCCATACTATATAGTAGAGGATCGCGACACCTAGAAATACTTATCTATACGATACTAGAGTGGTATGCTTGGAGAAGATTTATCCCAGCAAGTGGGATGAAAATATTTCTATGCTCTCGTATGAAAGCCGTGAATCCGATATAGCTGAAGCTAAACCTCTCATAGCTATACTACCTATAGGATCGATGGAGCAGCATGCATCCCATCTACCGGTATCCACGGATACGATTATAGCTTTAGAGGTTGGTAGAGCTTTAGCCGAGAGGATTGACGCTCTCCTACTACCCCCCATACCTTACGGCTGTTCTATCGAGCATAGCAGGTATACTTCTACCGTATGGCTTAAACCGTTTACGCTATACGCCATAATAAGGGATATAGCTAGATCGCTTAGAGCTCATGGATTTAAAGCCTTGATAATAGTTAATGGGCATGGGGGGAATTATATCCTCAAGAGCATCGTTAGAGAGCTTAACTACAGGCTTGGTAGGAGGCCTCTAACGATACTCGTAGATCTTGGAGGGATGTATTTCGGATCTAGATACGTAACAGATATACATGCAGGATATCATGAGACATCGCTTATGCTATATCTTAGACCAAATCTAGTCGGAGAACTGACGGGCGACTTCAAACCTGAAGCTACGAGAGATTACTTAGATTACTTATCGATGGATGAGTTAACACCTAGGGGTATATGGGGTGAGCCTAGCAGGGCATCTAGGGAGGATGGAGAGAAGATTTTCAGTAGAATGGTCGATGAAGCTGTAGGCTATGTAGCGGATATATTGAGAAGAGTGGGTGTTACGTAGGGTTAGCTATCTTTAAATATAGATAGGATCGAAGATATAGGTGGGAATGAAGGTTTCTCTTCACTCTGTAAGCTACTCTGGGTTCTTCTATATAGGGAGACCTCTAAATATCGAGGAGGTTATAGCTAGGGTTGCTGAATATGGATATGATGGAGTTGAGCTTATGGCTAAGAGACCTCATGCATCCCCCATCGATTTAAGCCAAGCTGATAGACGTAGGATAATCGAGGTAGCTTCATCGTATAGAATAGAGATACCTGTCCTCGCATCCTATACTGATTTCTCAGGTCCGGATGAATTTAGGAGGGAGCTCAACATACTATACGCTAAGGAGGTTATTAAGCTTGCATCAGATTTAGGTGTAAGGGTTGTAAGGGTATTCGCAGCCGGTATGAGGGATGTAGATCCGAGTATACCCTACTGGAGGCAATGGGAGTTATGCAGGGAGGGTTTAAGAGAGGTTTCCAGATTCGCCGAAGAGTATGGTATAACTTTAGCCCTACAGAATCATCCACCGATAATAGAATCCTATGAAGATGTACTTTCGATGCTAGAGGAAGTTGGATCTCCGTATCTTAAGGTATGCATAGATCCGGAGCTACTGGTATGGACTGGGGATATAAATCCATATTCGGATAATCTCGAGGAGAGACTTAGGGAAATCTACCATAGAGTGAGGGATATTCTCGTCCACGTTCATATCGGGGATTCCATCGAGAGGAGTGGTAAGTTTATGTGGATAGAGGGTGGTGGATCGATGATTAGGGCTAGAAGGCTTGAAAGGGTACCGTTAGGTATGGGGTTCTTCGGTAGGATAGCTAAACCGTTTATTAGAACGCTTAGAGATGTAGGCTACGATAGATACATCTCATACGAGATATGCTCACCTAGATATGTTAAACATAAACTTGTTTCATTCGAGGATGTCGATAGAGAGGTTAGGGATGGAATAAAATACATTAGAAGTATTATATCGGATTAGATATGAAGATAGACTATAGGAAACAGTATAAGAATATTTTAGTACCATTGCTACTTCTATTATCTTTAGCATCATTCATGATTAAAATTATACGGTGCTCAGATCTATACGTCATAGCATATGGATTCTCAGATCATAAAAGCTCAGCTAAACTTCTTGATAAACTTTCCTCTATGAATATAGCTTACAAATTCTACGATCTCCTTGATTCTTCAAATGATTCTACGATCAATAGGGGGAGATTCCTTGAGATCATAAGCATAATTAACGCTTTGGGTATACCTATACTCCCTCCAGATATCTGTCTATCATGCTATCTTCAACATGGTATTAAGTGGGAGGATCTACTGCTCGCTTTCGATACTCCTATATTAGCTTTTTTCCGTGAAGGAGAGCTTACGGCGATATCTATAGCTCTAGTAAGCGAAGAAGATCTAGCTAAAATCTTAGCAGCAGAACCTAGCTTATCTATCACTATATATACCATCTATGGCGAATATAGGGTAGAGGATGTGGAAGCTAGGATTAAACTTTCAAAATCTCTACTGGGCGAGCAGGATTCTTCGATAATTCCTTCAAAACTGCTAATGCCTATCGTGTCGTTAGCTATCGCCGACTCTGTAAACCCATGTACATTCCTTTTATATACAGCTCTACTCTTACTAGCATTAAGTTCGATCGGTAGATCTAGAGCATTCATCGTAGGTTTATCGTTCATCATAGCGGTTTTTCTGGGATACTATGCTCTAGGTTTAGGTTTATCTATAGTGATGCCTGCTATACCGTATCTGAAGTATATAGTGGGCTCGATCGGCATCTTAGCAGGTTTCTGGAATATTCTCAGAGGTATGGGTAGAGGGTTTAAACCTAACACACCTAAAGCCGTTAGGGAGTTTGCGTATAGGTTTGCAGGTATAGCTTATCTAAGCCCGGTAATCTCATTCATACTAGGATTGATGGTAAGTTTCACTCTTCTACCATGTAGCGGTGGACCATATTTCGTAGCTCTATCCTTCATCACAGCTATCAGAGAGTCTGTATGGATTCACGTACTCCTCCTCCTCTATAACACGATCTTCGTAATACCGCTATTATCGATACTACTACTAACCATAATGTCTGAGAGGTATATTCAAGGATTAGCCGGTATGAGAAGCATAGGTAGGATGAAGCTTATGCAGGTGATTAGTGGGTTAATATTAATTCCGGTATCCATATACCTAATAGTCTTCTAGATCGATGAATAGAGATCATTTAATTACTCCTCACTATTTAGTATGAACTCCTAGGGTGAAAGGTGTATGGCTATAACGAGGAGAGAGTATGAATTAGCTATCGAGAGGGTTTTAGAATATTTTAGGAGGGTATGTATCACTATTAGAGAGGAGGAGAAGCAGAGGATAGAGGTTACAGATTTTGGTCTTGGTAGACTCTACGAGATAGGCCTTCAACTTCTCGTTTACGTTAATACAGATAGGTATTGTGCTAAAGAGCTTGTACTCTTCCCTTGGCAGATATGCCCTGAGCATAAGCATCCGCCGATCGGTGATGATCCAGGTAAGCAGGAGACGTTTAGATGTAGATGGGGGACTGTCTATCTCTACATACCTGGAGAGCCTACTCCCAACCCCTCCTGCAGGATACCAGAGGATAGAGCACGCTTCTTCACCGTTAGACATGAGATAATACTTAAACCTGGAGATCAGTACACGATACCTCCGAATACCCTTCACTGGTTTCAAGCCGGAGAGGAGGGGGCTGTAATCTCGGAGTTTTCGAGTACTAGTAGGGATGAATACGATTTATTCACAGATCCTTATATAAAGCGATTCGTAGAAATAATAGATTGCTAACATAGTAAACACTGCTTGTATGATTAATGTAAAAGATTCTCTGCATTCTAAATATTTTTAACCTCTATATTCCTTCTCACATTATCTAACTGGCTACTCAGGATTTCCTCTACAATCTCTCTTTTAACGTTCGTAGTCGTACCTTTAGCCGTACAGCATGCTGCTCCTGAAGCTGAGCCGAATATCAACCCATCGATAATATCTTCAACCCTATAGTCTTCTATATATCTAGGTTTCTCGATAAGCTTGAATATTAAACCTGCACAGAAGGCATCCCCAGCTCCCGTAGGATCGATAACATGCACTTTGAAGGAGGGGATCCGTATAGACATGTTTTTGAAGGATGCTACCAATCCTTTATCCCCCATAGTTATTACCGGAAGTTTACAGCCAAGTTTTCTCAGAAAATTTAGAGCGTCGAAGACATCTCCCTTACCTGTAATCTTATATGCTTCTAGGATGTTGCAGTGGAAGATATCAGAATTCATTATAGCATCTTTGAAGAAGCTCCAATCCTTACCATACGGAGCTACTATATCTAGGAATGTCGTCGCCTTGATGCTTCTAGCTTTAGCTAGAATGTATGGTAGATGGTTATCGAATTCTCCGAGCATACCTGCTCCGCCGATGTAAACCATTTTAGGTTTAATCTCTTCGATAGCTTCTTCGACGAATCCTTTATCTAGGAGAAGATTTGAACCGATATCTACATGGAAGCGTCTATCCTCTCCTTTAACGACGAGTATGATATTCTTCGATGTAGGTGCATCAACCCTTTTAAGCTTGACGTTTATACCCTTCTCCGATAGAAATCTCTCTATGAAATCTCCGAACACATCCCTACCGACTACAGATGCTAAGTGAACGTTTCCAGCTTTAACCCCAAGCTGGATGAGATCTATCGATACATTACCAGCATGACCTCCGAGGGTTACCGTTATACCACTCGGAACATAGAGGAGCTCACCCTGATCAGCTATACGAGGGAGTTCTGCGGCTATTATATCTACGACGAGTATACCTGTGGTTAAAACCGACAATGATAGCCACCTGCGATCTTATAAGCTTATCATACCTTTAAATTTTCATGAGTCATCCTGATTATATGGATTTAGGAGGTGTTTAGCGTTGGATTCTAAGGAGAGGGCTATGAGGGCTATCATGCTTGAGGAAGCGGATAGGGTTGCTGTATCGGAGTATGATATCAATTCTCCCGTAGCTTCGGTTTTGATGGGTGAAGAGATGTTTGTTGGTTATGGTGGAAGGTTTATGGATCTATGCTATCGTATGATCTACGAGGAGAGGAGGAATACTCTTGTCGATAGGATGAAGAGGGATAGGGTTAGGCTATATTCGAGGTTAGGTCTGGATATCATGATGGTTAGGCCTGTATGGGGTAGGAATCCTGTGAAGCCTAAGCCTGTAGCTCCATACGAATGGATTGTGGAAGGACCTGATGGGCATTGGTTTCGATACAAGTTTAACCTAGAGTATGATTCTATATCCCAGATTGACTCGAGCATCGCTAGAGGTGGGTTGGAAGCTCTTAAGGATTACGTCGATAAGCTTTGTGGTGAACCTATAGAAATCGATGGCGAAGAACTTGAGCTCGTAGAGTATGCTGTGAAGAGCGTAGGCGATCATATCCTGGTTATGGGTGATGTTGATGGATGCTTCCCAGTCGGAGGTTCATGGCTACATATATTCCTTAAAGCTATGTATGTAGAGCCTTTGATCGTTAAGAGACTTATAGAGTACTCGACTAGGAGGGCTATAGCCTACATAGATGCTATGATAGATTGCGGGGTTGAAGCTGTAAGCGGGGGTGCTGATATAGCGTACAAGCATGGACCATACATGAATCCTAAACATTTCAAAGAATTCATAGCACCTTCCATAAAGGCACATGTAGATGCATGCCATAGGCGGGGTGTGCCATTCCTAAAACATACCGATGGAAATATAAACCCGATACTAGAAGATTTCATAGATACAGGTATAGATGGATATCTAGCCATAGAGCCTAGAGCAGGTATGGATATAGCCTCTTTGAAGGAGAAGTACGGAGATCGCATATGCTTCTTCGGAAATGTGGATTGCGCATATACGCTAGTATACGGGTCAGAAGAGGATGTACGTAGAGAGGTGAGAAGGATAATAGACGTAGCAGCTCATGGCGGTGGATTAATAGTAGCATCCAGCAATAGTATACATAGCTTCGTAAAACCAGAAAACTTCCTAACGATGATACGTGAAGCGAGAAGATACGGAAGATATACATAACCCGATTTCCAGCTGAATATGGCTCCCCATAGCTAGATCCATCCCCACTCTTTATACGATTAATACTTGACAGCTGAACAACAACTTATATGTACCATATTCTTAGAAACTATCTCTAGTCATGATGGATTCAGATATATCTATTAGAAGCTTAGAGCTTACCTACAAGTCTTACAAGCTTCGCACGCCCTTGAAATTTGGTTCAGTCGTAGTAGAAGAATCCGTTTCCCTCATAGTTAATGCGTTGGTTAAGAGGAGAGGTGGGGGCGAAGCTGAAGGTTTTGGATCCATGCCTTTAGTTTGTGAGTGGGCCTTTCCAGATCCGAAGGTCGAGTACGAGGATAAGCTTGAAGCTATGAAGCTTGTAGCCGAACGTTATGCTAAGCTTATAGAGAGTGAGGATACATATATGCATCCTATAGATTGGTTTGTGAAATTCGAGGAAAGGATAACGGATATAACGAATTCTGTGTCTAGCTACCTGAAGCTTAGATCACCTTTACCTATCCTAGCATCCCTGGTAGCTATATCACCTATAGATGCTGCTATCCATGACGGGTTTGGTAAGGTTAACAGTATATGCAGTTACGACGGATATGGACCGAAGTATATGGAGAGGGATCTAAACTTCTATTTAGGACCCAGGTTTAAAGGTAAGTATATATCGGATTACATCAAGCCTAGCTATGAGTCTAAGCTCCCAGTCTTCCATCTAATTGGAGGCCTAGATAAGCTTACCAGAAGCGAAGTTAGCTCTGAGGATCCTTCTGATGGGCTTCCAGTGAGTTTAGAGGAGTGGATAGAAAGGGATGGCGTCTTCTGCTTCAAGATAAAACTTACAGGGGTAGATTTAGATTGGGATGTGAAGAGGACTAAAGCTGTAGCTGAAATCGTCGAAAGCAAACTTAAAGCTTTGGGTAGGGATGACTACTATCTATCGGTCGATTCGAATGAGATGCATAGATCGCCGGATGACGTATTGAAATATCTTAGGAGGATTAAGAGAGAGGCTCCTAATGTTTTTGATAGGATACTCTACATCGAGCAACCTGTTAGTAGGGATTTAGCGAAGTATAGATTTGATATGAGGCCTGTAGCGATGGTTAAACCCGTGTTAGCGGATGAAGGTGTTACCGATGTAGAGAGTTTAGATTTAGCTTTAAGTCTTGGATGGTCTGGTGTGGCTTTGAAGACATGTAAATGTCATAGTTCAGCTCTACTTATGGTTGCTAAATCTGAGGAGTTTGGTATACCTTATAGTGTTCAGGACTTAACTTGTCCAGGTTTAGCTTTAGTACATTCAGCTGGGTTTGCAGCTAGGATAAATCCGATTAAAGGATTTGAATATAACGCTAGACAGTATCTGCCGTTAGCGTTCCCGGAAATACAGAGTAGATATAAAGGTATATTCGAGGTTAGAGATGGGGTCGTGAATACAGGTATCCTCAACGGTATGCTAGGTCTGGGATTATCGTTATAAGAGGGGCTACGGTTTATGTGCGATAGGGTTAGAATAGGTTTTATAGGTGCTGGTCGGCATGCTACTAGAGTGCACTATCCTTCCCTCATAAGTTTTCCTGATGTCGAGTTGAAAGCTATCTGCGATCTCGACGAAGAGAGGCTTAGATTGGCTGGGGATCGATATGGAATCGATTACAGGTTTAAGGATTATAGGGATATGCTGGATAGTGTATCGTTAGATGCAGTTTACGTAGTTATGGCTCCTATACCGACTGGCTTTTATGCGGGAGCAGAACCCATGATTTCGATAGTTATCGAATGTCTTAAGCGTGGATTACATGTATTTATAGAGAAGCCACCTGGAGTTTCATCTTCTGAGACTAAGAGGATGGCTGAAGCTGCTAAGAGATATGAGTGTAAGAGTATGGTTGGATTTAATAGGAGGTTCGTACCTGTCTTTAGAAAAGCTAAAGCTATAGTCGAAGAATATGGTTTGATTACACATTGTATGGCTGTTTTCCATAAGAATGCTTTGAACGAGCCTCAGCCCTGGGGGTCTGTAAGTCATCTTGTAGCAGATGTGATACATGCAGTTGATGCATTAAGATTTATGGGAGGCGAACCTGTAAAGGTTGCTAGCTATATCTCGAGCTTCTATGTAGATTATCCGAATAGCTTTAACGCATTGGTTATATTCGATAATGGATGTATAGGTCATCTATGTTCGAATTATTCTTCTGGAGGACGAGTGCATTACTTTGAGATGCATTCTAAAGGTGTATACGCTATGGTAGATCTACCGTTGGATCCTCCTGAGAAGCAGTTAGCTTATATATTTAGAGAGGGTAGAACCTATGGGGAGATGGAGGTTATAAGGAATCTAGATTTAGTTGGAGGTGTTAGAGATCTTTATGTTACCTATGGGTTCCTTCAGGAGAATAGGCATTTCATAGATTGTATTAAGATGGATTTAGAGCCTGAAACAAATTTTGAGGATGCTGTTAAAACTATGGAGCTCGTGGAGTTTATAGCTTCTTCGACTATGAAAGGGCTATGAGGTGGGGGTTAGGTGAAGGTAGTTCTATTTTCTAAGATGTTCCAGTCCATGCCGATGGATAGATTCGCGGATCTCGCCGTTAGCATGGGTTTTGATGGCGTCGATCTCACAGTTAGACCTGGAGGATATATAGAGCCTAAGGATGTCTTAGAGAAGCTTCCGAAGGCTATAGAGGTGTTTACTAATAGGGGTCTAACTGTACCTATGATAACAACCTCTATAACATCTTCAAATGAGGTATATGCTAGGGAAACATTCTCTAAAGCATCAGAGTTTGGGGTGAAATACGTCAAGCTAGGTTATTGGAGGTATAAAGGGTTCGGCTACCTGAAGAAGCAGCTCGAGGAGATTCGTGAAAGTCTCAAGAGTGTTGAGAAGCTTTGCAGGGAGTATGGTGTAACGGCTGGGTTACATATACATTCGGGTATGTTTATGACAGCTGAACCGGCAATAGTATACCTTATACTCGAAGGATTCGACCCGGAGTATATAGGTGCATATATAGATCCCGGGCATATGGCTGTGGAGGGGGGAGGAGGGGGGTGGCTTATGGGTATGGATATACTAAGCGATAGGATTGTTATGGTTGCTGTGAAAGATTTTGGATGGTTTAAAACCGATCGGGGATGGTATCCACATATCGTTCCATTAGGTGAGGGGCTGGTTCCATGGAAAGATGTTTTCGCAGTACTTAAAGGTATAGGTTTCAATGGGCCGGTGTCACTTCATAGCGAATATCATGAAAGCCTCGATAGGATTATAGAGATCACTAGGAGAGATTTAGCGTATGTAAGGAGTATTCTTAGCATGATATAACCATTGTAGAGGTGAGTGGGGTGAGTGGAAAGATTCGAGTCCTAGTAACCATCCCTAGAAGCTTATATGGTAAGATTTCTAGGGTTGAAGATGAGAGCAAGCTTCGAGGTTTCGCGGAAGTTGTGTTTAATCCGTATGATAGGAATTTGAGTGAGGATGAGCTTGCTGAGCTTATAGTCGGTGTTGATGGTTGTATAACTAGTTGGGGTTCTCCTAGGTTTACTGAGAAGGTTCTTGAGAAGGCTGATAGGCTTAAGATTATAGGTCATGCAGCTGGGAGTGTTAAGCCGTATGTTACCGATGAGGTTTTTAGGAGGGGTATAATCGTCGTGAATGCAGCTTCAGCTATAGGGGTTGGTGTTGCTGAGTTCACTTTAGCTATGATGTTGAATTGTTTGAGGGCTATACCTCAGCATATAGAGGCTATGCGTATGAGGAATTGGAGGTTTAAGGAGGAGAGGAGTGTACGGACCTATGATTTGAGGGGGAAAACCGTGGGTTTGATAGGATTTGGGTTTGTTGCTCGTGAGCTTGTTAAGCTTCTTAAACCGTTCGATGTGAGGATACTCGTTTATGATCCGTATATAAGCGATGATGATGCGGAGAGATATAGCGTCGAAAGGGTTGATCTAGATAGGCTTCTATCGCTTTCGGATATAGTTAGTCTGCATGCAGCTTCGACACCTGAAACATATCATATGATAGGTGAGAGAGAGTTCAAGCTTATGAAGCCGAACGCTATACTCATCAATACCGCTAGAGGTGCTCTAGTAGATGAGAAGGCTTTGATCGAAGCTTTGAAGGCTAGGAGGATTGCATGGGCTGCACTCGATGTATTCGAGGAGGAGCCTCTACCAGGGGATAGCCCCCTTTACGATCTAGATAATGTATTCTTAACGCCTCATATAGCGGGCTTATCAGATGAGAGGAGGAGTATGCTATTCGGCATCGTAGTAGAGGATTTCAGAAGATTCTTCTCTGGTGAGAAGCCTCTAAACGTAGTAGAGTATAGTAGACTTAGATTCCTAGCCTAAACTATATATTCCATATCTTCTATAGGCATTATTAGATGTGGAGCGAATATATCTACAGGTACGCCTATCTCCGCTAATGCAGCTGAGGGTATGAGTCCGCCGACCATAGATAACCCGAATCTATCCATCGATATGGGTATACCGAGGATCGGCTCGTTCGGCTTACCGAACACAACCATCCCCCTCCAACCTTTATCATGCAGTACATCTATTATCTCTTTAACTTTATCGTAAGCTTCCATAGGGATCTCTCTAAGGTTTGCAGGTATCAATCCTGATCCAGAATCTACATACCGCATTATGGATGTCATCTTCCTATACACGAAGATCTCTAGCGGGGGTATGGTTGTCCCCTCATAGGCTATAAGCTCTGTGAACCTTATAGGCTTGTAATCGATAAACTGCACTAATCCACCATACTTAAGGATTAACGGTACACCAGAATGTATGAGTATGCCATCTAAGGTGAGATTGCATACGGTGAACGCAACCACCTTACCCTCAGGAGCGTATATACCCCCATACTCTTCACCTCCATCTAGAATCCTATAGTATGGTGCTGGTAGTAGATCCTTATCCCTTAGGAGCTTCAAGACCTCTATTATCTTCCCTTTATAATCCTTATTCACTACCATAACGTTTGCGACTACATTCCCGCTTTCGTCATCTAGATCGTAGGTAACCCTATAAGCTAGCGATAGATACTTAGTCAATACGGAGCCAACCCTCTCGTATGCTAACGCTCTCCTAAGCTCTTCTAAACCTTTATCGGTAATAATCCTACCCTCAACCCCCACCCCTCTAACCAACCCCCTCTCCTCCAATATCTTCAGATGATACCTTATAGCTCTATCACTTAGAAGGAATCCCCTCCTAAAGAGTTCACTCCTTATAACTATGGATCCTATAGGTTCTCGATGCTCGCTGAGTATCCTAAGTATCTCTATCTCCTTTCTATAGGCATCATCCTTAACAGGATGCATATAGGTCGCCGTCAAGATTAAATCGATAATATCTATGAGAATTAAGTCTATCGGGGGGAGGCTCTATGCCTAGAAGGATCCCTATACTCATCGATACTGATATAGGCGACGATATCGATGATGCATTAGCATTGATGTTCGCATCCAAGCTTAACGAGTTAGAGCTTAAAGCCGTAACCACAGTGTATGGCGATGTATCTTCCAGAGCTAAGCTTACATCCAAGCTTCTATCCACCATGAATTTAAAGAAGCCTGTAGCTTTAGGCTCTATGTATACGCTTCTAGGGGTTAAACCTTCTACAGTACCATGTCAAGCTTCGGTTTTGAACGGAAACGAGGAGGAGATACGGAACATCGTGGATACGGAGGGATGGAGGCTTATAGCTTACGAAGTTGAAGCCGGGTCTACGATAGTATCCATAGGACCTATGACGAATGTAGCTTTAGCATTCCTACTATACCCGGGTAAGCTATCTAGGTGTAGGCTTATATCTATGGGCGGCTGTCTATACCTGGATAAAGCTGAATACAACGTTAGATGCGACCCGGAAGCTACGTATAATGTGCTATCCAATATCAAGCCTATACTAGTAACTTTAGATGTAACACTTAGATGCATGATGCCTACTGATCTCACCGAGAAGATCGAATCGAGTCTTAAACCTGAGCATAGACTTCTATCTAGGATGCTAGAGGCTTGGAGGAGGAGTACAGGTAGGGTTAACCCGATACTTCACGATCCGCTTACGGTAGCTTTAGCTGCGAAACCAAATCTAGCCAGGTATAGGGAGGTTGAAGTTAAAGTCGAGCTTGAAGGAGCTAGGAGGGGGTGCACGGTAGAGTGTAGCGGTGGATCTAGGATAAAAGTACCGGTAGATGTGGATGTAGATGAGTTTATCGAGCTATTCTCTGAAACTATACTCTAACCGTATACCCTAAGCTTAGCACCGTATACGCCTATAGGTCTGAGCATATACTCATCCGTCCAGTTAGCTGGATCTCTAAAGCTTTCTGGACTAACCCAATCTGGGTCGCCTAGCTTATTATGTAAAGGACCTAAAGCATTCCTAAGAGTGCCTACCAACACTATCCTTACAGTATTTAAACCATTCCTGATGTAGTTCGTTACATCTACTTCATATGGTGGAAGTATAAGCTTAGCTACCTCGATATCGTTCACGTATAGTAGTGCTAGGGCGGCATCCAACCTATCAAATCCCATATGAATCCTATACCCTTCCCTATAGTCTATCTCAAACTTCTTCTCCAACTCCAATTCTCCTACGTAGAATGGATAGCCCTTACGCGTCATATCCCCAAGTTCAACTTCGCATGGTTCTTCGACTATCTTCGAAGCACCCTTAGCGGATACCTCTACTCCGAAATCCCCGAGTATATATATGTTTTCGAGCTCTGGCTCTAAACCTACCACCCCTTCTACCTCGATGGTATTAAGGCCTTTACCTATCAGCCTAGATATATCAGCCATCGGGAAGTTTGCATCTATCCAATACCCTACAGACCAATCATCCACAGGTACACCGTTAACCTCGATCCTAAACTCCCCTCCCCTCTCGACTACAAGGTATGCTCTACGATCTAGGAAATCTATCTCGGATTGAAACTCGAACCTTAACCTGAATCTAGAGCCTAATCCAGATTGAGCTATAGCTTCCTGAACTCTACAGAGGGGTTGTAGATCGCTCCAAACCCCTCCAACCCTATACCTACAGTAATCTAGAACTAAGATGTTTAGATTCCTCCTTCTAACACTCCAAATACCATCGATAGGTATCTCCAGGATAAGCTTACACCTAGATACATCATCGCTAGATTCTTGAAAACCTGGTTTGAAAACTAATAGTGCGGATCCGATGGGATGCAATTTGAATTTAACCCATGTCCTCCCATCCATATAATCAGCCGAATAGCCTTTTGTAGATCCTGCGAACGGATCCCACCACTCAACTGCGAATCTTCCTTTAACACCGATTCTCAGATCATAACTTCTATCCCTGTTACTATTAGCTACGAAGAGTATGCGGTTATTCCCATCCATCCTTATATGAAGCAGTACATCACCATACGGATCACCCTCGACGACTACTTCTCTTTCTAGGTTTTTAAGCGAATCTTCGATTAGATGCCTATCGATCCTATCTATGATTCTGGCTTTACCGACTAGCTTCTTAATAGCTTCGCTAGGTATACCATCCATCATGTATGGGGTTGGAGCTACAGCTACTAGAAGTCCACCGGATTCTACGAACTTCTCTAAAAGCTTAACCGTCGAGCTTGACATACATGGGGACGGCGGGATTAGTACAGCTTCATACCCGATTCTACCTACATAAAATCTTCCATCCTCCACTCTACCATATTTCTCGATAAGCATCTCATCCCCTAGATCGAAATCTATATGCATAGATAGAAGGGTTCTCAGAAGCTTCTCGAATACCCTGTCGAGCTCAGCTACCCTCGATGTATTCGATGGGCTGTAGAGCGACCAAGCTCCGCTTATGGGATGGATGACTAGTAAGTTAGCAGGTCTATAGCCTCTAGAGAGGATGTAGCTTAACCTAGCATAGTAATCTTCTATAATCCTGTTATACTTCCACCAAGGCTGGCTCCAATGTATATTTAAGCCATAATCCCTCTTCCTCCTCCCCCTCATAGAGTATGGTACGAGATGATGATTTAGAAGATTTACACCCATAGCGTAGAGCCAATCACCTATCCACTTCCTATCGGCGAACGAGGGATAGTTACCTAGGCAACCGTAGGTCTCGCATAGTATCCTATCCTTGCCCAGCTGGTTAGCTACGCTAGCTACCTGCTTAGCCGTTAAGAGGCTTCTCCATACCTGCATACCTAGATGATCTATCCCAGGTACGTGTTGATACTCGTAATGGGGCATAGCAGCACCTATGGAAACTATCTGGGATAGGAGTGTATCCTCAGCTAGATAGTGACCTGTGAATTTTAATCCATGCTTCTCGCACCATTCGTATATCTGCTTTGAGAACGATTCTACGAATAGCGATGTTATAAGCTTCCAGAAATGGTATCTAGTCTCCGTGTAGTTTCCGATATCCAGGAATAATTCTGGAAGCCTACATAGTATATCGTAGCCATACCTCTCCCTAAATATGGTAGGTAGATTATCCGTCCACGGTAGAGCTATCGTAGGAAACCTAGGACCCCTAGGGGGAATAACCGCAGGTGCACGAACCCTAGGAGGTCTACTAGCGGAGAGGTTAGGTTCATCGGTGAATACGCCTGGTACTACCCCTCCGAAATAGCTTGAGTAACGATCTACATACGGCTTATAAGCGATCTCGAGGAATTTCTCCACAACCTCTGGATCCAGTAAATCAACGTAGCTGAAGCCGCAGAACCATGTCTCACCTGGAGCCGCCGTATACTTGACAAATGTAAGGTATAGATAGTCTCCACCCTCTTCCCCAGGCTCCGCGCGTTCATATACCACCGGTAGACCAGATTCAACCCTACACTTGAACGTAGCTACTATATCGCCGCCTTGATAGGCTCTTTCACTAGGTATCATCAGGATGGCTTTAGCTCTATATCTTGAATCGATAGCGGGAACCATTCCACCAGCAAAACCTGAAGGCCACCAGAGTTCATCGTAGATCCAAACATACATACCTTTAGAGTAAGCTTCCTCGATAGCTGTTTTGAAGGCTTCAAACCATTCTCGACCGAGGAATGGCGTAACTAAACCTTCCCTAGCATGGAAGAAGACTCCTCCATACCCTGCGTCATGTAATAAGTCTATTTGACGCCTAACCTCGGCGGGATCTAATCGATCATTAAGAGACCAGAATGGTACTCCTCTAAACTCCGATGGAGGATCCTTGAAAAGATTCCTATCGAGCAATCTACACCCCTAACAGGGATCATGCGGTACACATATATAAAACTAAAACTATATCGCTACTCGTAGCGAGGATACTCTGTGAAGCATCTGTTTCAGGGGTTTAGGACTACTCTAGCTGTGGTAGGTATTTAGATTGAGCTTCAAACATCTCTTCTGTAAGCCTTCTTATCTCGTCTATTGTGAGTAGGCTGCTTGTAAGCGGATCTACTAGTAGGGATTGGAATACCCTCTCCCTACTACGTTCGATTATAGCTTTAACAGCTAACTCCTGTACGCTTATATTCATTCTATTTAAAGCTGCACATTGAGGGGGGAGGCTTCCGACATAGCATGGATGCACCCCTCTATCATCCACCATGCATGAAACTTCTACTATGCATCCGTAAGGTAGATTTGTTATCAGACCTGTATTCTCGACATTCCCATATATCTTGGTAGGCGTTCCGGTTTCCATAGCATATATTATCTGTGCGCAGTATTCTCCGCTTCTACGTAGAGGTAATTGCCCCCCTTCCTCTAGTATCTTGCTAAACTTCTCATCTCGCATCAGTCTTGCTTTCTCCTGTATCTCCAACCTCCTAGAAGAACTTAGCACTCTATACCTCTCTATAAGCTTCATATTCTTCCTAAAATATGGAAGATACTCTGATAGATGGTTGCTAGATTCGCTCACATAGTACCCTAAAGCTTTGAAGATCTCTATCCTAACCAGATCATGGTATGCTGGATGAGCCTGGTTATCGTATATCGATGGATCTGAAAGCTTTTCCCTTAATATAGAGTATGCATCGACTCCACGCCATCTGAAATCTATAAACCAAGCCATATGATTTATACCGGCTGCTAGATAGGATATCTCATAGAGCGGAGCACCTATATAGCTAGCGAGTAGGTGAGCTGTGTTAGGTATACTATGGCATAGACCTACGATCTTCACTTTAGTCGATTCCTTGACCGTCCAGCAGAGGATCGCCATAGGGTTGGTATAGTTTAGGAGTAGAGCATCAGGACATAGATCTTCCATATCTCTGCATATCTCTAGTAGGGCGAAGCCATTCCTTAAACCATAGAATACCCCTCCAGGACCGATTGTATCTCCAACACCCTGCTCCACCCCGTATTTAGCAGGTATCTGGAGATCCAGGCGTGTAGCCTCCATACCCCCTGCTCTTATCGATGTAACGACGTAATCCGCATCTTTAAGCGCTTCACGTCTATCCGTCGTAGCATGTATATGTATTTCAGCTTTACTCTGTTCTGCAGCCATCCTAACGAGTCTAGCTGTAAACTCCAACCTATCTTTATCTATATCCATTAGATTCAGCGTAGAACCTCTAAGCTCTGGATAAGTCATTAAGTCTATAGCTAATCTTAGACCAAATACATGGCTACCTGCACCTATCAGCGTAACTTTAACTCCACTCATCTTTGATAGCACCTTGAAGATTAGTCGATGCATACATTTCAGATAAAGCTAATCCCTAAAGCTTAACTTAGAAGCTTTAGCAGCTGCTCTAGATACAGCGTATATGAAAGCCGATTTAACAGCTCTCTCTTCAAGTGCGAGAAGCCCTTCGATGGTAGTCCCACCGGGTGTAGCTACCATATCCCTCAGTATCGCTGGATGGATATTCTTATCCAATATAAGCTTGGAAGCTCCTAATACCGTTTGCGCAGCCATGGTTAGGGCAAGATCCTTAGGTATTCCAAGCCTTACCCCTGCATCTGCTAAAGCTTCTATTACGAACGCTACGTAGGCTGGTCCGCTTCCGATCAGAGCTGTAGCTGCATCCATGTATTGCTCATCGATCTTCACTACTCTACCTAGAACTGAGAGGATGTTCACGATACCATTCTCGGTTTCGTGATCTATATCGTATTCGGTTGAGTAAGCTATCATGCCTTCACGTATCATGCATGCTAGATTCGGCATTATCCTAACGATAGGCGTCGGTTTAGCTATGTATCTCCTTATATAACTTAACGGTACACCAGCCGCTACGGATATCAGCGTAGATGATTTATCTAGATATGAGGCTATCGAAGATAACGCTATGGATACATCCTTAGGCTTAACTGATACGAATATCATACGAGCATTCCTTATATCTTCAGATGGTTTATCTAAACATCTTACACCATACACCCTACGTATGTATTCTCTTCTCTCAAGCGATACATCGTAGCATACGATATGCTCACTCGTATACCTGCCTGAGGAGATCAGCCCAGATACTATAGCCTCGCCCATCCTACCCACTCCTACTACAGCTATCTTACACCCTTCATACATGTCCGACATCCCGAAAGCCGAATATACTGAATAGTAATATTTATAAATAGATCGGTAGGAGTTAACTTTCCTTTCGTTGAGTATGAGTGGATGGATCGGATACATGCTTAGAGTGGATTTAGCCAAGGGAAAGGCTATCACCGTTAAGTATGAGGACTCCTTAAAGACCATGTTTATAGGTGGTAGAGGCTTCGCAGCTAAGATTCTATGGGATTACCTGCCGGTCGGTGTGGATCCTCTATCGAGCGAAAACAAACTTGTTATAGCCGGAGGACCACTTACAGGGTTACCGATCCCTGGTAGCGGTAAGATAGTTCTAGCTTCTAAAAGCCCGTTAACATACGGATATGGGGATGGTAGTATAGGAGGCTTAGCAGCAGTGTATATGAGGAAAGCTGGATACGATATAGTAGTCGTAGAGGGGAGGGCTGAAAAGCTTTCGATACTAGTTATCGATAACCGTAAAGCGGAGATATTGGTACGAGAGGATCTTAAAGGTCTCCCTACAAGTGAGGTTGAATCCGAGCTTAGAAGAGAATATGGCAGGAGTATCGGTGTACTATCCATAGGGGTTGCAGGCGAGAATCTAGTTAGATATGCTAACGTAGTTTCCCAATCCGGTAGGGCTGGAGGTAGGACTGGGATCGGAGCTGTCATGGGATCCAAGAATCTTAAAGCTATAGTATTCATAGGCGGGGGGAGTATACCTGTAGCCGACGCTAGAAGTTTAGAGAGACTTGCTTACGAATCCTACCATAGCATATTGAATCTCCCAAATTACGATTTCTGGGTTAGGCAGGGTACGATGTCTACGATCGAATGGAGCCAGGAGAATTCCGTCCTTCCATGCATGAACTTCCGTGAAGGTGTATTCGATCACGCCGAGGATATTGGAGGATACGCGATGGAATCTATGAAGATTGGACGTAGAGGATGCCCGTACTGTAACGCTAAATGCGGGAATGTCATCGAGGATAGCTGCAAACTCCAGGTAGAGTTGGATTATGAGAATGTAGCTATGCTCGGAGCGAATATAGGTTTAGGGGATCTAAGAAAGGTAGCGGCTCTAACGAGGTTTGCGGATGAAAGCGGTGTGGATACTATATCGTTAGGAAATGTGATAGGATTTGCATTCGAAGCATCTGAGAAGAAGCTTATAAACGAAAGGTATGAGTGGGGGATATTCGATGATGCGTTAGCTTTAGCAGAGGATATCGTGTATAGGCGTGGAATAGGCGATCTGCTAGCTGAGGGTGTTCATATAGCTTCGATGAAGCTACGTGGCTCAGAAGACTGGGCGATGCATGTTAAAGGGTTAGAGATATCTGGCTACGATTGCCATTCAGCTCCAGGTATGGCTCTAGCTTACGGTACATCCCCTATAGGAGCTCATCATAAAGATGCATGGATAATATCTTGGGAGGTGAGGAACGATAGGCTTGGCTATACGATCGCTAAAGTCGATAAGCTCATAGAGCTTCAAAGGATAAGGGGTGGTATATTCGAATCCCTAACAGTCTGTAGATTACCTTGGGTTGAACTCGGGTTCGAACTAAAGTGGTATATCGATTTCTTCGAAGCTGCTACAGGGTTGAAGCTACGTTTAGATGACTTCTTCGAAGTAGCGGATCGTATATATACGTTGATAAGAGCCTTCTGGATACGGGAGAGAAGTGGATGGGATCCGATACTAGATTATCCTCCGGCTAGATGGTTTAAAGAGCCGACTACCCGGGGATCGTTTAAAGGTATAGTTCTAGATATGGATGGGTATAGGTATATGCTCGAGGCATACTATAGGAGGCGCGGATGGAGCTGGGAAGGTATACCTAGGAAATCTACCATGATGAAGCTAGGTCTACTATCAGAGGCGGATCTGATCAGTACGATAGTTAAAGTTGAAGATTAATATGCTACATAGAGGATCTAGCCCTGCTTAACATCCTCCTCTAAGAGCTTGTATACCTCCGAAGGAGGTTCTGGAAGCACTAGTTTAACCCTCTCCTCCACGGCTGCTCTAGCTTCATCCAATATCCTCTCGACTTCACTCCTATCGACTCCCCCCATAGTCAGAGGTAGTAGAGGCTCTATATCCGATATTATCCTATCTATCCTCTTAGAAGTTTCAGGTATAACCTCTGAAATACTCATACCAGCATACTTCAAGACTTCGGTTATAGGCGGTAGTAGTGATAGTATCTTGCCAATCTCCTTTAGGGTTTCAAGCCTGATCAACACCCGCTCTATGATGAGCTGAACGTGCAACAGCTGTTTCATCAATCCCTCAATTTTAATGCTTTCATCAGCATACATCTTAGCTCTAAGCGGCTGACCAAATTTAAAAGCTGATTCACACTTATCATAAAGTTCGCGAAGATAGATTTTCATCTCGCTAACAGTCTGATCGAGCTTAGCGTACTCTACTTTAAGCCTGTGAGATAATCTGAATATACTACGTCGGAACTCTTCGTAATCGAATTCTCCGTAGCCAGGCATACCTTCGACGTAAACATAGCCCTAGTCAGATTTCTAGTAGATTGTCTAATACTAGGCTAAAATAGCTTTCACTCCTATAGTCTGTTAACACTAGCTATATGACTCCCTTTACAGTATTGAATCTTCTCAAGATTACTTGAATATATCATAAGGTAATACGACTATCGCCTGCAGGATTATTAAGGATGGATTATGGATTACATATTATGTATTATGTAATCTATAATCTGTATTAGATGCACCGCATCTTATGCCTATGTAATATCACCCATTTTAAAATGTTGTATAATTTAGCATATATGAATTTAGGCTTTCTGAAAGTTAGCATTATAGATAGAATAGATGATACGAAAGATAGAGCTATACAAACTAGGATAGGTATAGAACCTCTATACCCGGTATCTATAAGCGCTATGTATGGGTCACCATAAGCTATGAGGCGTGCTGTAGTTATAGGATCTATGCCGGATTTAGATAAAGCTGTGAATATCGTATCCCCTTGAGCTAGGTGTTCGAAGACTTCTGCATCTATCCTAGCACCTACAGCTACACCTACAGAGCCGCTCCATCCTACATAACATCCGGCACCTACTTCTATAAACGCTGAAGCCATCGTGGGATTATAAGCTGAGAGACATGCATCCACAAATATGATCGATTTCTCGCCCATTCTTCCATAGTATCTGATAAACTCTGGAAACACTACGATATATACTTCATCCACCCCTTCCTCGAGTGGGAGATAGGAGATACCTACGTCAAGTATGGGAGGACCTACTCCTCTTACTAATTCGCCTAAATATACGTATACATACCCATCTTGATCGATATAACCATGAGTATTAAGATATATAACACCGTAACCCCCCATACATATCTTCCTCCATACATCTAGCGAAACTTCCCCATCCTTATAATACTCTACCGTATAGTTTGCGGATTCTAGATGCTTAATGATAGCATCTATACTAGATTGATAACCATCTATACTTCTGAATCTACTATTAAACGGATCTAATACCGCAGCTCTACTTGAAGTAGGAACACCTGAAAACCTGGTGACATATTCGTAAGAGATAATACCGCTAAGGAAGATCGAAACGGATAGTAAACTTAAGATGAAGAATACAGAGTTTAACCCTAGTTCGGATCTATGCCTCAAGATACTATCTACAAATACCTTCGACTACATATCCTGATATAAACCTAACGAGTGGAGTAGTGGCGGTGGCGTAAACTATACGATGCCGCTTCTATAATAGCCGTAGCCTACGGGTTGGTGGATACTGAGGCTTCCGGGAAAGACCGGCGATTTTAACGGAAGAGCTATCCATACCGTCCTAGGAGTTATTCAGCTGAAAAACAAAAATCTACGGTTTGAGATTCCGAGTGGTCTATGGCCGCCTACAACGATTCCAATATCCTTATAAGGTTATGCATGCATACTTCGGAAGCTTCCTCTCCTGCTTCAGAGAATTCTGCTCCTCCAGGTCTAACGATCTGCTCCTCTGTAAGCCTCTTTCTAGGCCTCCAATGAGTTTCCAGCGATAGATAGCCTTTATACCCATCAGCCCTCAAAGCTTTGAATTGACCTCTAAAATCTACATCCCCCTCCCCTACAGGTACCGGTATAACATCTCCGTCAATCTTCTTAGCATCCTTAATGTGGATATGGATGATATGAGGCTTCACGTAACTGTATCCCTCCGGATATGGCTTCTCACCATATGGATCTCCTACATCGTTTCCAGGATCCCATACAGCTTTCACATACTTAGAGCCCAACTTCCTGATTATCATCGATACAAGTCTACCATTCGTAGTGAACGTCGCAGGCTCGTTCTCTATAGCTAAAATAATTCCTTCATCCTCGATTATCTCGAGCGGTTTCTGGAATAATTCGATTATCCGATATTCATAATCTTCGTACCGTCCTTTCCTCCAGAATGTAAATCCTCTAACTATATCTACGTCAAGCTTTCTAGCAAGCTCGCAACATTTACGAAGTATATCTAGGTGGAGTATATACTCCTCTCTATTATCTATATCGCATTTGAAGAACGGGGAGGCTATACCACATACCTTAAGCCCGTAACGTGATAATATATTCGATATCTCGCTTACGTGATCTAAGAGCTGATGGGGAGGCTTATTCCACACAGTCCTTATCTCTATGGCGTCAAGATTAAATCTTTTAGCAAATTCAGCGACTTTTATTAGATCCTGAGAGACTTCATCCGATATGACGGATAACCTAAACCCTCCAGGAAACATATGCACACACCTTCAAGGATAGAGAAGCCTCTAAACTACTTAAGCATTTATATACCGCATCGGAGATCTAGATCGATATTAGGTGGGATGAAGAATACTCTCGGCTAAGATCGATGATTGGATATCATCCATCAGACCGCCTATCCGTAACCTCCGATGTAAAAGATACTTTGATCGCATAAAACGTAATATATATAAAAAGTTAAATATCACGAGAACGTATCTCAACATGATATGTCTTCAACTTATAGTAGTCCTATGGATCCTATCGAAAAGGGGAAGGAACTTCTAACTAGATTTAGCGGTGTATGCGAGAACATAAAAGCGGTAGTTCTCAGATTGAAAAAACTCGATGAGCTTAGCTCTCGTAGAGAGGTGTCTAAATCTGTTTTTCAATCTCTCCGTGGAGAATATATGTCTCAACTATTAAAAACTGTAGAAGAATATTTCGAATTTAGATTCAAATTGGAAGATCTTAAAGTAAATGTCCTTACAGAACTTGAAAGAATAAGGTTGGAAATAGAATCTATGCCTGAAATTAAATCTTACGATTATACTTCAGGTAGGTATCCACCTGAAGCTATTCAGATGCAATCAAAAATTAGAAGTTTAAAACAGAAACAAGATGAATTAAATGATATATTGCTTAAAATTAATCAAAGTCTATCCGAAGATCTCGATGTAGATACAAAGATATTTATAGTATCCTGTTATATAGAAGCAAATATTGAAAATAAAGATAATGTTAAAAATAAAGATTTTATAAGGCATTTCTTAAGTTCAATAACTGAAAATTGGTTTAGCCAAAAAGATGAACTACTCAGAGAGATGTCTGAGTTAGAAAGGGAAGCTTCTGAACTGGAAGATCGTCTTAAAGAATTATGGGCAAGATTCATGGTTGGAGAATATGATCATAACTATTATATGAAACAGAGGATGGATGTAGAGAGAAAGCTTATGGAGATACAAGGAAGGATGAATCAGTTGAAGACAAGGATCGAAGAGACCGATATAAAGATAATCGAACTTAGCAATGTAATAGGAAGCTGGTGAATATATAGATGAAGCAAATTTATATTTCATTATTAATTACCATAATATTAATGTCAACATTTCTAGCATCTTTTCATGCTCAATACTATCAACCGTATGTGTGGATTAATCCACCACCTCCACCTATAGATGTAGAAAAAACATATATGGGGTATAAATCGAGAAGTATAATCGTAAACAATACCTTACCGATAGATTTAAGTTACGAACCTATTTTTTTAGATGTGGAATTCTCTTATGGAGAAGCTATAAATGGGAGTATATCTTTGAAAAATAGTGAAGGTTTACCTATACCTTTCCAAATTTTAGATGAAAAGTTTTACAGTGGGACACCATATTATAAAGCGTTACGTTTAGTATTTTTAGCTAGTATTACAAAAAATAATGCAGAAAAATTTATACTTGAATATTCTGCTACAAAGAAGAATCTATATACATATGATCTCAAATCAGATTTAATAACTAACGAAAATAATATAAGCATTAATGTAGAGAATAACTTCTACAATGTTAAGATACGGAAAAATTCTACTCAAGGTATAGAATGGTTGTCTATGAAGGGGGTAGATAACAACGTTATAGATCCTATAGCAGGCTTCCCAGGAATCTATTTATACTCGCAGGATGTAGGAACAGTAACAAACGATAGATTTGTTAATTCAAACGTATGGATTACGGTAAACGGTACACTAGTAAGCGAAGTACACTATAATGGTACGTATGATTCTATATTATCAGAAGGGGGTTTCAGATTCTTCGCATATAATCCTACGATTATATATGAAGGTATGCTACATAGCAATACCTTTTCTAAATTTAAATTTGTATACCCGTTATATTTTGCTATACCCAAAGGAGCATTCACGAAATTATATCTTTATAATTCGAATGTAGAAGTAGATTTAACATCGGTAAAGGGTAGAATCTCATATAAACCCTCGAATATAATATACTTATATAATGATATATATGGATTTCTTATATTTTTCCAATCTATAGATTTTACTATATCTAGATTAATAGTACAATCTGAAGCTACAGATTATATATTATTAGCTTTTCAAGCAAATAGTTCAACCATACCGAGTTCAGGATCTATAAAGTATAAATCTGTATTTAGATTCATGCATGGGAAACCTGCTAAAGAATACTTCGATTCTCTCCTATCACTTTTCGTACAAAGATTAAAAATAGATATAGAGAAACCTTTCGCTAAGATAGAAGCTGAAGTTCCATTATCGATTATCGTCGATGATATTATAGATTTAAAAGTTACAATAGTATGCTATGAAAGAATGCGTAATTTATGGCTTAACGCTACATGCTATCGTCTTGAAGATAATTTAAAACCGTATTCAAATTTAACAGTTACCTATATAGGGGAGTTGAAAAGAGATAATGTGAAGAGATATTCTTGGAATCTTAGATTCGATAAGGAAGGATTATATCTTGTAGCTATATTACTGTATAATCAAGCTAATGTATCATATGCATTTGTACAATTAAATGTAACTTTACCATCAATCATGCCATATGTGAATCTAAAAATTCAACTTTTAGATTTCGATGAAGAAAATAAGATAGATAATAGCTTAGGTATAATATCGATAAGACTTGAAGGATTAACTTCTAGAAACATATATACTTCCTCAGTTAACAACTCAGGTTTCACGGAGATTCGAGTATATCCAGATCTATATAGAGCAGTAATACTACTCGAGAATGTAAGTATAGGTGAAGCAGTTATATCTGCATATAGGTCTACTTTCGTTAACATTAAATGTCTATTATATGATTTCAAATTAAAAGTACTAGGTTGGGGTGGAGTCCCGCTTCCAGATTCGATAGTAATCCTAAATCTTTTAGGAAACTTTTCTAAATCGATAATATATAGGAACGTAACAGATGCATCAGGTATCGCCATCTTTAAAGATGTATTTAATGGTACATATAGGTTAGATGTTATCAGTAGAACCGGATCAATACTAGCATCATTCCAAATAGATATTAATAGAGATGATATGATATACGAGTTGCTGGTTGAAAGAGTTGTAGAAGAGGAGAATTATATAGAAATACATGTGAATAATACTTTACCAGTTGATTATCGTAGGGAATATGTGGAAGTAGAGGCTTTATTCTCTTTCGGTATTGCTATAAATGGAAGCCTTAGATTAATGAGCGATAATATGTATTTAATACCCTTCCAGATAATTGAGGCAGAATATTACCCTGATACAGGCTATTATAAAAGGGTGAAAATCATATTCCCTATAGATATAGATAAGTATGAGAATAAAACTCTTAAATTATATTATTCACGCTCTAAACCTAAACAAATGTATAATATAACCTCAGATCTTAAAATATCAGAAAATATTAATGATACATATGTGATCATAGAGAATAGTTTCTATAAGGCATATGTGAAGATAAATTCAACCGTAGGTATATGTAAGTTGATCAGTAAGATCGGAAAGGTAAACTTAATAGATCCAACATGGGGATTCCCCAATCTGAGATTAATACTTGCTAATGGATCAACCATAGATTTGGTAAGTCTTAGAGAGGTATATAATTGGAGACTGATCGAAGGCCCACTTATGGTAGAGGTAAGGTATAGGAGCGTTTACGGTAAGCTGTGGTTCGATGTAGCGATACGATTCTACTCTTATACCCCATACATAGATTCGGAGGTTTATGTAAATTGTACGGAAACTGGAACGATAATGCCTATCCATATCCTTCTACCGAAGAATCTATTCCAAAAATGCTATACGTACAATACGACAGAAGAATTAGAGATAGCGAAGGCGGGTTTAGGTATATCCACTCCTACATCAGATTTGGTGTATCTATCAGCACCAGGACTTGGAAAGGGACTAATAGTATATCTGAAACCTGCTATTTCGATCTCGCGTATAATCATTAAATCCGATCTACCAAGCTACGATCTAATAGCGTTCCAAAGAGCACCTATATCCACACCTATATTTGAAGGATATAGTTGCAGGCTTCAAATAACTGATGTAGACGTTACTAGAACGGATCTAACGACGGAGTTGATTCGTGCGAAGTATAAGCCTATCATAGATGTAGGGAATCCGCCGATCTTAATATCGATCGATTCACCGACAACAGTAGAGGTCGATGAAGAGTTAGAGTTTAAAGTAGAGCTAACATCTCTATCGGATCTACGTAATGTAACGGTTTCTCTAGAATCGCATACGCTATATATGGAGAGCCGGAATGTAACATCGAAAATTTTAGATCGCATCACCTACGGATCGCCATGTAATCTAGTATGGTACTTAAAGTTCACTAGGGAGGGTAATTATCTGCTGATAGTCTATGCAAATTCGTCTGCCGGTGGTAGCTACGCGTATTTCCCGATAACCGTTAGGTTACCGTACCTACTACCCTTCATAGATACTACGTTTAGAGTAATCGATTATGATGGGAATTCCAGTATACCGAATAGGTATCCTGTATCCTTAATCATCGAATCCATGGAGTATGAAAGGAAGATTTCAATTTTAAGATCGAATGAAACTGGATACTGTAGGACGAAACTCAACCCAGGATCGTATAGCGTTAAGGTTCTAACCTACTCTAAACTTATAGGTTATTGGGAGGGGTTAATCGAGAATAGCGGTGTGATACCTATATGTACGTGGGCATACGATGTAGGGATCGAGATCGTAGATCCGATGGGAAAGCCTCTACCTAACTTATTAGTAGTACTCGTATCCAGCGATGAACAGCGGATAACTTACGCTAACACGACTGGGATAGATGGATGGGCAAGGATAGAGAACGTCTTCAACGGCACGTATACGGTCTATGTTGTAGGAGGGCTAGGTGAGATATTCCTACAACAATATATCGATGTACAGAGGGATGAAGCTGTCTTCAGGCTATCCCTAATAACCCTTAACGTGAAGGTTAGGATATTAGATCTAGAGAACGACCCGTTATACAACGCGACGGTATACTTCATAGAGTCGGAGAAGGGTATAATGCGTGTAGGGTATACCGATAGTCATGGTTATACAACATTCTACTATATACCGTCCGGTACATACTCTATAAGGGTGGAATATCTAGGTGAGCTCGTATATTCGCAGGATTCTGTAGAGGTAGCTGAAGAGGTTGAAGAGATTAAAGTGGTAGCAGCGGTAGCTTCTCTAACCGTCATCCCGTTGGATATATGGTTGAATCCGTTGAAAGATAGCGTAGTGGAAATTACCCATATGAGAGTTGTGACGACACCGCTATATAAATTCGAGGAGAAGGTATTCACGTTAAGATTCGAGCAGAAGGATGCTGGAAGCGTAGTTATCAAGCTTCCGCTCAACCGTATATATGAAGTACATGTATCGAGCGGACTCTATGAATATAGGGATAGGATAGAGTTTACAGAGTCTACAAGTCTCGCCGCTAGATGCGGGTTCATACTAAGCTTATGGGGATACATAGGCGTCTTTATAGGAGTATGGATGGCTTTAGGTATCGTATGGAGGCATAGAACTAGAGAGGTTTCGGCAGAATATTCTAAATTGAAGAGTATGCTTAGTAAACTCGAGAAACTCTATGCAAACGGCGAAATAGAGGAGAAGATATATAGGAAGCTGAAAGCAGAATATACCGAGAAGCTTAGAAGGCTTGCTAGGGAGGGATAGATAATGCCTCGGAGAAGATTACTTCTATTAATATTAGCAGTATTTCACCTTATATTCCAATTAAACTTCATCGTCTACGCTTCCGATGAGGCTAAGACCACGGAATATGTAATCAGAGTGCTTGCCGTTAATGCTATAGGAGGGGCTCCTATACCGTACCTACATCTAAAACTAGATTTTCCAACTCTAACCATAGATGATTTAACTAACGGGTCAGGATACATAGAGTATAGATTAGCCGTAAACAACTCCATCACCCCTCCATCGTTGAGAGGTTTAACGGTATATGGAGACTACATAGTTACAGGTATACAAAAGTTCAAAGTGGAGAATGTTAAGCATACAGCTACTAGGATCGGGGATGAAACAATATATACAGGGTTAAACATGGATCCCGAGGTATTATCAGAGCGTAATAGAACTGTCTATAGATTCATATTAACGTTAGCTAAAGCTAAGCTTGTAAACGTAAGTTGCGTAGATCCATTTTCAAACTATAATAACCCGGTTAAATTGAATCTAATAGTAGAACCGAGCGCGATACCGGTAGGGATCCCAGCAGGCTATCCAACCTATGAGAGTATATACTTCGTACCGATAGATTACCCTGTAAGATTGGCTATCTCAAAGATGATGGGTAGGGTTATCTATAGAGGGTATACCACCACCGTAACGATAAGAGAGGGAGATAGCCTAGTAAACTGGATGAAAATCTATACTTTCGATAGCCTTAACGATTGGATAACTAGAACACTTGATAAAGTGGAATGGTATTCTAAGGTAGGTTTAGATCTATACGATGAGGGGAGGGAAGCTGAACTCATAAGATCATACTTATCGTATCTAGATATATTATTCGATAGGAGGGATTATCGTGAAGCTATGTTTACGATAAGCATAGTACAGAATAAACTTATGGATCTGGATTGGAAGCTTGGTACTCAGGATAGGATGGTAGTCTTGGGGGTATTCTTAGCTTTAGCATTTTCATATGGGTTCTCGACGTTAATACTACATTTAACCGTTAAGAAAGAGAAGGCTAGGTTCCCGCTTCACATAGCTTTATTCTTCATATTCGCTTACATCTTCTTCTACACTCTACCTGAACTTAGAGCAGGATTCATAATGTTCACTTCGTCGCTTCTAAGCGTAAAGATATCCTATATAGAGCCGATTTCTTCTATCATAGCATGCTTCTCAGCTGGAACTATAGCATTCATATCATTCTACATATTAGCTTTAATCGCATCATCCAGGGTGGAGCTACCTATAAATTTAGCGATAAGAAATCTGCAGAGTAGGATTCGACGCACATTATTGGTAGCTCTAAGTATAGCCGTTGTGGTAGGAGCCTGCATATCCTTTATTCGAGTAGTAGGTGTGCATGGCGTCGTAGAGACTGGTAGAGAACCATCCGATACTATACTAGGGAAATTCATAGCTTTATACGCAGATATCTACGAGAAACGATTCATAACCCAAGATATGGTGGTATGGTTTGAAACACAAGAGTGGATTTCGAATATATCCTACTGCATGGCTACTATAGACTTCTCGTTTGAAAGAGCGGTGAGCACAGAAGCTGAAATAGTTTATGGCGATATGAGCTGGAGGATGATAAAAGTATATAGTATAGATCCAGAAGCTTTTGCGAAGCTTTATAAGCTTAACACATATACGCTGGGAGGATATCTACTGTCGAATGAGTCAGCAGCCTTAATACCTTCAACGCTAGGTATACCGATAGGGGAAACTATACAAGTTAACTTACTCCTACTTGGCGAGGATATTATACGTATACCATTGGGTAGGGTGAAGGTTAAAGGCTTATTCAACCCAGGAGCTTTATCCGAAGTTAAAAGGTTTGATGGAAAGCCTATGTTCGAGAACCCGGATTATACGGTTATAGTTTCGATGAATAGTCTACCGACAGTGGTAGCTGGTATAAAGGCTTTCGATATACCATGGCTATTCGTAATACCTAAAGATGAGGTTTTAGATTTAGCTGAGAAGGCGGAGGAGATTGTCCATCTATTCGGCTGCGATGTATGCGTACCTGTGGATGGATATCTCGTATCGTATGAGGAGGTTCATATGTATAGATTTGTAGGTTTAAGCGGTGTAATCGTGCCCATAGCTATAGTATGTTTAATGGTATATCTCACCATGTACTCGACTATATATGAGAGGGGTAGGGATCTTAAAGTCCTAGCGGTGTTAGGTGGTACACCCAGATCTATAACTAATATACTTCTAACCGAGGGGGTGATCCTAGGTTTATTCTCCAGCTTCATAGGATACTTCGGAACATACCTGGTATACCTACTGCTAGATAGGATATCGATGATAGCTTCTACTCTTGGATACTGGAAATTAACGAGTTTGATAAGCTTAGAGTCTATACCGTGGGGGGCTCACACAATACTACTATCCCTAATCATAGGAACGATAATACCCCTACTATCAGTCTATCTTTCAACCGTGAGAGCAAAAAATATAGCTCTCGTTAGTAGGGAATCTAGGAGAAGCGTGGAGAGAGATCTTAGGATCATAGGTGAGAGGGGGGAGTTCCCGCTACCGATAAGGACTACGATGTTTGAGGGTGATCTCCTCTACGTGTATTTCGAGGAATTATTCTCGACTAAACTCAAGTCTATAAAGGCTCCAGGACAACTATTCCAGGATGGAACCTTCGAGTTCAGATTCCCGATACTCTCCGAAGCTCAACTTGCGATAAACTGTAGGCTTATAGGCGTTAGGAGGGATGAGACTATATATCCGATAATAGAGTTTCCAGCAGAATTTAGAGGATCGAAAGCCCTCCACGAGTTTCTATACAAGCTTGAAAAGCTTAGCTTAGGCTACACTGTATGGAAAGAATCTAAATTGAAAATAAAGATAGTGAGGACAGCTCCTACGAAGAAGGAGAGAACACCTGAGGATATACTAGCGGAGGTTAAGCTTATAGAAGATGAGATCAAGCTTGTAAGGAGTAAACTAGATAGATTGGAGTCCATGAGACCTAAAGTTTCATCTGCGATATACGAGGAGTATCGTGGGAAGTACACGGCGCAGATAGAGGAGCTTATGAGGAAGCTTAGACCTCTAGCTCTAGAGCTTGAACCATACTATGATATCCTATTAGATGAGGTTAAAAGGATAGGTTTAGAATTGGAGAAGCTTGATGTTGCGAGGAATCTCGGGGAGCTTAGCGAGGAGGAGTACATGGAGAGAGCCTCACCGCTAGAAGAGCAATTGAAGAGTATTAATCTTAGGATAGTGGAGCTTGATAATCTATTTAAAGAGTTGAAGTTACCGAGGGGTATGAGAACATTAACTAGTAAACGTAGTGGAGAAACCTAAAAATTACCGATTAAAATCCAAATATTCTCTACTGTAAACCTGCTATCTACCGAATTCTGATAGCATCGATCTAAAGGTTGAAGCTAAACCTCTCTGATCGCTCATTAATGCTATGAATCTAAACCCTTCCTCCGCATACTTCTTAGCCTGTTCGATGCTAAACGTATGTATACCCGGTGTTACACTATACTTTTCGCATACCTTTAAGACTTTATCCAAGGCTTCCCTAAACTTCGGATGATCAAACATCGTAGGTATACCTAGGTTAACCGATAAATCCATGGGCCCTACGTAGGCTACATCTATACCTTCAACCGAAAGTATATCTTCGAGGTTATCTATAGCTTTAGCAGTCTCGATCTGCACTATCAATACAAGCTCCTCATCCTCAAACCTCCTATAGTAGTCTAGGAAGGGCCTCTCACCATACCTTATACACCTCCTAGGACCCACCCCCCTAACACCTCTAGGGGGATACCTCACATATCTCACAGCCGCTTCAGCCTCCTCACGCGAATTAACCCATGGAATAAGCACACCTTCAGCTCCTACATCTAAAACCCTCTTTATAACGACCATATCATTCCACGGTACTCTCACTATAGGCGTTATTTCACTACCCTTTAAAGGCATCATGAGAATCTCTAGATCGCTTACATCAAGTGGGGAATGCTCCATATCGAATACAAGCCAATCGAACGGTAGCGTCGAAAGGATATCTACTACATCTGGATGGTTTATAGTTATCCATGTACCTAAAGCCATCTCACCCTCCTTTAAAGCTTTCTTCAATCCCGCCATAACCAACACCACGATAGGTAAATATAGCCTTAATATAACGATAGATAAATCTTCCGGTGAATGCATGCAGATCCTTCACGATATTCTCCGAAGGTACAATAGGTGATGGGATATTATGGAGACGATATTAGATCTCATCAGAAGTACTTCACTTTCCCCCACATAGGGTTATAACCATATTGGATGAGAGACGATCCTATGAGTAGCTAGGTAGGGTGAACCTATATATTATCCATTCCGATATCTTCATTGGAGGGATGTATATGGTGCTAACAGAGCATGAATCCAAGCTACTACTAACTCTATCCTCTTCGAGCAGGCCTCAGATGATATCTCAGCTAGTTAAGAGAAGTTTGATGAGCCCATCGACACTCTATAGAGCGGTCGAGGGTTTGTTAGAGAAGGGCCTTATAGCCGAGGATAGGAGTAGAGGTATAAGAGTTATAAGGCTTACGGATAAGGGTGGGCGTATCGCTAAGCTTTTAGAGGAGATAGAGAGGATAATCCATGAATGATATTATACTCATCCTCGAAAATCGATCGATCTGTATATACTTAATATGAATCGACGTGCGGGAATTTATATGCATACGCTGGATGCAAAACCGTTTGTAAGAGATTTTGATTAAAGCTTAATATCCGCGTAGATCTTGAAATAGATGTGAAAGCTATCGACGGCGGTAGACATGCGATGTGTCTAGCGATACCTGGTCTAATTATCGAGATAGATGGTGTTATCGGTAAAGTGGATTTCGGAGATGGTACTATCAGAAGAGTTAACCTTGCTCTACTCGAGGGAGTTAAGCCTGGAGATTACGTACTAGTACATGCAGGTTATGCTATCCAAATCGTATCAAAAGATTATGCTCGTGAAACTTTAGAGTTATGGAGGAGGATTCTATCTATAGGGGAGGATCTAAATTCGAATACCGTAGGGGATGATGATGAGTAAAATTATCGTGACGGAAGATGAAGGTGAGAAGCTCGATATAGAGTTGGAAGAGAGTATAACCGAGCGTAACAGGATATTAGCTAATGAGAATCGCAGGATTCTAGATAGCTATAAGGTTAGAGCTATAGATGTTATGGGGGCTACAGGATCTGGAAAAACCACTTTAATACTACAGATTTGCAGGAGGATTAAAGATAGGTATCGTATAGCTGTTATAAAGGGGGATTTGACCTCTAGCATAGATTCAGATATGATCATGAGAGAGGGGGTGGATTCTGTACAAGTTAACACAGGTAGAGAATGCCATCTTGATGCAAGCCAGATAAGAAGAGCTCTAGAAAAACTCGATTTATCCAATCTAGAAGTAATATTCATAGAGAACGTAGGTAACCTTATATGCCCAGCCGAGTTCCCGCTGGGTAGTCATAAACGCATAGTTGTGATAAGCGTAACGGAGGGCCCCTATACAGTCGTTAAGCATCCATTCATGTTTATGGATGCAGATATAGTCGTTATAAATAAGATGGATTTAACTGAAGCTATGAAGATAGACCCAGATAAACTTGTTCAAGATATAAGAAAAGTGAATCCCAGAGCTCATATAGTTAAAGCTATATGTCGAGATGGAGTAGGTATAGATGAAGTTATACGTGCTCTAGATTTGTAGAGCAGCCCGACCCCCATCATAGTAGGTGGATGTTTATGCATGAATTCTCGATAGCATCCCAGATGGCGGATATAGTTCTAACAGAGGCTAGACGTAGGCATGCGAAGAAGGTATTAGAGGTTAGGGTGAGGATCGGGAGATTCTCGTTCGTTAACCCAGATCAGCTTAGATTCTCTCTAGAAGCTATAGCTGAAACAGAACCCCTCCTAGACGGTGCACTATTCACCATCTCGGAGGAAGAGGCTATAGCCGAATGTATAGAATGCAGTTATAGATGGGAGATCGAGAGTGGAGATAATCCTTTATATCATTACTTTCCACCTCTTGTTCGATGCCCTAGATGCGGTGGTATATCTAGGCTTATTAAAGGAAGAGATTGTATAGTCGAAGGTATACGTATCGAGGTTTAGCTATGCTTAGGTTTAGGGATAAGGCTATAGCCGCTAAGGTGTTGGAGAAGATTAGGGATCTCGGTGTTAAAGCTAGATTCATGAATATATGCGGTACGCATCAAGATACGATAGTAAGGTATAGCTTGGATACCCTACTAGAACCTTATGGTATAGAACTCATAGCCGGTCCAGGATGCCCTATATGCGTTACCACTGCTAGAGAATACATGGAAGCTATGATACTAGCTTCTAAAGGGAAGATCGTAACTACTTATGGTGATGCTGCTAGAGTTAGGATTAAAGGGAGAAGCCTAATTTCGCTTAGGGGCGAGGGCGCGGATGTACGGATAGTTTACAGCATCGATGATGCTGTCGATATAGCTGTGAAGAATCCAGATAGAGACGTGGTCTTCTTAGCAGTCGGATTCGAAACTACAGCTCCCGCTACAGCTTACACCATATTATCCGATCCACCTAAGAACTTCTACATACTAAGCTGTCATAGACGCATACCGCCTGCTATAGAGGCCTTACTCTCCTTAGGCGAGATAAGGATCGACGGATTCATAGATCCAGGACATGTGAGTACCATCATAGGTATCGAGCCGTACGAAAGGATAGTCTCTAGTTTCCCTATCCCACACGTAATATCTGGTTTTGAGCCGCTAGACGTACTTATATCCGTCTACATGCTTGCCAGACAGATTAAGAGGGGGGAGGCTAAGGTTGAGAATGAATATGGTAGAGCTGTTAGGAGAGAAGGGAATCCTAAAGCTTTGAAGCTTATCGAGGAAGTTTTCGAAACGGTCGATCTCGAGTGGAGGGGGCTTTCTAGAGTAAGTAACTCGGGTATGCATCTTAGAAAGAAGTATGAGGATCGAGAAGCTAGGCTGGTTTTCCAAGACGAGATAGATTTGCACGGTGATTATAGCGAGCCTAAGGGCTGTCTATGCTCGGAGGTGCTTAGAGGTTTAGTTAAACCGAGGGATTGCCCGTTATTCTCTAATGTTTGTACACCTTTAAACCCTATAGGTCCATGCATGGTATCGATAGAGGGGGCATGCTACATCGAGTATAAGCATAGGAGAGGGATAGCGTAGCTGCGAAAGCGTTAAATCATCGAGCAGTAGAGCGATCTTAGAGTTGGTTTAGAGCGTGGTTGGCATGGAGAGTATAAGGGTGAGAGCTCCTGCTTCATCTGCTAATCTCGGAGCTGGTTTTGACTGCTTTGGTTTAGCTTTGGAAGATCCATACGATATAGTAGAGGTTTCGATAACTCGTGGAAATGGGATGCATCTGAAGATTTCTGTAGAGGGTTATCCTGTACCGCTAGAACCTGAGAGGAATACCGGCGGATATGTAGCTTTAAGTATGATGAGAGATTTCGGCTTAGAAGATGGAATTGAGATAAAGATCTGGAAAAATATACCTCCAGGATCAGGGCTAGGTTCATCGGCCGCTACAGCTTCAGCCGTAGCTTATGCTATAGATAAGCTGTACGATCTGAAGCTATCCCAAGATAAGCTTATACGGTATGCTTCACTCGGCGAAATAGTATCTGCCGGAACTCCGCATTTAGATAACGTCGCACCAGCTATATTAGGGGGATTCACCATAATAGCCGGTACCCCTCCGAAGATCTATTCATTCAAACCTGACGATAGATTAGGCGTAGTCGTTATCCTACCGTATGCGAGTAAAGCCTCGACGTATGAAGCAAGGAAGATTCTACCTACTATGATAAGTTTATCATCAGCGTACCGTAACGTAGGGTATGGAAGCTTAACCGTGTTAGGTTTGATCCTAGGACGTATAGATCTACTTAGGGACGGTATGAGGGATGAGGTTGTCGAACGTATTAGAGCTTCCCACGGCTTCGCACAGCTTTACGATGAGGTACGCAGGTTAGCTGAAGAGCTTGAAGTAGGTATAGCTCTAAGCGGTGCGGGACCGGCTTACATAGCTATAACGTATCATGAGAGAGTGGAATCTACGGCAGAATCTTTTAGGAAGATCTTCGAGGAGAAAGGTATAGGGTGCAGGATATACATTACAAAGGTGGGTAGGGGTGTATACGAGGTTACATGAATACTTCGACGTAAGGTGTATAGATTGCGGCCAGAGTTATGGAGTAGATGAAATCGTATATACATGTAGAGGATGCGGCGGTCTACTGGAAGTTCATCTAGATACCGAGAGATTAAGCGACATAATAAGTATAGGTTTATGGCGTAAACGCCCTCTAAACGTTTGGCGGTATCGAGAACTTCTACCTATATTCGATGATTCAAAGATAGTAAGCATGAATGAAGGGGGTACACGATTGTTAAGATGCCGTAATCTAGCTAAGGAGGTAGGATTAGAAAACCTCTATATCAAATGCGAGGGCGATAATCCTACGGGTAGCTTTAAAGATCGAGGGATGAGTATAGGTGTTTCGAAAGCTTTAGAACTCGGGTTTAAAGCAACGTTATGCGCATCTACCGGGAATACAGCTGCTAGCTTAGCCGCATATTCAGCTAGAGCTGGTCTTAAATGCTACGTGCTAGTGCCGGCTGGAAAGATAGCGTTAGGTAAGCTATCGCAGGCTATGATGTATGGAGCTAGGGTGCTGGCTGTAAAGGGGGGTTTCGATTCAGCGTTGAAAGTAGCGATACAAATCTGTCTAGAGGAGGAGAGGATATATCTTCTCAACAGTGTAAATCCTTTCAGGATAGAGGGGCAGAAGACCGCTGCCTTAGAGATATTCGATCAACTCGGTTTCAACCCAGACAATATAGTGATACCAGTAGGTAATGCAGGGAATATATCGGCATACTGGAAAGGGTTCGATGAGTTAAGGATGCTAGGGTTGACCGAGAAACTACCTAGGATGCATGGAGTGCAAGCTAGAGGAGCAAACCCGCTCGTGAAAGCTTATAGATCTATGAGCTGGGTTGTGGAGCCTGTCGAAAACCCGGAAACGGTAGCTACGGCTATAAGGATAGGGAATCCTATCAGCTGGAAGAAGGCTCTTAGAGCTGTGCATGAATCTAAAGGCTCTATGATCGATGTATCCGACGAGGAGATACTAGATGCACAGAAGCTCGTAGCTAGGATGGAGGGGTTGTTCATAGAACCTGCTAGTGCTGCTTCTATAGCAGGTGTAAAAAGGCTTGTGGAGGAAGGTGTTATCGATAGGAATGAGGTAACGGTATGTATAGCTACTGGACATGGGTTGAAAGATCCGGAAATCGCTTTGAAGATTTGTGAGCCGCCTATAGAAGTTGACCCCGATACTGAGAGTCTTAGGAGGGTGCTAACGGTATGAGGATAGCTTTATTCGGCTATGGTAACGTAGGTAGAGCGGTAGCTAGACTGCTAGAATATAGAAGGATGTATCTAGAGAAGATCGGTTTATACCCGAGGCTCGTAGCGGTCGCGGATAGTAAAGGTGTAGCGATAAACCCTAGAGGTTTGGATTATTGGAAGTTGGAGGAGGTTAAGCTATCGAAGGGTAGTGTAGGTTTTTATCCAGATTACGGTAGGATCGGGGTTAAAGCGATCGAAATAGTATCGGATAGACTCGTAGATTTTGATGTACTTATAGAAGTTACACCTACGAATATAGTGGATGGGGAACCTGGATTAACGCATATAAGGGAAGCTCTGAAAGCCGGTCTACACGTAGTTACAGCTAATAAGGGGCCGTTAGCTCTAGCTATGCCTAGTCTACTAGAGCTAGCTCGCCACAGCGGGAGGGAATTAATGTTTAGCGGAACTGTAGGTGGAGGAACACCGTTTATAAGATTTGCTGAAAAATGTTTAGCTGGGGATCGTATTTTAGGTTTAGAAGGGGTGCTTAACGGTACATGCAACTATATACTATCCGCGATGGAGAGGGGGTTATCGTTTAAGCAGGCTTTAGGAGAAGCTCAAAAGCTTGGATACGCTGAGGCAGATCCATCGATGGATGTAGATGGATGGGATACAGCTTGTAAAATCGTCATACTAGCCGTACACATACTAGGGATTAGGGTAACTCTAAGGGATGTAGCTGTTAAGGGTATAAGAGAGGTAGCAGAGGAACATGTACTTGAAGCTTGCAGAAGGGGGGCTACTATTAAGCTTTTAGGCTTCATAGATGCTGAAAGGAGGATAGCCTCTGTATCCCCAGTCGAAGTTCCAAGGGATAGCCCGTTAGCAGTTCCCGGTAACTTAAACGCGTTGACGTTCCATGTAGAGAATCTAGGAGACGTAACCGTAATAGGTAGGGGTGCGGGCGGGGTTGAAACCGCTAACGCTATATTGAAGGATCTTGTAGAGCTAAAACAAAGGCTTCAAACCAAGGGTATCTAGCTTAGCGCAATTTCTAAGGAAAGATTAAATTCTCACCTTTAACCTATATCCGGTTTGATGGGGGAACTGTTCAGGAGGTATATGGAGGTTAAAGCCAGGAAGTATAAAGGATTCATTCAGCCACCTACAGCTGAAGCTGAGAAGATATCCCTCCCAGAGTTCTATATGGGTCGAAGTTATGGTAGATTCCTACTATCATCCTCTGAAGCCTATATGCTTAGAAGAGAGATAGAGCTACTAACATCTACGGTAAATAAGCTTAGATTTTACGTGAAAATACTGTTTACGATGATATTAGTCTTGCTAGGATTGCTTCTAACCAAAATTGTAGGAGTGTGGTGATATGAGCAGTTTAAAAGCAAAGGTTAGAATATTGATGTCAGAAATAAAATCTAGATTCATAGGAAACGAGAAGGCTGTGGAGGTTGCCATACTTAATCAACTACATCGGAGAAGCGCTACTCTCATAAGAGCGCCAAGGGGGGCTGGAAAATCTACGTTAATGCTATTACTGCTTAAAGGATTATGCGGAGACGATTTTGTGGTGATCTCAGGTGCATCTGAAGTTAGGAGGGGGGAGGTTATAGGTAGGCTCCATATACCTTCACTCGAAAGAGAAGGAGTTGAAAAAGTCGTATGGTCGGAGTTTGTGAAGAGTAGAGGTAAAGGTTTAGATGAAGTTAATAGGTTGAATCCATACACTACAGCTGGAATATATCATTTCATGCAATTCGGCGAAGTATGGTCTTATGGTAAGAGATTGAAGATAGGCGATTACATATTGATAGCTAACGAGAATCCGAACGATGCTGGTACATTCATCCATCCACCACCATTCTATGATAGATTCGATGTATGCATACTCCTGAGAACTTTAAGTTTAAGCGAGAAGTTTAGGCTAGAAGAGACTTTGAAGAAGTTTAAGGGCATGCTCATAGAAAGTATGCCTCAAGTATTAGAGGCGAATGAACTCGAAGAGATACGTAGGGAGGTTTCTGAGATAGAGATAGATGTCGAAACTCTAGGTATGATAAACATGGTTGTAAGAGATCTTCAAGCCTGTATAAGGGATAAAGAGCTTGCCGATGTTAAACCTCCAGCTCTATGCAGCGGATGTCATTTTGTCAGAGAAACATGTAGTAAGATACGTGAACCACCAAGTGAAAGAAGCGTGATATCGCTTACAGAACTCGCTAAAGCTAAGCTATGGCTTGAAGGGAGATTATCCGAAGACTCCCTATGGGAGCTTATACCTTGGACGATAATGCATAGAGCCTCCCTAACCGATTCCAGGAATCTACTTAGTAGTTGGGCTGAAATCCTCTCCAAGGAGAGGGAGAAGGTTAAAGATAGAGAAGCCCGGGGACATTGGCTTATACTACTCAAGCTATCTGAGAATTTCGATCAAAAACTATATAGCTATGCTAAGGACTTGTCTTTGGAAGATCCAGTATTTGCTGAGGAGCTCAGGAGGCTTGAAGAGAAGTGGTCTTCGGAAGGAGTTCTAAAAGATCTGAAGTAAGAGGTATAGAGTATCTACTGAAGGATTCTATCGAAGCTTATAGGCAGGCCTTCCAAGAGCTATTTCAGCCTCCATGCAGCTTCCTAGGAACTATCGGTAGAAGGTGGATGGAAGGGCTTAGCTCTCTAAGGGGATTCGTAGGTATACCTGTGGAGCAAGCTCTTAAAGCTAGTAATCCTAAACTCTATCTTTTATGGTACTATAGGCATACCCTTTCGCATGCACACTATTGCCCGTACGATATATCGACCGCTGATCTACTCTATAGATCCGCCTTAGAAGTAGTTTCAGATCGTAAGCTGGCGAAGCTGGCTTTAACCCTATTCTCCGATATACAGGTAGATTGCATATACCTTCCAGCTAGATTCGACGAGGATCCATACCATGTGATGGTAGATCTATCAGCAGACAATCTTGAAACCCCACTTGATATATACAATGCGGTATATAGATTCTTCTATCCAAAGATTAGAGGGAGAAAGATATCGAAAGATCTCGAAGTCTATGGAGGTATGATAGCCAGTGTTATCGTTCAACCTAAAACTTGGATAGCTAAAGTTAGAGATATAGCTGCAATACTCCATAGGCTTGTATGGTATAGAGGAGGATACGATGGTAAAGCTTTGGATAGACTACGTAGGATGCCTATCGTCTTAAGGGAAGATTTAGGGGATGGAGGAGTGGATAAGATAGCTGAGGAAGCTCTAGGTAAAGCTAGGAATAGAGAGGAGGCTAAAGCATTATATGAGGAATGGATAAAACCTAGGATAACCGGAGATAAGAGAATAACGGCTAAACTTGATAGGAAATTAGATAAAAGCGGAAGAAAAGTTGGTGTAGAGACAGGGGGGAGGGAGCCTAAAATCCCAACTAGATATAGTAGATTGTTGAAAAAGCTTAATAAGGATAAACTTGAAGAGGCATCATGGCTTAGATACTGGTATAGAGCTAGAGCCTTAGCATCTATACTAGAGTATTCTATGCATATAGGTGAGAGGGGTATTAAGGTTAAGGATGATGCATACCCTGTAGAATGGTCTATAGAGGATGAGATAGAAGATCTAGATATCGAAGCTAGTATAGATGAGGGAAGGCTTAGATTGGAGGTAAATACTATCAAGTGGATTCAAACGGAGCTTCAAGGTGGAGCTACACCTAGGGAAGGGATCTCACCTTATGTAATCGTAGTATTGGATACGAGTAGTAGTATGACTTCCGCCTATGACCCTGCTTCTATAGCAGGGTTCATAGCTTATGTGAACACCATCAGAAGCGGCGGTAAAGCTTCCATAATAAACTTTTCTTCCAAATACTTGGAGGCCAACTGGAATGATGACGATGAATTGAAAGAAATCCTATTATCATATCATCAAGGAGAATTAACCATACTACCTACACATATAATTAGAAGACTTGTAGAGGAGGCGAGGACTCGATGCTTTATAGTGATAATAACAGATGGAGGATTCCAGAATATAGACGAAGCCTATAATGATCTTAAAAAAATAGTAGATTACGAACATCAAATAGTACTCCTCCATATTCAACAAGGTGGATATTATCCTGATAATGTAAGGAGATTATCTGAGATAAATAGGATAACGATATATAGAGTCTACGATCCAGAAAAAGATCTCTCTAGAATCATACTGAAATATACATTCCATCCACAATATGGATACTAAGTATATTCCCTCCATACATAACCGCATCTTACGCATTTAAAAAATTTCGTCGCATCTCTATCTATATCTTCAGTCTGAGAGATCCAACAATAAGCTTTCATATAACCGCATTTAGGGCACTCGATAGTAGTGGTGGGTAGTGGCTTATACATATCTACATTACTCTCCACGACAGAGATAACTTCTTTTTCCTTGAGAGAGATTATGCTCTCCTCCCGAACACCACTCTCACTACCTGTATAAGTGTAACCGCATTTAGGACAGGTAAACATTATGGAAGAGCCTTTCCTTTCACTCTTAATCCTTGATCCGCAGATAGGGCAGAACCTCATATCGATTTGTAGTCGAAACATGACCATTCATGACAATATAAACTTTTCCTTTACCGTGGATATCGTCCCTCTCTGCATCGATATGAAATGTTATATTAGGTAAAGCTTTGCAGAGGTGAACTATCTAGAGCTAACTCGTACGGCTGGTATATTTCCTCAAAGAGTTTTTAGAGCCAACTTGATTCGACATTTTACCTAGATGCTGTATATAGTTATGGATTGCTGTTAATGGAGTGTAAGTATCTTTAATACTTTGATGCTCAAGGTGAGAAGCATGAATATATTTACTAGTAATACCTCTACGGATAGGGAGGCTATGCGGGATTAGGCTGTATAACCATAAGAAAATAGGCTTAGCGATATTACTCGGCTATTTTCGAGTGTTAGCTATTTAAATAGCTTGCCGGGACAGCCGGATTCTGTGAGCAAGATGGAGAGATGGATCGAACTTAATAGAATAAATAGGTCTGGTAGGATAAACGCTGAAGAACTCGAGGAGATCTATACAAGGATGATTTTCTGTACGCATGTATACTCTGAAGTAGGGGAACGAGTGATCTCGCATAATAAAGCTATGGGACTAACCCTGATCGAGAGGAAGTATAGATGCGAGAAGTGCGGCGGAGAAATAACGATGACTACATGGGAAGAACTCTCTAACGTTTAATTATGAGAACCAGCTATTAACATCAGTTAGCTGAATAGGATTGGGGAAAAGCATAGGTAGGATTAGAGAGGAGTTAGAAAGAGTCTCAGAGGAGAGGAGGAACATACAAAGATTATTCTATGAATTAAGGGATAAGATAAAAAATATAAATGATAAATGTAGATCATTAAACGAGGAGATTAATAAGTTAAAGAAAGAATATCATAAAACTAAAGATGATATAAGGGAAGCTATAGAAAAATTAAGGAATATAACATATAATATAAGAGAAAGAAGAAACATGAGGAAAAAAATTTATGAAGAAATAAATATAATGAAGAAAAAAGTTACCAAACCGTACAGCTATGTTAAAAATAGGTTAGAAAAATTGAATTATATGATTCAAATCCATCCAACAGATCCAAATTGGGAGAAAGATACAATTCAAGAAATGAAACAATTATCTTCAGATATGAAGATATATAAAGAGATAAGTAAAAAGAGAGAACTTTTAATATCTATTAGATTTGAAGAAGAAACTTTAAAAATTGAGGCATCAAATCTTAGGAAACATATAGATGAATTGAAGATCAAGATGAATAATATTAGGTTAGCCATAATAGATAAGAAGGATACATTATATAAATTAATTAAGGAGAAAGAAGAAATTAAAGTTAAATTAAATGAGGTTGCAAATATCCTGAATGAATTACGTGAAAGGGAAATGCAGCTGTTAGAATATATTAAAACTGAGCATGAAAGTATACAGAGTGAGAAGATGGAGAGGAGGCTACAGCTACTGAAAGCTATAGCCGAGGAAGCTGAAAGAAAGCTCAGACAAGGTGGAAGGCTTACAAAGCTCGAGATAGAAGCTCTCGCTATATTTAAGGGAGGTGATGAGAGTGAATAGTAGACGTATAATCATCTTATGTGTAGATCACGATGATGATATAGGAAGGAAGACAGGTATCAAGACGCCTATAATCGGTGAGGATTCCATTAGAGAAGCTGCTATCCGTTTACTAATGGCGGATCCCTCTGAAGCTGATGCTAATACAATGTTCGAAGCCTTGAAGATTCTGAACGATCTGAGAAGGAAGAGCCAGGATGAAGAGTACGAAGCCGCGGTGGTAGCAGGTTCTACGGTAGGAGGCGTAGAATCTGATCGAAAGATAGCTGAAGAGATCGAGAATATCGTAAAGAATTTCAAAGCTGATGCAGCGATACTCATATCGGATGGATATAGCGATCAAGTGGTAGCCCCTATAATCCAATCCTTCGTACCTATAATATCGGTTAGAAGATTTGCTGTCAAACATAGCGAGGCATTAGAGACGACATGGTTTATACTCCTCACGTACCTGAAAACTGTACTCTCAGATAGAAGATATTCTAGATGGGTTTTAGGCTTACCAGGTATGATAATAGTTATTTTCACAACGTTCTTCCTACTATCGATGATGTACCCGGCTATACCCTTCCTAACATATGCTCAGATAGTAACGTTGCTTATACTTGGATTCGCACTTTTAGTTAGAGGGTTTGGTATAGATGAAGTTGTAGCTCAAGCCATTCGAACGGTTTCTAGGAATCCATCCATACTGCTTAACATCACATCTGTGATAGTATTCGTATCGTTCATTATCATAGGGATTATTCAAGCTTCAGGTAGGATTATACGGCTATATCCTCTAGAGCAGCTTAGCGATATGAATTTCCTGCTATCCCATTTAAACGAGTTATCTTACGCCTTCATAGACGAATCTACGACATATTTCGCTATAGGATTATCGCTATTCATCATAGGTAGAGCAGCCTACTTCTTTATAACTAAAGACGAACGATTCTGGGGTAGTATACCGAGTATCACGACCGTCTTCATGCTAGCAGAAGCGGTGAAGAGAGCCGTGTATATGATCATACGCTTACCTGAAGACTTCTTCGATCCACATATCATACAGCTCATCATATGGATACTGCTAAGTATAGTATCGATAGCTGGAGTAACTGCTTTAACACATAAGTTAAAAGCTAGATACGGGCATCTCCTAACCGGGAGGTAGTTAAGCTTGTATGGTATAATAGGTGGTAGCGGATTTGAATCTATCATGGATCTTGAGAGCACCATAAGTATGCGAACACCTTATGGATCAGTAATACTGCATACCGGTAAGCTGGGAGGTGTAGAGGTAGCTTTCCTACGTAGACATGGGGTAAGACATGAGTATCCGCCACATAGAGTAAACTATAGGGCTAACATATATAGCTTCCATAGGCTTGGAGTTGAGAGGATAATAGGTCTAAACGCCGTAGGAGGTATAAAAGAGTATATGCATCCGGGAGATATAGTCATACCACATGATTACGTAGATTTCACTAAAGGTAGGAAGTATACGTTCTACGATGGACCTAAAGTCGTTCACATAGATGTATCCCAACCCTACTGTCCAGAGCTACGTAGATCCATAATAAAGGCGGCTTTGGAAGTGTGTCCAGAGAGATTATGGGATAGAGGAATCTATGTAGCTACAGAGGGAGCTAGATACGAAACTCCAGCTGAGATAAATATGTTCAGATCACTAGGATTCGATGTAGTAGGTATGACTGGATGTCCTGAAGCAGCTCTAGCTAGAGAACTTGGAATATGCTATGCGACGATATGTCTAGTAACCAATCGAGCTGCTGGACTCCAGGATAGACTTACTACTAAAGAGGTTTTAGCGGTAGCTAAACAATGCATTACATATATAGCTAAAATAGCCGAATTAACGTTTACCAAGTACCTAGCTAGAGAGAGAACATGCAGATGTAGAGAGGCTTTATCTGAAGCCGAATTTTAATAGATGAAACTATGGAAAACGATTTGCGAAACCCTATGAAACATTCTCTCCTAATCTTCCCGTAGAATCCCTTATCTCGAAGAATAGCATAATATTCCTAATCAGGTGGTAGTATGAGGAAAATCGTTATCGCCGCAACCTTATCGATCATCGCGATGATGGTAGCTCTACCTACTATCTCAGAAGCATTCAGATACCACTATTACCATTATGGGAGAGGATTCAAACCTATAGCTACATATAGTGATGAAGAGATAAAGCGCGTATCACAAATTGCTGAAGATGAAGATGCTAAAGGTTTACGTATATTTTGGAATAATTTGATTAAAAGATGTAGATTAACAAAAATTTCTAATAGAATAGAGATTAGTGAAGAGTATAAAACTAATATTATAAATGTACTAAATAGTGATGAAGATGTAAGTAAGCTCTTAGAAAACGGTTACAATATAACTGCGATAATACCTATCATTAAAGCCGTAGTGCAAGGTAATGGCGAAGTAGTATTAAAGGCTACGGAAGCTACGGTAACCCTACGTAAGAATAGCGAAGGGATAGCTTACGTAGAAGTGAATCTTGAACTAGGTAAAGTAACTAGGATAGTTATATTGAGTAAGACGATAATAGAGAAGTAGATAATAGAATGCAGTTAATTAATACATTTAATCTTTCCCTATTTTATTTATTATTCTAGCATAAAGAGAGAGCTAAATATTGTAGGAGAGATATCCGACCCCTCTATCCAGCTGTCCCATGGGTGGGTTAACCTATCCATCATCGTAGCCTCTAGCTTAGAGGCTATCCTCAGGTAGGCCCGTCAGCCATGGGTCCCCACTTAGCAGCGGGGATCGAATCTGGGAGGAACTTGAAGGATACTATCGATATCAGAAGCTAATTAATCCTACTCATGGTCCACTAGACTGAACACTTATTAGGGAGTTGATTCTTCTGAGAAAGGAATTAGTCTATGATAGAGATAGATGAGTGTAGAAGGGTTTTTCGCAAGGTTAAGCAAGCGGTTAAACGTATCGTAGGTGTAGAGAGACCTGGATTAACGTTAGCTATACAAAAATTGCCTCCTTACATAGAGGCATATCATCCTGTAGGTACGCACTATATAGTCGTTAATAAGGAGATTCTGAATGAATTATTCTCTAAAACCAGTGATAGAAATTCTATAGAAACTTACCTCTTCCCGATACTTCTACATGAATATTTACATTCATTCGGTTTTGATGAAAACTATACATATCATCTTACGATCGATATCTGTAGTCGGCTATTTGGAGGAGATAGTTTAGCCGTACGTATAGCTAAATACGGTATCTCAACCCTAATCGGTAGACCTGAAGTCTGGAATGAAAATGGGGAGAAGAGCTTGGAAATTATCGGTGACTTAGATCTGGAAAATCAGAGCTACATAACTTAGAATGGGGAAACTTTATCTTAGCTTATAGATCTCTAGATTCTTCGATCCTACGTGTATGAGAGATATATCCGTCAAATAGTATTGAAAGATTTCGGTCCGGAAGGACAGGAGAAGCTTAGAAAGACTAGTGTATGCGTAGTAGGGCTTGGAGGATTAGGCTCTATAGTATCGCTGTACTTAGCCGGGATGGGTGTTGGTCGACTCAGGATAATCGATAAAGATATCGTAGAGAAGGTTAATCTTCATAGACAGATCCTGTATGACATGGAGGATCTAGGGAGGCTTAAAGCCTACGCTGCTAGGGATAAACTTCGTAAATTGAATCCTGAGGTATGTATAGAAACTTTAGCTTACCAGATCGATGAAGATTCCGTAGAGGAAGCCATTCGAGGGGTAGATATCGTTTTAGATGGATTAGATAACTTCAAAACGCGACGTATAGTGAATAAGACATGCTTCGAATACGGTATACCATACGTATATGCTAGCGTTATAGAAACCTATGGGTCCGTAAGCGTATTCAAACCAGGTGAAACAGCATGCTTCGAGTGCATATTTAGAGATGTATCAGATGATGAGCTACCTAGATGCGAGGAGGTTGGTGTACTACCTGCAGCTGTAGGTGTCGTGGCTTCAATAGAAGTAGCAGAGGCTATCAAGCTTATACTAGGATGGAAGCCGAATCTCATAGGTAAGATGGCTTTCATAGATATACGCTCTCTATCATTTTACGTATTCGAAGTTTCTAAGAATCCTAAATGTCCTATATGTAGCAAGACGTAGGGAAAGAGGCTGGGTATCTTTAAGTATAAATACCTCATACTATTTTTCTAAGGATCTATAGAGATGAAGGTTGTAGCAGGACCGAGTTCTCAGGAGTTAGCACACAGAGTGGCTGAGCAGCTTGGTATAAATTTAGTCGAAAGCTCCTGGAAACACTTTCCTGACGGGGAATTCTACTTTAGATTCCATGAGGATATCGCCGGAGAGGAGTTGATAATAGTTCAGAGCCTCTATCCACCGCAGAACGAGCATATATTCGAACTTCTTACCATAGTTCATACAGCTAAAGATCTCGAAGCTTCGAAGATAATCGTTTTCGCTCCATATCTAGCATACAGTAGGCAGGATGAAAGATATCTTCCAGGTGAAGCTATTACTTCTAAGCTTCTAGCTGAAATCCTATGTAAGATAGGTATAGATGCTATATACACCGTCGATATACACAACTTCAAAGTACTCGAATACTATACGGTACCAGCCTACAACCTTATAGCTTCACCTCTAATAGCTAGATACTTTGTAGAAAGTAAACGGTTAACGAAGCCGTTTCTCTTAGCCCCAGATGACGAGGAGGCAGCTATAAAGAGAGTGGAGGAAGCTTCGAAGGCTTTAGGAGGAGTACCCTACGATGCATTAGAGAAACGTAGAGATAGATATACGGGTAGAATAGAAACTAAAGAGAAGGGGTTAAATGTCGAAGGAATGGATGTCGTGATAATAGACGATATAATAAGTACAGGTGGAACAGCGGCGAATGCTGCAAGAATTTCGAAGAAGATGGGGGCTAGAAAAATCTATGTTGGAGTAACACATGCCCTTCTTAGGGGAGAAGCATTAAAGATGATGGAGGAGGCCGGCGTAGATGAAGTGGCAAGCACAGATTCCGTTCCAGCAGTAACTACAAAGATATCTGTAGCCCCCCTATTGAGAGAAGCTTTAATAAGGAAAATTTAAAGCATGAATAGAAGTTGAAGATAAAGGGGGCCGGTCGTCCAGCCCGGTTAGGACGTCCGCCTGACGCGCGGAAGGCCGCCGGTTCGAATCCGGCCCGGCCCACCTATATTTCTAATTCGAAACCTTAAACAGGTATGCTATTTCTCCACTAATGGAGAAACGAAAGTTAATTATATCCATTACATAGAAGTATGAGTATCGAGTATTGTTTTAATTAACTAATTAGCGAATATGCTATAAATCTAAGTTTTAAAATTAATTATAAATTTAACGAAATCAGTTTAGAACCATTATTTTATGCCGTAAATGTAAAAATATAGATAGGATTGCTTGAAAAGAGGAGAATATATAATCCTAGGTTTTATGAGAGTCATTCTTGCATTTTCACGGTCTCTCTTATCTTATATTTTGCAATCCTAACTACTCATCCAACTAGCAGTGATGCAAGTATCCTCTTAGCCGAGATATTTACATCCCGATCTTTTAGAACTAGGCTCCAATAATTTGTCGTCGCCATAGTATATGGGATTAAGGTCTTTTTTACGATTTGCCGTGTATAGGGGTATATATCTGGAAAGTATAGAATGGTGTTGAATGAGAAACGGGGATTGACCTGATAGTATACTTCACGCATTTTATATAGAGAAAGTTCTATATATAGGTGGATGTAGGGTAGCATAGGTGAGTTGGATATGAGGGAGGTTATCAAAGTAGGTTTTGGTAAGCTTGGCTGTATAGCCTCATCACCCTTGATAGAGTATCTGCTCGATGAGAGAGCCGATAGGGATGATCTAAGTGTTAGAGTTGTTTCCTCAGGTGCCAAGATGGGGGAAACCGACGCGGAAGATGTTGCTAAAGCTCTGATAGAGTTTAAACCAGATTTAGCAGTAGCTGTAAGCCCTAATGCTGGTTTACCCGGACCTAGAAAGATGAGAACGTTACTTAAAAATGCGGGTATACCTACGATCATAGTATCAGATGCTCCTTCTAGGAGGATAGTGAAGGAGCTTGAGGATGGCGAGTATGGATATATAATAGTTCTTGGAGATTCTATGATAGGTGCTAGGAGAGAGTTTCTAGATCCTATCGAGATGGCTATCTATAACGCTGACCTCATAAAAGTTCTAGCGATTACAGGTGCGTTCAGAGTCATACAGTTAGAGCTAGATAGAGTGATAGATACTTTAAAGAAAGGCGAGGAGTTGAAGCTACCTAGGATTATAGTAGATAGGAAGGTAGCAGTCGAAGCAGGTCAATTCGCTAATCCGTATGCTCGAGTTAAAGCTATAGCCGCATACGAAGCTGCTACTAAAGTTGCTGATCTGACGGTTGAAGGATGCTTCAAGATAGAAGAATGGACTGAGTATACGTCTATAGTAGCTGCTGCACACGAGCTTATGAGCTATGCTGCTAAACAGGCTTCTGAAGCGAGGGAGATTGAGAAAGGATTAGATACAGTGTATAGAGCCCCGCATAGTCGTAAAGGTGAAATCCTCTCTAAAAGGAAGCTTATAGAGAAGCCTTCGAAGCCAAGTTAGTGTTAGCTAGGTGTATACGGTATTGAAGGAAACCTTAATTAAGTCTTTTCTAGTATCAAATTCTAGTATCAGATAGAAACCGACTTAGAGAGGATGATGTGAACGGTGAGAGTATGACTTCGGGAGTAAAACCTATGAATGTACTTTCAAAACTTAAAAATTCACGTGTTAAGATTAAACTTAAGAATAACCTCGAATATTCTGGTGTCATAATTTCATGCGACGCCTATATGAACCTCCTATTGGATAACGCTGAAGAGTATAGGGATGGAGAGCCGAGGGTCAATTACGGTAAGATTTTCATAAGAGGAAGTAACATACTCTACATATCGTTTGAAGCATAGCGTCTGCAGGATCGATGATATAGAGTAATGCATTTAAGCTTTAAAAGATATATTACTTGTGTCGATTTATGGAGGCTGGATAAGTGATATGCCTAGGATAGTCGTAGAGAGGTTGAGGGGGGAGCCTATAGAGAGAAGAGGAGTAGAGATAGTCGAGAGGAAAGTTGTCTAGCCTGCGAGGCTAGACAGCCCTCAAAGGCTTAGGTCATCCAGACTACATATGCGACGCTATAATGGATAGCGTATCGATTAAACTTAGTTCTGAATATATTAAGAGATATGGACAGATACTCCATCATAACGTTGATAAAGGTCTACTAGCTGCAGGCGAAGCAGAGAATAGATTTGGCGGCGGATTTATTAAAAAGCCTATGAAGCTGATATTCGGCGATAGAGCTACATGGAACGTCGAGGAGGAGGTTATACCGGTAGATGAGATAGCTATCTCCGCCGCTAGGGAATGGTTTAAACGTAATATGAGGTTTATAGATCCAGATATCCATGTGGTATATCAGGTGGAGATTAAACCTGGATCGCAGGCTTTAAGAGATATATTCGCTAGGGGAGGAAGGTATCTAGAAGCTAATGATACATCAGCAGCGGTAGGTTATGCTCCTATGAGTAGGGTTGAGCGTGTAGTTTACGAGGTGGAAAGATTTCTAAACTCTCCGAAGTTTAAGAAGGAGTACCCTGAAACTGGGGAAGATATTAAGGTGATGGGGCTGAGATGTAAGGATAAGCTAGATCTCACGGTATCTATGGCTTTCGTAGATAGATTCATAGATTCTGAGTATACGTATTTTAAGAGGAAGGAGGAGGTTCTAGAGGAGTTAAAGGAGTTCCTCTCTTCTAAGGAATATTTCGATAAGTTCGAGGTTAAATTGAATACTCTGGATAGGATGGGTAGGGGGATAGATGGATTATACCTGACGGTCCTGGGTACATCTGCGGATAGCGCAGATTCAGGGCAGGTGGGTAGAGGGAACAGGGTGAACGGAGTTATACCTCTTAATAGACCTATAAGCTCTGAAGCTGCAGCCGGCAAGAATCCTGTCTCCCATATAGGTAAGATATACAATGTGCTTACACATAAGATAGCTAATAGAATCTATACAAGTATAAGCGGTCTTCAAGAGGTGTATGTATGGCTTTTAAGCCAGATAGGAGAGCCTATAAATGAGCCTAAGATAGCTGCTGTCCAATTAATTACCGATGAAGGATTCGATATAAGAGAGATAGAAGAGGATGTGGAAGATTGTGTAGTAGGAGAATTAGAGAATATAGATAAGTTCTGTATAGAATTAGCTGAGGGTAAGTATCCTATAGTGTAGGAGATAAACCTATAACGTAGTTTATTGCTTTATCAATATCTATCTTTAGATCGTATCTTCTCTCGAAAAAGTGTAGTATATTTCTTATATCTCTTTTAAGATAGTTTACCGCTCCTGGATGATTAGATGTTACGTATTGAGGCCAATCTATTAAGCATATATCGCCTTCAGATGATACAAGAACATTATATTCATTCAAATCACAATGGATAATGGATGCCTCTACATATACTCTTCTAACTTCATATAGTACATCCTTCAATATCCTACTAGGATGCTTTATATCTTTACAGAATGCGAGTTCAACTCCATCGAAGAAGCTGGATACCAAGGTATGGCGATTACAGGCTATAGGTTTAGGCACCTTAACACCGAGTTTGTATAAGCTAGATAGAGCTTCATACTCTTTATGCGCAGCCAATCTACACTGATATAGCCACGAGATATGATTTCTCTGCCCGATATATCCTCTTAATCTTCTAATTTGCCTGAAGCTTGTACGACCTATACGTAGGAATTTGAGAACTATTTCCGCTCCATCCGATGTTAACCCTAAGTACACATCCGACTCCTTCCCCTCAGCTAGAGGGCGACCTATAGCTTCGATAACCCCGGATTTAACTAGCGAGCGAAGAGCAAGACAATCGTACGCCATAGAGTTTATAGCAAAACTAGGTTTAGGAAAAGGATTGGATAGAAGCATCTTAAGTTTATTCAGTTTACGCAACCTATAAGATACCTCCTTCTCATGTAAACCACTGAGTTTAACTATATAGTCCATGGGCGTATAAGCATGACTAGACATACCCAACTCTATGGCTGCTAGAATCCTGAAATCTTCATCCTCCAGTTGAGGATACACCTTAAGACTTAGTCTTAAACTCAACTCTCGGACTTCAAATTATCTTTGTATAATAGGTTTGTTAAATACTTCTGCTTATCTAAATTTTCCTCTACTATCATCTGTGTGAATCCATAGTATCTCGCAGCTTTTCTCGATACAGCTTTCAACTTACTCCTCTCATGCGTATCGCATGAGATTATAGCATACGTTACAGCTTCCTTCTTACCTCCAGGCTGCCTGAGTATACGTCCAAACCTTTGAATCCACTTTCTAGGATTGGACGGCGGATCCACCCATATCTCTAGATCGGCTGAAGGTATATCCAATCCTTCCTCAGCTACCGATGTTGCTACAAGTATCTTGGCTCTATCCTTAAAATGTAGTAGAGCTGCTGTTTGCTGTGGAAGATCCATCATCTCCTTACCTACTAGAATCGCTACATGATCCATACCATAGATATCCTGAAGTACGGCGCCTATCTGTCTAGCAGCTTCTATGGATTCTACGAATACTATAGCCTTCTCGTACCGGTCCTTAGATAGTATCGCTAGAAGCGTTTTAAGTTTATGATTAGGTGCTTCCTTTAAAATCTCTAGAAACAATCTATATGGAGAGATATCAATATTCGGATAATTCCTTTTAACCTCAGGTAAACGCCATGTCTGATAACTTATGATGCTACTAGCTCCATCCTCTACAAGCCTGAATGCGAGTATCTTGAGAGATTTAACCTTCTTACATTCTTCATGTTCCTCACATCTTATATATTCATGAGTATCTCCATGTGATGCACGTATATCACTTAGAATACTATCGGAGATCCTTATTAGAGTGTCGTAGAGCAGCTTAACTTTAGGCGGCAATTCCACCTCCACTATCTTCAACACTCTCCTAGGTATAGAACTTCTCACCTCCGAATCCTCTACAGTGAATATTCTTATATTATCGAAGATCTTCCTAAGCTCGCTATATCTTCTAGCATCGTGCAATAGAGGTGTAGCACTTAAAGCTAATATCCTACTACCAGATGTTTTAGCTGCTAGGAGTATAGAGTAACCATCGGTTAACCCCACATACCTCTGGCATTCATCCGCCACGACTATATTATAGGGGAAATTCTTCAGCCCATTATCCTTTAAGAACTGAATAGGGTCATTTACGCTCCTAGCTGCGATTAATAATTCACGGTAATCTGATAGTACATCGTTGAAGAACGTTTGCGGTGTACATACGACGAAACCTGCATTCCACACTCTAAGTTTAGCTCTCTTATCTTTAGGTAGTTCCCCGGATATAAAGTATGCTCCTACATTAAGCTTCTCTCTTGCGAATAATGTTTGCTGAACACCGAGCGGAACTGATGGGACGAGGAATAATACTCTTATAGGTTTCTCTAAACTCATCTTACGGAGAGCGGCACCAGCTATATATGTCTTCCCTAAACCAGTAGGTAAACCTACTATGAGGGTATCACCTTCAATCTGCTTTAGAATCTTCTCTTGGAACCCCCATAAAGTATACGATAGACGCTCGATTTTTATATACTCTACGCTACTGATAGGAAATCGTGGCGATAGACTACGTACAAACTTCGAGATAGAATACGGGCTCTTTTCAAGATACTTTAAGTAGTTTTCCCAGATTTGACCTACAAGATCCAGTCGTATACTACCGTTCCTCAAATCGATACCTTCCTATAGGAGAATTTGCCTCCCAGATATAAAGCGATACTACGATATATGTATAGTATTCGGTCTATAGGGATTTGATATTTTACGTATTGGTAATCAAATAAGATATGGAAAGTTAAGCAACACAAATCCTTTAGAGGTTGCCTCGTAATAGATCAGCATCTACGCTATGAAGATACGGAAAGCTTAAATTCTTTTAGAGTATCTAGAAGAAACTCCGTGCTAGGTAGATTCCTGGGGTGTCATCTTTGCACCATTCAAGAGCATTAATGGATCTACTATCATACGTAGAGGAACATCATTCCTACAGATCTAGATGTATAAATCTGATAGCTAGCGAGAATATAGCCAGCCCGTTGGTTAGGAAACTTCTATCTACCGATTTAGGGCATAGATATGCTATAGGCTTCCTATATACGAGGATGTATAGGGGATGTAAATACGTAGATCTGATAGAGGCGTTAACAGGGTATCTTCTAAGATCGCTATTCAGGGCAGAGCATGTAAACTATATACCGATAAGCGGTACCCTAGCCAACTTGATAATGATAAACGCCCTGACTAAACCTGGAGATTCTATAATGGCGTTATCTGTCATGGATGGAGGGCATAGCAGCTTCAGGGAATGTAGTCTAGTACATGGCGTATCTATGATACCTTTACCGTTCGATCATGAAGCATACAATATAGATGTGGATGGAGCGGAGAAGCTGATTAGGAGGGTTAAGCCTAGGATAATACTGCTGGGTGCTTCGGATATACTATTCCCACATCCAATACGAGAGTTGGCATCGGTGGCTAAAGAGGAGGGATGCATATTAGCGTATGATGGAGCTCACGTACTCGGTCTGATAGCCGGGGGGAGATTTCAGGATCCATTAAGGGAGGGAGCAGACGTAGTTACGGGTAGTACGCATAAAACGTTTTTCGGTCCTCAGGGAGGTATAATACTTTGTAGGAGAGATTATAGTGAAGCTATCGATCATTCAGCATGGCAGCTTGTTAATAATCATCATATAAACCGTGTAGCAGCTCTAGCTGTAGCAACTTGTGAGATGCAGGCCTTCGGTGCTTCTTATGCAGATCAAGTTATAGCGAACGCTAAGAGGCTTGCCGAGATGCTGTATAATGAGGGTATTAGGGTTTTATGCCCAGATAGAGGGTTTACAGAATCCCATCAGGTAATAATCGATGTAGGGAAGGGGAGAGCGAACGGTATAAGTAGTAGGCTTGAGGAGGCGAATATCATAGTTAACCCTATGCCTATGCCTTGGGATGAAGATGAAGAGGATGCTTCAGGTATAAGACTTGGAGTACAGGAAGTCACAAGGCTGGGTATGAAGGAAGACTGCATGGATGAAATAGCTCGCCTTATAGCAGATGTCGTGCTTAATAGGAGGAGTCCCTCTGAGGTAAGGTACTCAACTGAATTACTTACCGAGAATTATCAGAGGATACACTTCTGTTTTGATACAGATGGAGAAGCCTACAGATACTTCCATGTGGAGAATCTAGTAAAGGAGTTGAAGATGCAGGTATAGCCTTGGTTTATGGAGGGGATAGGATGGCTGCGTTGAAGAAAACGAACTGGATATGGATTGATGGAGAATTTAAACCTTGGGATGAAGCTAAGATACATATACTCACGCACGCATTACACTATGGTACAGGTGTATTCGAAGGTATAAGAGCATACGTGTCTGATGGAAAAACGTATGTATTCAGGCTTAGGGAGCATATAGAAAGATTATTCAAATCAGCTAAGATATACTTCATGGATATACCATATACCATCGAAGAAATCTGTAGGATCATAATAGAGTTGATCAAAATAAACGATATAAAGGAGGATTGCTATATAAGGCCCATAGTATTTCGTGGATATGGATATATAGGTTTAAACCCACTCAATAACCCTATCCAGATGGCTATCGCCGTATTTCCGTTCGGTAAGTATTTATCAAGCGGCGGTGTGAGGTGCTGCGTATCCTCATGGCGTAGAATACCTGGATACTCCCTACCTCCTCAAGCTAAAGCTTGCGGGAACTATATAAACTCTGTTTTAGCGAAGATCGAAGCGTTAAAATCAGGGTATGATGAAGCGATACTGCTAGATGACAAGGGATACGTATCTGAGGGGAGCGGGGAAAATCTCTTCATAGTTAAGGATGGAAAACTCTATACTCCACCCATATACTCAGATATACTTGAAGGTATAACTAGAGCTTCCATTATAGAGATGGCGTCTGATCTAGGCTATGAAGTTTACGAGAGACCTATAGCTAGAGCTGAACTATATACCTGCGATGAAGCATTCTTCACAGGTACAGCCGCGGAGATAACGCCTATACTAGAGATAGATGGAAGGAAAATTGGAGATGGAAGGGAGGGACCGATAACAAGACGTATAAGATGTATGTTCGAAGAAGCTGTGAGAGGGAGGTTACCCAATTATGTAAAGTGGCTGACTGAAGTATCGATCTGAAATAGCATTCCAACTACCCTATGATCCGAGAAGCTTTACATACCTCAGTAGGATGCCTTTAACTGGTTTATATCTAGGCTTCCATCTCTCCCTTCTTCCATCTAACTCCTTCCTAGATACTTCCAATTCAAGCCTCCTATTTCTTACATCTATACTGATAACATCGCCGTCCTCGACTAAAGCTATGGGACCGCCGATAGCAGCTTCAGGCGATACATGACCTATACATAATCCACGTGTCGCTCCGGAAAATCTTCCATCAGTTATTAAGCTTACCCTATCGCTTAACCCCATTCCGGTAATAGTAGCCGTTATCTGCAACATTTCAGGCATACCAGGTCCACCTATCGGTCCTTCATATCTTACTACCAGTATATCATAATCCTTCAAAGTATCTTCCATCACTATTTTCAAAGCTTCCTCCTCTGAGTCGCATACTTTAGCATAACCTCTAAAGTTTAACATGGTAGATGGTATACCTGCAGTCTTTACTACAGCTCCATCTGGTGCTAGTGTTCCTCTAAGTATAGCTATTCCACCTTCAGGATGTAAAGGCGAATCTATAGGGTATATAACTCGCCTATCCAATACTTTAGCTCCACGTATATTTTCACCTATCGTTCTACCTGTAACAGTCATCGTATCTAGGTATAGTAGATCTTTAAGTTCTGTGAGGAGTGCTGGAACACCACCAGCTAAATGGAAATCCAGCATATCATGCCTTCCGCCTAAACCTATGAGATCACATATATGCGGAACTCTACGGCTAATCTGATCAAACGTATCTAGCGGTATCTCTACACCACATTCTCTAGCTATAGCGGGTATATGCAGAACTGTATTCGTCGATCCACCTAAAGCCATATCAACTACTATAGCGTTATGGAACGATTTCCATGATAGGATATCTAACGGCTTTAAATCCTCACGTACAAGCTCGACTACTCTACGTCCAGCCTCCCTAGCTAAAGCAAGCCTCCTGCTATATACTGCCGGTATGGTAGCGGTATAGGGTAAAGCCAATCCTAATGCTTCGGCTAAACAGGCCATAGTATTAGCTGTGAATAAACCGTTACAAGAACCGCATGTCGGGCATGAATATTCTTCTACCATCCTATACTCTTCTTCCGATATGATTGCACGTTTATACAAACCTACAGCTTCGGCGGCTGACGATATACCTAGATGGGTTCTACCATAGAAAGATCCTGATAGCATAGGCCCTCCTGTGACAACTATACTTGGAATATTAAGTCTAGCTACAGCCATTAGCATACCCGGCAGGATTTTATCGCAACTAGCTATAGCTACTAACCCATCAAGCCTATGAGCTTCTACCATCAACTCTAGAGTATCAGCTATCCAATCTCTAGAGGGTAGACTGAAATGCATACCTACATGACCCATAGCTATGCCATCACAGATGGCTATCGTATTGAATACGAACGGAACGCCACCAGCTTCCCTTACACCCTCTTTAACCGCTTCAGCCAATCTATTTAGATGCATGTGACCTGGGACTAGATCGGTATAACTGCACGCTATTCCGATGAACGGTTTACCGAAATCCTCTGCTCCTAATCCTAGGGCTCTCAGTAGAGCACGATGATGAGCTCTCTCCACACCTAGCTTAACGGTATCACTTCTTAACATGACGTAAAGAGTCTTTAGAATGAGAGTATATAAGGGTATAAGTAGATGGGTTGAATTATATTGAGGCGGTAAGAAAACTAAAATATTATATCCGTCGTAAACCTATACCTAGATAAATTACCATGTCTAAGCAGATAAAGATCATATCCAAAAGCATAGGCGAGGCCTACGCCGAACTTAGAGATGATCTAAACCCTAAAACCTGTGAAGCTATATGGAAATCGCTACCACTCGAAGGTATAGCTCGAAGATGGGGCGATGAAGTATACTTCGACGTCGGGTTGAATATCGAATTAGAAAACCCGCTACAGGAGGTGGAGATAGGCGATGTAGCTTTCTGGCCTCCAGGTAGGGCTATATGTATATTCTTCGGGTTAACTCCGGTGAGTAGAGGGAATAAACCTAGAGCCTACAGCCCTGTGAACGTATTCGCTAGAATCATAGGAGATCCGAGGATATTCCGTAGAGTTGAAGATGGGGAGAGGATACGTATAGAGAAAGCCTAGTGATCGAATATCTTAAGCGAGTTACCTCTCTATCTTTAAACCTACACCCTTGCAGGTTATCCTAGAGGGTTTTCCTTCTCCTCCATCCACCTCGAATTCTACGTTTAACAATTGCTTGGCAAGCTCTATACATGTGATCGTATGAAGGGTTAGCTCGGTAGTAGCTATGCTAGATTCTCCATCAGCTAGAGCCATCCATATTATGAGCTGATCCGCTAAATGCCTGTCCACAGGATACCCGACTTCTATCTGTGCTTCTAAATCTCTCACAGCTTCCTTAGCTATCTCTTCTGCGGGTATACCCTTAACCCCTAACCTATCTGAAGCTATCCTTGCACCGGAAGATAATTCTGCGTAGAGTAGTATACCACATCCAGGACTAACCGCACATCTAGGATGGGGAGGCTGAAGGATCTCCTTCTCCAATACGATATCATAGCCTTTCTTCGATAATATACTTTCAACGGTAGATACCATACGATCTACTATATGAGAGGGGAGACGTGAGCTATAAGCTATTCCAGCTATACGCTTAACATAGCCAAATTCTACGATACGTATGGGTTTTAGTACATCACCTACAGGTGTAGAACTTACTCTAACCATACCTCCACCTAGAGGATAGAATCCTCTACGTAATAACTCTATACGCGGATCGAAACCCATAATCCTAAGTATAGGCAGTAGTATTCTCTCTAGGTAATCTATCGGAGGAGCCATAGGATTATTCGTCCCACCGGTTATGGTAACCTCTACATGATCATACGTAAAAGCCATCAGAGGTAAGAGGGCTTGTAAAACTAGAGTGATGCTTCCAGCCGTACCTATGTCGAAGTTATACTTCCCGCCTCTAAGCGATCCGGGTATGAATGTTATTTCCTGGGAGCCTAATCTTAACCCCTCCACCTTAGCGTTAGATAGTTTAGCTACAGACTCCACCGAGATCATATGCTGTCTTCTAAGACCTGGATTAGGTCTTTTAGCTCTTATCTTAACTACCTTGACAGGTGTACCTGTTACGGCTGCAATCGGTAGAGTAAATCTCAGTATCTGCCCACCACCTTCCAGGATATCGCCATAGATTATCTTCATACCGCTCGACTATATAGAGTGGCTATGTGAGCTATAAGCTATAAATCTAAGCTGACGGATTCCTCTTCGAGAAACATTTACCTCAAAGGTATATTCAGTCTATTATTTAGGATAGGGGTTCCTTTATGGAAGGCAGGATGAATGAGCTTAAAGAATTAGAAGGAATATATTATCGTCAAGGTTATAGGATCGTAGGATCGCATAGACACAGTGCCGTTAAGATCTGTGAATGGACTAGAGAAGCGTTAAGATCTAGAAGATACTGCTTTAAGCAGAAGTGGTACGGTATTCAAAGCCATAGATGTCTACAGTGTACTACAGCTCTCTATTGGTGTCTAAATAGATGCCTTTACTGCTGGAGAAGTTTTAAAGGTATGAAGGTATTACCGGGAGACGATGTTAAATGGGATGAGCCTGAAATACTTCTAGATGAGATGGTGGAAGCTCAGAGGAGCTTACTCATAGGCTTCAAAGGTAATCCTAGAGTAGATAGATCCATGCTGGAGGAGGCTTTCAATCCTACAAATGTAGCGATAAGCCTTATAGGTGAAAGTCTTCTATACCCATATCTATCGGATTTCATAGAACTAACAAAGCATAGGAACATGACGAGCTTCCTTGTAACTAAAGGGACGACACCTGACGAACTTCAGCGGTTATCATCGCATCCGACAAACCTTTACATAAGCTTATGCAGTCCAGATGAAGATACGTTTAGAAAACTTGAAACTCCGTTAGTACCTGATGGATGGAGTAGGGTGCTTAGAAGTTTAGAATTATTCTCAACCTTCGTAAATTCACGAAGGGTTATAAGGATAACTTTGGTTAAAGGATGGAATATGGATAATATAGATGGCTATGCGAAGCTTATAGAGAAGGCTAACCCGGATTTCATAGAGCCGAAGGCGTATATGTGGGTCGGGGAATCTACTAGGAGATTAACTAAAGATGCGATGCCTACGTTAGAAGATGTTACAGGCTTCGCGGATAAGCTAGCTAGAGCAACCGGCTACAGGTTTATAGACGTATTTGAACCTAGCCGTGTAGCTTTACTCAGTAGATAAGTTACTTATGAGGAATAGTTTAAACTTAAGACTTATTATCCGTTATCTGAGAAATTCTCAGCTAGATCTGATATGGTATTAAATAGTGATATTCTGACAGAGGTATTCGAGAAAGCAAAGATCGAACTCAACGAAGAGTTAGAGTTGGATGAGAAGATCAGATCACTCTATAGAGATGTAGTAAGATATTCCAAGCTATCTATACTTAATTGTCATAGAGGGGAATTAGAGAAAGCCTACATGAATTTACGAGAAGCTGAGAATAAATTGAATATTCTCAGGAGTTTAGTATCATCGCGTCCTGAAGCAATCGGAGTGGAGTCCTATAAAACAGCTTGTCAAGAATACGTAGAGGCGTACCTTTACTTATGCTATGTAGATGGTGTTAAACCTAAACTTCCTAGCGAACTGGGTATAAGTCCATCCACCTATATGCTAGGTCTAGCAGACTTAGTAGGTGAACTTAGACGAGGTATACTAGAGTATCTGAGAAGAGGGGATATCACGGTAGCTGAGGATTATCTTAGAACTATGAAGCGTGTATACGAAGAATTGTTTCTAATAGAGGGGCCACCAGCTCTATCCGGTAGATTGAGACATAAAATCGATATAGCTAGAAGAATAGTGGAAGCCACCGAAAGCGAACTACTATTCGAATCCAGTAAGAAGAAGTTAATCGAAACCCTTTCGAAGCTGATGGAATGATCTTAAGGGTAGCTTACGTCTAAATTTCTTCCCTATGGTACGGTTTACCAAGGGATCGAGGAGCTCCTATCCTCCGTCTAATCCTCTCGATATTGAGTAATGCTAACGCTATTATCGTGAACACGTATGGTAGGGTGGATAGAAGCGGCGGGGAGAAGCCTAACGGTTGTAATCTGAATTGCAATATCCTTATCCCGCCGAATAGATAGGATCCTATCAAAGCGTAGGATGGGTTCCAAGCTGAAAATACTGTAAGAGCGAGGGCAATCCATCCCTGACCGGCAGTCATGCCTTCTATCCACGTAGGCGTATATGCTACGCTTAAGTATGCTCCGGCTAAACCTGCTAAAGCTCCTCCGAGTAAAGTACATCCATACCTGGCGAGATATACATTTATACCTAGCGAGTCGGCTGATCTAGGATTATCACCAACCATCCTTATAGCTATACCTATCTTAGTCTTAAAAAGTATATACCATAGAGTAGCGGTGAGTATATATGAGAAGAATGTTAACGCATTCTGTCTGAAGAATGCTCCTATGATAGGTATGTCGGATAGCACAGCTATATCTATAGTTCCTAGGGAGCTACGTAGAGGAGTGCCTACGAGGTTTCTACCTATAAGAGAGCTTATACCGAGACCCACCATGGATAGAGCTAAACCGGATATCACTTGGTTAGATCTCATGGTTATCGAGGAGAATCCATGTATGAAGGATAATAGTATACCGGATACACAAGCTGAGAGTAATCCTATAATGAGGTTTCCGGTTGATAAGGTTGTATAGAAAGCTACAGCAGCACCCACAGCCATCATACCTTCCACACCTAGGTTCAACACACCTGAACGTTCAGCATATATCTCACCTAAGGCAGCTAGTAGGATGGGTGTACTAGCGTTTATCATCATGGAGATGAACTCCGTTATATAGTCCATCTACTCCACCCTGACACGATATCTTCCTAAAGCTTCGACTACAAGTATCGATAAAAGTATGGATCCGTTGAATATGTTTGAAGTCGCGAACGGGAGGCCTAGGGATACCTGTATTATATCCCTACCGGTTAATAAGAATGCAAGTAGGAATGTGGATGGAATGGAACCGATAGGATTCAACCCTCCAAGCCACGCTCCTATTATCGCTGTATATCCATACCCAGAGGATATCGAGGATGCATACCTTAAACGTCTATGTACACCGCATACCTCCCCTACACCAGCTAAACCCGCCAATCCTCCACTTATAACCATAGCTATTATCAGTCTGCTACTATATGGTATGCCGAGGTAGTCTGCAACCTTCTTACCTTGACCACATACCCTCATTTCGAAACCTAGGGCGGTCTTAAAGAGTAGTATGTATACCGTTATAGATGAAAGCATACCGAGTAGAAGTGTAGGCCAATGTATCCTTGTACCCGGTATGAGGGGGAGACACGCCGTAGCTGGAAACTTATCTGTATATGGGAATCCCCATTCACGAGCACCTTTCCAAGGCCCGTAAACTAGATAGTCTACTATCCCGCTAGCTATGTAATTCATCATAAGCGTCGAAACTATCTCGTTTACATTCAACTTAATCTTCAATAGTATGGGGATGAGCGCCCATAAAGCTCCGAATATTATACCTGCTATCAAAGCTATAGGTAGGCGAAGCGGCTCGTATACATCCACGAATAGAGCGATCCAAGTCGCCCCCACCGCTCCTAAGAGTAACTGCCCTTCGGCACCTATATTCCAGATACCTGTCTTAAATGCTACCGTAAGACCTACCGTGCAGATTAGTATAGGAATCAGCTTAGTTATTATCTCCGTTAACCCTGTATACGTAAAAGATCTTGTGAATATAAGCGTATAAGCATACCATGGATCTATACCGCTAACAGCGAATATTACAGCTGAAAATAGAAATGAAAGAATCACAGCTAAAACTCTAAAAACTATTTTAACCAGTAAGCTCTGCTCCTCCCGCCTCTCTACCTTTATGCGCGGTATCCCTCTAATCTTCATGATCCTATAACACCACTCATCATCAATCCTATCCTCTCAGGATCTGCTTCGCTTGCTTCCATGATATCCACAAATCTTCCTCCATACATAACGGCGATCCTATCGCTTAGTTGGAGTATTTCCTCTAAATCTTCAGATACGAGGAGTATAGCTGATCTCTTTCTAAGTTCCAGTATAAGCTTTCTAATCCGATTGGTCGAAGCAATATCTAAACCAAAGGTTGGATGAACTGCTATAACTAGATCTTTATCAAGTGAAAGCTCCCTAGCTAAGATTAACCTCGCTATATTACCTCCAGAGAGTTTACCTGCTGGAGCCCTTATATTAGGAACGATAACATTATACTTTTCGACGAGGGTTTCAGCATAAGATTTCAATTCATCGATTTTAATGAATCCCTTATTCGAGAAATTCTTATAGAACATTAAGGCGATATTATCCAGAATGGTAAGCGAAGGAAGTATACCTAACCCGATACGTTCATCCGGTATATGCGATCCATATAGACGGAACCTTCCTGGGGAAGAAATCTCTTCACCCTTGATAAGAACCCTACCCCTCCTAATATTCCTCAAACCTGTGATAGCTTCTATAAGTTCCTTCTGTCCATTACCGGCAACACCGGCTATACCGAATATTTCACCTCTCTTAACATGAAAACTTACACCCCTCACAGCCTCACCACCCATATCATCTAATACATAGAGATCCTCGACCCTAAGTATCTCCTCTCCCGACTCCAATTTCTCCTTGACTACATGCCTATCGATATCCGTACCGATCATAAGTCTAACAAGCTCATGTTCGTCAGCTTCATCCTTCATGATAGAAGCTACACATCTACCCCTTCTCAATATGGTGATCCTATCAGCTATCCTTAAAACCTCCGGTATCCTGTGCGATACAAAAATTATACCCCTACCCTCCTCTTTTATCTTCGATATACAGTTGAAGAGTAGATCGACTTCCCGCGGTGAAAGCATGGTGGTAGGCTCATCTAGTATAAGGATCTTAGACCCTCTCACCAGCCCTTTAATCAATTCGACTTTATGCTTCTCTCCAAGAGATAGATGATGAACTACAGCGTTAAAGTCTACCGATATACCATATCTTTCAGCGATCTCTCGTATATAGTCTAATCCGCTATCAGCCTTTAAACCGGGTAATAGCATCGCTAGATTTTCCGCTACAGTTAGACTTTCAACTAATTCCGGAAGTTGAGGAACTCTCCCTATGCCAAGCCTTATGGCATCCTTAGGCGAATTTATGTAAACCCTCCTCCCTTCAACGTAGATTTCACCCTCATCCGGCTTATACAGTCCGTACAATATATTCATAAGAGTCGATTTACCCGCACCATTCTCACCGAGTAATCCATGCACTTCGCCTTTATACAATGTGAAATTTATAGAGTCATTAGCTAGTATATTAGAGAATCGTTTCGTTATTTTCACCATTCTTAAAAGTTCTTCCTTCATAGACGATAAACCTCTTCAACTTTGAAGAAAAGAGTTAGTTGAGGCATTCTGAAAGCTTAAGCAGATCATCTAGGAACTTCGGCGACGATGTTATCTACAAACCAGTCTATCGTCCATAGCTCATCGTGAGTCATCCTACGTCCAGGCTCAACTCTAAGAACTCCTTTATTATCGTAGATTGGACCTGTGAACGGATCGAATACGACGGTATCCTCAGACATCTGCTTCAATCTTTTCATTACTAAATCATAGATGCTTATCTTACCGAACTCTGGGTGATCGATAAACTTCTCCTTGAGCATAGGTATGAACTTTGGGTTTATAGGAATCCCGTAATCGCATCCAAGCTCCACAGCTCCCTCCCTAAGCATCCACCAGTAATCTACATTCTCTAGATTCTTCGAAGTATAGTATCCAGCTCGTATTTTTGAAAGGATATCTGCGTATATGATCTCCCAGTGTACGAGCTGACCGCTAACACAAGAATTCTCCCCAAATTTAAGCATAGGACTATAGTGAGCAAACGAATATACGGGCTTACCATACTTAGTCGTATATTCCTCGCAAACCTGAACTACCGTAGGAGAATCCTCTGTGAATGCTAATACATCCGCACCCCACGCTATAAGCGCTTCAGCAGCCTCTCTAGCTTTCGATGGATCGTACCATGCAAATAGCCATCTAACATCTACAATAGCATTAGGATTAACTTCCTTAACACCTAGAGCGAATGCGTTTATATGACGGACAACCTCAGGTATCGGATGCGCCGCGACATACCCAACCTTTCCGGTTTTTGTTAAAGCACCAGCTATAAGTCCATTAAGATAGTATAACTGATAGAATTCTGCGAAGTATGTACCTACGTTCACTCTTCTCTTATAGCCAGAGCAGTGGAAGAATATCTTATCAGGATACTTCTCACCAGCTTCGTATGTCGCATCCATGAAACCGAAGCTTGTAGTAAATACGACATCGCACTTCTCTTCCACTATAAGCCTATCGATGACCCTAGGACAATCAGCTTCAGAAACGCTTTCTACAGGCACTGTCTTAATCCATGGGAATATCTGTTCTAAGTATCTACGAGCGTCATCGTGAGCACGTGTCCATCCGTAATCGAGAACAGGACCTACATATATAAAGCCGACTTTCAACGGCTTCTTAAGCTCGTTAAGTTCAGCTAAAACTTTGTTATAATCGCTACTCAACCTATTATACGTTTCGCTCATACTCCTATAATCGGCTTGAAGCCTTTCATACTCTGATAATGGAACTACGCCAACCCTACTTCCGACGATATAACCTATGGTGGCACCGACTATGAGGCATACCAGAGCGATAGCTACTGCCTTAATACTAATACTCATACGTCTACACCGATTATCATCTTCTACAACATCTTCGATATAAATTCTTTTGCATTAGATATGTATATTTGACATATTTAAATCAAATGAGGGAGGGGCTACCATCTGTAATTCTTAGAATATATATGGGCGAAGTACAGAGGTTTAGGAAGTACATGCGTACCCATACATCTCACGATAATTCTCAGAGAAGAATCAGGAGAAACCATATTGCCGGGTGATATGAAAAGATATTTCGAGCCGTGACGGAGAACATATCCGACATGCTTACCCGAATAGAATACAGGTTTAGCTTCCTCTTCTCTAGAAGGATTCTCGTATTCGAAACATCTCAGAGGATTTAAAGCTACACCTATAGTAGGGATACTCAATACTACGCCTATATGGGATGCTAATCCACAGAATCTAGGGTGGGCTATACCGTGACCATTGCAAAGTAGGATATCGAACCATTCCTTCAATCCTTTAATGGATCTTATCGATAACTGAATCTCCCTGAAACCTAGGAAGCCAGGATAATATGGTATCGGAGCTCTCCCTATAGCGTAACTTACGTCTAGGATTTTCATATCTGAAGCATTCATCACGACTGCTGCGGCGCAACCTAGCTCGCTTCTAAAACTCACATCTACACCAGCAATTCGTCTTGGAGGATCATGGAATATATCCGTAAGGATAACCCTGGAAGCTAGTATCTTCTGAACTCTCTCGAACTTATCCAGGTTTAGATTAGGATACTGGAATCTCGACATCTACGATATCGCCATCCTTAAGTTTAAGTTTATCGCGGAGGTTCTCAGCGGAGATAACCTCTACTACATCTGCTCCGTAATGTGTTCTCTCAGGGAATACTAAGTATACCTCTTCCCCTCTGATGTACGCTTTATAGCATTTAACATCGCCATAACTCCTACTATCATTGCTGAATCCTCTAATAGTAATACCTGGAAGCATAAGTATACTTCTAGCGATTTTTATATCATCCAGACTTTTAAGTTTAAGATTCAACGTACCTGGGTATGGTATAAAACCCATCTTCTCTAAGAAGAACCTAGAATAAATCCTAACGTAGTATGCCCCCTCACCTAGACCAGAGAATACTATGCCGCGGAATATTAGCACAGTAGGTTTCTCCAGAATATTCTTAAGTATATTGTATAGGTCTATGATTGGGACGAGACCTTCCATAGTTATCCTAACCCTGCTTTTCTTAAAGCTTCTATCCCTCTCTACTAGCTTCTCCTCCTCCAATGCCTTTAGAAGCCTAGAAGCGGATTGCTGACTCAATCCTAGGAGAGATCCTAGCTTCCTCGTAGATATTTCTATGAGTTCTCTATGAGCGCCTAACTCTATAAGCTTGATTAGAGCTAGAAGATGCATAGGTTTCATTCTTTTATTGCTTATCATATCGCTTACTACCCCCTGTTAATTCAAGTTTTTCCCTAACATCAGTAGAGCTTGATATAGCTGAAGATTTGAATTTTTCTAGTTTAATAATCTCTACTTTAATATTTAAATCCTTTATAATTTCTCTAACTTCTTTCTCAACTTCATCCTGATCGTATCCTAGTACGATCACATCAGGTTTACACTCTTCGATCACTCTTCGAATCGAGGGAGGTTCATAGCCTAGGATGGCTCTATCAACCGATTTCAATTCCTCTACTATAGCACGTCTCTCCTCTTCACACATTATCGGCAACCTACCGGTCCTAGCTTTCACAGTAGAGTCCCTAGCAACTACTACTATAAGTTCACCATCACCACCCGCAATCTCCTTAGCTTTTCTTAGAAAATATATGTGTCCCATATGAATTATATCGAAAACCCCAGATGCTATAACTCTCCTACCCATCTATCCTCTTCACCACTCAAATTCAGCTAACTTGAGAAGTCTTAAAGCTTCCATTATACCTTCTGCATAGCATATAGCTACCAAACTCGAAGCAGTATCACCTCTCTCTAGGAATATACTCGAATCCTCTACATAGTTTTTAATCCAATCGATCAGCATCTCTACTTCTGATGGGGCGATAGTGACAGGGATTTTAGTAAGTTTAACCTCCGACAATACTCTACGCATACCCTGTATATACCTTAAAGCTCTCACCTTTAACTCTTCTTCAAGAGATCCTGTGGGGCTCCCGCGAGACATAGTAGTGCTTCAACCTCCATGAAGTGTAATCTGCCGGGTACAATTAAGCTATGAGGCGGGCCGCCGAAATCATATTGTTTAATTCTAGATAGCTTATCAGCTTTAACGATAGCATCTACCGATCCAACTCTAGCTACACCTAATACTAACCTATCACCATCGAAAACAGCTCTTCTCATTTTGTCCTCCATAGATACAAGGATATCTACAGCTTCGCTTATACTCATCCAATACCCTTTCTCGATATCAAGATCTAAGAGAATCAATGTATGCAAGCCTCTGCTTAGATTATCTTCCACAACATTATAAACTGTTAAGGAGGGGGGAGTACTTCGAGTCAATGTTACAACCCTGCCGAAGTTGTATATCTGTAAACCGGTAGCACTTGAGATAGCGGAGATTATCGAAGCGGAGTTAACAATCCTTACAGGTATGCCTTTCTTACGTGCTTCGATCACTAGGGATATATGTGTAGTAGCTATAAGCGGATCTCCAGGCGTTAATAATGCTATATCGTATCTGCCAGCTTCCCTGATGATGCGCTCACATTCATCTTCAAGATCTCTACGTTTAAGGAGTATCACTTCCCTACCGATAACATTTTTGAGTATATCTAAAGTTAAACCGGGTATAATGCTTGTATATAATTCTACGTATACTTTTTCACAGGATCTAACTTCGATTAAACCTTCAAGTGTTATACCGTATACGTTCAATCCTAATCCTATAAGTTTAAGCATAGTTAAAACGTCCCCTCGATTTCATTCAAGAATCTATCTAGGAAAATTAGGATGAACCTATGTCTATCTTCAGCTATCCTTTTAGCGGTTTCCGTGTTCATATAATCCTTTAGCTTAAGAAGCTTCTCGTAAAAATGTGTAAGAGTGGATTTAAGCTTAAATGGATCGTATACATCTGGTTTCTCACCTGGAAGGTACATAGGTAATTTTCTAAAACCACCATAAGAGAATGCTCTAGCTATACCTATAGCTCCTAATGCATCCAACCTATCGGCATCTTGAAGTATACGAGCTTCAATCGTATGAGGAGTTATATTCGCTCCAAATCTATGAACTTTTATAGCGTAGATAACTTTTTCGATCATATCATCCGGGATTCCTAGATCTTTAAGTATAGATCTAGATATCTTAGCTCCTTCCTCTGCATGGTCAATCCCCTCGTAGATCTCTTTGAGTATAGCTATATCGTGAAGTAGAGCCGCTAATAGTAATATATCTAGATCCCCACCTTCATCCAACGCTATCTTAACAGCTAATCTAGAGACTCTTTCGATATGAAGCCATCCATGACCGGCTGTATCGAGGCCGAGCACATTTTTAACATGCGAAGCTATCTTGAGGTATATATCTGCAGCTATCTTGAGGCGATCTTTAATCTCGTAAATAATCGACTCTAGGCTAGACATAGTATCTATCTAATAGATATGAGCTTTTTATCCGATTTTAATCGTTTATACTAAACCTTCTCGGCTTTAAGCTCCTCTTCGGTAGCTCTCCTCTTGATAGCTCTATCGAATAATATCCAGTTTCTATACCATTCCTCATTCTCCTTCTTCAATAGATCTAGAACCATCCTTGTTAACTCTCTAGCTGAAACTTCTGTTACGCCGCTATCAAGTATCCTACCCTCTACTATCTTAGCTATCCTCCGAGCAGCATCTATAGATGCACCGGATTTTAAGCAGCTGACAACTATCTTCTCGGGTATAAACTCCTCCCTTCTACCATCTCTCTTAACTACTATCACCATTCCTCCTCAAAATAGTATAGTTAACACTTTATCTTATATATCTTTCCTAGTACTCTAGCTCATTTAGTGAACGGTAAGATTTCGAGAAGCTTCTTCAATCCTTCTACATCTTTAATTTCTCTTTTCAATAGATTTCTAAGTTTAGACCAGTATGTTAGATTAACTTTAACTCCGACTGATTCAAGTCTATTCATAATTTTATATGCTAACTCTATACCTTGAGGATCAAAATCGGTAAGGACAACTACTTCATCTACATCTTCTAATCTTTCAAGCATGCTTTCGAAGCTATCACCATTTTTAAGAATCATAATATTAATATTTAAGCCTAAAGCTTTAAGAGCTTCACGATCTCTAACACCTTCCACTATCAAGATCTTATCGCTACAATAAGATTCCATATCCTTTAGGATTCTATAAGCTTCCTCGTAGCATTCTATCATAGCTCGGTTCAACAATCTTCACCTCGTTATAGTCGTATCCTCTAAGATCTTAAGTAGCCTGTAAGCATTATTATTTCTATTGAAGTAGTCGTTAATAGGTTTAAGTTTTTCTATTAAAGCTTCTGCTACAGCTTCCTTCAAATCTAACGGGTGGATCTCACCGTTAACGTATAGAGATTCAAGCTCTGCATAGGATTCAAGCTCTAAACTTGGGGCATTCCTCCTCTCCACTTTAAGTTTACATCTATTCTTAAAGAGTAGTAGCCTACAAATCTCTGTTATAGGATTGCCTCGAACCTCCCTCGGCGGACAATATGCCTTCCTGATCTTGCTCCTTATCGCAGCTTCATCGTCATGAATGAATATACAAGTTTCAGGTTTCGATTTACTCATCTTAACGGAAACCCAATCTTCTTCACTCATACTCGCTACATCCATCCTTCCTATACCTGATAGACCTATGAGAAGTGGCGTATGCAAAGCTACAGGTTTCTTGAAACCTATCTTCTCAGCAACCTCTATAGCTAACACATGCGCTCTCCTCTGATCCATACCACCTAGACATAGGTCTAGATCGAGGTAGAATATATCGGCTACCTGCATGCAGGGATATATAAGCTTCGAGAAATCCATGCTAGCTTCACTGGATCTCCTACCCATTATAGTTATAGCCCTCTTAACCCTAGCTAAGCTTAGATTCTTAGCAACCTTCAGTACTATAGTCCAGTAATCCGGATCCTCAACCATCTTATCTGCCCTAATTAACCTAACTTTACTTATATCCACACCTATAGCCCTAAGACAGTGTTCAATATATTCTGCACATACCCGGATGTTCTCAAGGTTACCTCCAAGCTTATCGTTTATCCATGCATGCCATGTTGCTTCCAGTAGAACCATATCTATACCTAGATCTACTAGCTCCTTAAACTTCTCAGCCCATATAAGCCATCCAATCGAGAATAAACCTGAAGGCTCTACACCTATATAGCCTCTAAGCTTTCTTCCCTCCTCTAGCATTGATCTAAGCCTAGATTCCGTTATAACCTCTTCCAACCCAGTAGTAATTATTCGAAGTTTATCTTCTATATCCACCGCAGCTTCCCTCGAGGATAAACCTTAATTTGTAGATGAGATTCTAATAACTTTAACTTGGGGCGGCGGATTCAAGCCCCATACGAAGAGTACCGGATGGAGCAGGGTGGAGCACCCGGTCGATGATATCTGGCCGTTAGTGTATGGGGACACAGCCGCCCCATCCAGCTATATAGTAGATGCGATACCATTGGAATAGATGTAAATTTAAAGAGCATCAAATAATATTTAGAAAATAATCTGGTATATCGCTAATATTACACTAAACACTATTATGGATGGGAAATTTAATCCTAGTATTTACTATGATCGAAACAAAATATTTTTTAGCAAGACCTCTATCCCATATCTATAACGTACCGGTGTGGAGTATGAGCGAACAAAGCATATCTCTCAAGTATGTAGTCTACGCTAAGTTCGAGGTAGATGGGTTGGTAGAGAGAGCTGATGTTGTAGGAGCTATTTTCGGTCAAACAGAGGGGCTCTTCGGAGCTGAGCTTGATCTTCGAGAACTTCAGAAGAATGGTAGGATTGGAAGAATAGAGATTAAGCTTTCGAAGAAACAGAATAAGACAACAGGTGAAATAGTGATACCTACATCGCTTGATAGAGTTTCGGTAGCTCTAATAGCAGCTTCACTTGAAAGCATAGATAGGGTAGGACCATACAAAGCTGAAGTAAAGTTGGATAGAATAGAAGATGTTAGAGAAGAGAAACGTAGATTTATCGTTAAGAGAGCTAAGGAGATACTGCAGAATTGGAATATAGATTCGGCTACAACCATAGAAAACATACGTAGAGAACTTGAGAAAATCGCATCGGGTAAGACTGAAATTATGCTGTTCGGCGAGGAAGGTATACCTATGGGTCCTAGAGCTCTCCAAGATGATACGCTTATACTCGTCGAAGGACGTGCCGATGTAATAAACCTGCTTAGAGCTAACGTGGAAAATGTTATATCCATCGAAGGGGTTAAAATACCTGAATCTGTAGCCGAATTAACTAAAAGTAAGAGGGAGGTCACCGTTCTCCTCGACGGCGATAGAGCAGGCGACCTAATCCTACAGGAATTACTACAGAAGGATATAAAGATAGATTATGTAGCTAGAGCTCCACCGGGTAAAGAAGTTGAAGACCTAACCCCGAAGGAGGTCTTAGAGGCATTAGAACGTAGAGTACCTATAGAAGTCTATAGAGGTAGGGTTGAGCTTAACATAGATAGTTTAAAGAAGTTAGCTTCCGATATAAAAGATACACTTGAAGGATTACTATTGAACGAGAAGGGTGAGGTGGTGGATAGGGTTTCTGTAAGCCAGTTAGCTGAGAAAATCGAATCCAGTGAAAATATTAAAGCGGTAGTATTCGATGGAGTAATCTCGCAGAGAATATTGGATTTAGCTCTTAAGAAAGGGATTGATGTAGTAGTCGGCAGGAGATTAGCGGAAGTCGCTAGAAAACCGCAAAATATTAAGATATATATGTTCGAAGAGCTAGGATTGGCATAGGATAAACCTATTCAACTAGTAGTTAATGTATCAGGCTTGACAACTATACTGGAGTAATAGGGAGTAATAGTTTACATCACATCTATTCAATCTATCCTTCAAGTAACCTAAGCCTGACAACTATAGTGCAAACTCAACGTAACAAACCTTCATCCATACTTTTCTATAGATCTATGATCAGCTACCCAAATGAATACCTTCAGAAATTCTTAGGAATATTTAATGAATACGTTAGTGTTATCCTATATACACGCCGACTCCGAGCATTCTATCAGACCATTATATAGAGAATCGATGACAGAATAACTGTTAGCATAACATCCGTAAAAGTTGTTTCTAGAGGTATTACGAAATCATCAGGGTTCAATCCGAATCTAAATGTTGCCGTCGCCATAGCGAACGAAAAGATAATAGTCATAGGTGTGATCAAAGGAAATGTTAAGAGGATAGCTAATATTGAATGAAGCCCTCCACCCGTGATATAGGATAGGAATGAGTAAAACGTAAACATTACAAATGCGGCAGATGTTATCTGAAGTATTTCCCATAGAAGCTTCAGGATATCTCCAATCCTTGATTCGATTAAACCTAGCGCAATCCTCGTAGTGCATATGGAGCCGAAGCTTGCACCTATATCACCTATGGTATCTATAAGTGCAGGATAAACAACCATTATACCAGGCTTCTCTTCGATAGTATGTTTAATCCTGGATAGAAATATCCCTCCAATCGTCGATATAAGCGATATGATGCAGATGGTAGGGATAGCTTCACGTAGAATTCTTCCATAATCCTCATCCCCTTTAAACATGAAGATTATACGGATAGTAACCGCTATGAATACTACAGTGAGAAAGAATAGTATCCATGCATACCCTTCTACAACGGATAGCAAAGTTAGGATGTACAGGAAAGTAGCTATCACATCCGTGATAGTAGACGAAACAGGGTAGGTCACTACATCTGGATCTATTCCGCGTCTATAAAGCATGAAAGAGAAGAGTGACGTTAGAGGCTCTGTTATCAAGGTTGTAGCGTACTGTGACACCATAGCTACAGATACGATGACTAAAAAATATTCTACTTCCAGATTGTAGAGCATGTATGAAAGTAGGAAGATGATGAAGCCTCCTAGAATGCTCATAAATAGCGTCATCGTAAATAGAGCAGCTAAGATCGCGTGGAAATACCGTGTATTTCCTCCGAGCTTCGGGTTTACGAGCTTCAAATGGAGGCCTGTACTTAATCTTCCGCTTAAGATACCGTTGATAGCTCCTCTGACGCTTATAATCATAGGATAAAGCATCACAGTCCAATAGTAAACTGTCAACGTGGAGATCCAGTAGGCGGCTATACCGCCAGCGAGGAGGCCGCCTAGATCTGTTTGGAGAGCTAATAGACTTTCCCTGAATATCTCGAACTTTTTATCTTCTGAGCTTAACCTCCCCATGACTAAGATCATCTCTGAACTCTCTGCCTAGGATTGCTAAGGCCTGGATGTAATGATACGTACTAACCTAAAAATTTATTTAGAACATGAGAACGAAACTTTCTAGTAGGAAAGGAGCAAATTGAAACGTCTTTCAGAATTCGATTCCTTTGATGAAAACGAGGAGAAGATCTCTTATAAGCCTATACCCGTTAGAGAGCTTTTAGTAGAGCTTAAGAATACTTCTGAGCTTATGCTAGATCTAGCATACTCATCCATACTCTTCGATGATAAGGAGTTAGCGGAAGAAGTTTTAGAGCTAGAGGAGAGAACGGATTATTTAGTTCAACTTCTACAGATAGATTGTATGGCGGCGAGTAGAAGTGTAAAGGATGCTGAACGCCTATTACCGGTTCTTAGTATAGCATCTGCTACAGATAAGATATCGGATGCAGCCGGGGATTTAGCGGTAATCACTCTAAAAGAGATTAAAGTGCATCCACTAATAAGGGAGGTATTCGGTCGTGTAAGCGAAAGACTCACATGTATAAAAGTGAAAGCGGATTCAGAATTAGCTGGTACGAGAGTAGGGGATTCGGAATTACTGTCTGATTTAGGCGTAGATATTATAGCTATAAGGAGGGGGAGAAACCTGATAGTAGATCCAGATGAGGATGATGTTATAGTGGAGGGCGACACCCTCTATGCTAGGGGAACGGCTAGGGGTATAGAAGAATTTAAGGAGATGGGGGAGGAAATAATCTATAGTTATCCGAGTATCGAGGGGCTTACAGCGAGGGAACTGGAGGAAGCTGTTAGAAAGCTTGCAGAGCTTAAGGATACTTCTGAGCTTATGCTAGATCTAGCATACTCATCCATATTACTGGGTAGCCGTGAACTTGCTGAGGAAGTCTTAGCGTTAGAGGAGTATATGGATGAAAAGCATACGGAGTTCGAACTATTCATATTATCTAAGAAGCCTATGTTAGAGGATACGAGAGGCGTTTTAGGATTAATAAGGATGGCTCTAGTAACCGAGGAGATCGCTGATGCTGCAGCTGAGATAGCGAGTACCCTGCTTATAGGTCGAGAACTTCACCCAGTACTGAGAAGGAGCTTGGAGGAAGCTGATGAAGTGACTGTTAGAGTTGAAGTCCCTGAGGGTTCACCTATAGCTGGCAAGACTTTGAAGGAGATAGGTATGCAGAGTAGTGTAGGTATATGGATAGTCGCGGTGAAGAGAGGAGAGAGGTGGATAAGAGCGAAACCTGATACCATAGTAGAAATTGGCGATATACTCGTAGCTTCAGTCTACTCTGAAGGTGTGGATGATTTCATATCTATGGTTAAAGGCTACGGAGAATAGATCTTAGAGAAATCTTAAAAACTATGTTTATTTATGTAGTTAACTTGATGGATCTAATCGATAGGATAACCAATTTCCGTTACACTCCACGTTATGGCCCTGAATGGGGTTCAGGCGGCATATTCGGACTTATATATCATAAGGGTATACTGTACTTTACGTTAGCTTTCGAAGCTGAAGCCTACTTCATAGGATCTGATCGAAGCGGAATCTATAAGTTTGATCTAGTAGGAGTGAAGCCTGGTCCACGTTCAGGTGGAGATACATACAACGCGGTTGAAGCTGTAGATGATAACATATACTTCGGGGGATGGGTTCATGCCCCGGCGATATACCTAGGTAAAACTGATAGGAGGGGAAGAATACTTTTCCATAATAAATTCAGCCATATACACTCCTACGATATACGTGAAGACCGTGTAAAAGTTCTATGGACGGATTCCATAAACCATGAATCCGAATGGGCTGGTGAGGTATCCGAGATAATCTACAATCCTGTAGACGATGGACTCTTCATAGCTAGAGCTGATGGTCATAGAAATCTAGGTATCTACTACATGGATAGAAAGGATGGGAGAGTAACATGCATAAGCGGTCTACCTGGATTGAAGGGCACACGGTATCTTGATCAGGTATGCTTTGATGCTACTAGAAGCTGGGTAAGAGGAGTAGAAGCTATACAGACGATAGATCTTACTACGAAGAAGCTGGAGGTAAAGGAGATAGATTATAGGAATGCGGCGGTGGATGGAGGAGATGTTTGGTGGCCATATTCTGGATGCGCTACTTCAGCCTACTCGCGTATCTTCTTCTTTGTTAGAGGCGGTGTGATAGTAGGCGATCCTCTAGGTGATATCGAGGAATTAGCATTCATAAGGCTTTTCGACTTTGGATATACTGGGTATAGTCCTAGTAGAACTATGGCTAAACCGATAGCAGGAGGGATACTGGTAGCATTCAATAGCTATACTCATGGACTTATCCATCCAAGAAACGATTTCGAGAAGAAGCTTAAGGAAGCTTTTAGCTTCATAGTAGGTCCATCGATATTGCTGTATATAACACCTCCGATAGCGCGTATAGTATCGAGTTTTGGAGCTAGGATCACCGGGTTTGAATCCTTAGGTAGAGAACTGATTATCGCTTCATCTAACGAAGCAAATCTCGCAGCCGATGATGCTACACCGATCGATACAGGGGTAAGAGGGTTCACGTTATTAAGCTATGATAAGATAGTTGCATCAGGATCGCAGCCGGTATGCTTTCAGATATTTGGAAGACATATCGAAAATAATGTATGGGGTGGTATACCGTTGTACGGTTATAGAGAACCTAGGATTACTGTAACTTCAAAGAAAAGGGTGAGGGATACCAAGCTTACCATATACTCGTACGATTTAAGTCTGCCCGCCTCTAAAGCGGAAGTAGATTCATATGTAGTGAAGTACGGTGAATTGATAGATTTATCATCGTTTAGAGATAGTATAGTTTCCTTCAAATTCGATGATATAGATTTAGATGCTAAAATTAAAATACATCTAAGTTAAGATTTTCTATAATATAAATATTCGATCGATAATATAATCCATATTAGAAACAAGCATAAGATTTAAATAAAACATAGCTCTGTATTAAGTTGGATTATGAGTTGATTCGTATAGATCGACTAATAGATAATTTTAAAGCATGGTTTGAAGGCGAAGCATACACAGATATCGTTTTAGTAGCTTCAGCACCTAAGCTTGGATATGAACGTCACTGGGATACTTGGGATTCATGGAATATAGTTAGACAAATTAGAAAAGGAATAGACCCGATTGAAGCATTGGATTTATTCGAAAAATGGATGGTTAAGACGGCTTTTATCGGAGATGGGTTTCCGATGTTTTGGATAAATCTAGGACCTGGTGCTCTCTCAGCATTCCTCGGAGCAAAACCGATACTTATGGAGAATACTGTATGGTTTAAAGGAGAGTTCGACTGGGATTATCTAGATAAACTTGAAACTAAACCTAAAGGATATTATTGGGAGCTTGCAAATAGACTCACCATGGAAGCATGCCGACGGGGGATGGGGAAATTTATAGTCGGTATCACCGATATAGGTGGACCTACGGATGTAGCGGGTATACTTAGAGGATTAGATAGACTGTTTACAGATTGTTTCAAGAAGCCATTGAAAGTGAGAACGCTGCTAGATATCATAGTGGATGCATGGCTTCAAGTATATGATTATCATTCTAACATTATATTTTCAAGTTTTGATGCTATGTCGTGTTGGATGCATATCCTTTATCCTGGTAGGGGGTATCCTATACAATGCGATCTTTCAGTTTATATGTCGCCTAGATTATTTGAGGAAATAGGGTTCAAACCTCTAGCTAGGCTATGTGAGAAGCTAGATTACCCTGTATATCATCTTGACGGGCCAGGTGAACTCCCCCATCTCTATAGGATAGAATCTTTACCCGGGTTAAAAGCTATACAATGGACTCCTGGAGCTGGTAAGCCTGACGTAGATGATCCATACTGGTTCCATCTATATGATGATATATTGAGAAGAGGGCTGAACTTGGTACTCCTAGGAGTGAAACCTGAGAATATTGTTAAGATAGCTAGAAGGTTTGATAGAGGTAAACTATTTGTTTCTACAGTGTTTCGTAGCATAGCCGAGGCGGAGGCGGTAGCTAAAGCTGTAGGTTATAGGGAGGTATTTTCAGTCCTATGACTAATTAGAGTTGGGTTAGGGATAGCTAAGGAAGCTTATACAGATATACAACCCTTATATCGATCGAGATGATGATTCATCATAATATAGAGGAGATATGCTGTTTAAGGTATTAACGGAACATTTCGAAAAGCTTGAAGCTACTACGAGTAGACTTGCTATGATGGATATACTCGTGCATCTATTCAGTAAAACTCCTCCAAATCTTATGGATAAGGTCGTCTACCTCACGTTAGGTGAAGTATATCCTCCTTACGTAGGATTAGAGATAGGGTTAGCGGATAAACTTATATTGAGAGCGATATCTCTAGCCACCGGTCTTCCTGATGGAAGAGTGGAGCAGGAGTATAAGACGCTAGGCGATTCCGGGCTTGTCGCAGAGAAACTTCTTTCGGCTAAACGTAAAGCTGCTTTATTCAGTCAACCGCTTACAGTCGAAAAAGTTTATACGACATTCGAGAAAATGTGTAAAATTTCAGGCGAGGGAGCACAGGATACGAAGATTAAACTTTTCGCAGGGTTATTGATGAACGCTACCCCTAATGAAGCGAAATATCTTTCACGTATAGCATCAGGTAGACTTAGACTTGGAGTAGCAGAGATGACCATACTGGATGCGTTAGCGTTAGCGTATGGAGGGAGCCGAGAGTTGAGAGAAATCATAGAGAGAGCATACAATATGACATCGGATATAGGGCTTGTCGCTAAGACTCTAGCTGAAGGCGGGATAGAAGCCGTGAAAAATATAAAGATAGCTATCGGGAAACCTATAAAGCCTCAACTAGCTGAAAGACTCTCATCTCTTGATGAAATTCTAGAGAAGCTTAATGGAAAATGTATAGCTGAATACAAGTATGATGGATTGAGGATCCAAGCCCATATAGCCGGTGAGACAGTAATCCTATTCTCTAGGAGGCAGGAGAATATAACAGAGCAGTTCCCAGATATAGTCGAAGCTCTTAAAAAGTGTATAAAAGCTGATGAAGCCATACTAGACGGGGAGGCTGTACCGGTAGATCCTAATACAGGGGAACTACTACCGTTTCAGGTCGTAGCTCAGAGGAGGAGGAAATACGATATAGAGAAATATGTTGAAGAAATACCTGTAACACTATTCCTATTCGATATACTCTACCTAAACGGAGAGGATCTAACAGTTAAACCATACCTAGAGAGGAAAAAGCTCTTAGAATCCATAGTAAAGGAGAGCGATAGGGTGAAGCTTGCACAATATATGATAAGCGGAAATGCTGAAGAGATAGAAAGCTTCTTCCATAAAGCTATAGAGGAGGGTACAGAGGGACTTATATGCAAATCGATACTTCCAAATAGCGTCTACGAAGCCGGTAAGAGGGGGTGGCAGTGGATTAAGTGGAAGAGATCTTATAGATCTGAGATGACCGATACCGTAGATCTAGTAGCCGTAGGTGCGTTTGCAGGTAGAGGTAAACGTGCGGGAACATATGGAGCACTACTCATGGCTGCGTATGATCCAGACAAGGATAGATTCGAAACCGTGTGTAAATTAGGCTCAGGATTTACCGATGAGGATCTCGAGAAACTGCCTGAGATGTTCAAGCCATACCTTATAAATCATAAACATCCACGTGTAGAATCTAATATAGAAGCCGATTACTGGTTTATACCCGCAATCGTAGCAGAAGTCATAGGCGATGAAATAACTTTAAGCCCCATGCATACATGCGGGTTCGGAGCTATAAGGCCTAAGAGCGGTCTAGCTATAAGATTTCCGAGACTTGTAAAGTTCAGAGTGGATAAAAGAGCGGAGGATGCTACTACGACGATAGAGATAATAGAGATGTATAGAATGCAGCTTAAAACCATAGAGGAAGCAGCATCCACAGATACAGCTTAATAACCGAGTATCCACCTCCATGTAGGAGCTTCCCTCGAGATCGTATGTAAATGGTATCGCCTTATAGATGGTGATTCCACCCAGAATTCGTGAAGGTTTAGCTTAATATGAGCAGCGTAGATATTAGATAAGCGGTAATACTTTATGAAGTCTTGGATAAATCCTTACGTGAGGATGATAAGTAGATATATAGCATCCAAGTTCAAGGCGTGGAAGCCCTTAGCAGCATTCTATAATGTTACTCTAAGATGTAATTTAAGATGTAGCTTCTGTAGTTTATGGAGGCGGAGCGAATATAGAGAAGTCGACCATGAAAATGCAGTTAAGATCATAAGAAGGATAGGTGAAGCAGGTATACCTGGATTAGGGTTTAGCGGAGGAGAACCTCTCCTAAGAGCAGACCTAGTAGGGCTTGCATTCGAAGCGAAGGATTACGGTATGATCACATCCGTGAATACTAACGGTACGCTTATAAGCGAAGGTAATGCTGAGAGATTAAGTAAGGCTTTCGATTATATCATACTATCCCTAGACGATATAGGCATACTGCATGATGAAGTGAGAGGTATCCGCGGAGTATATGACAAAGTGTTGGAGGCGGTGGATATACTAAAGAGGTATGGGGCTACAGTAGGCATTAATACGGTGGCTACACGGGATAATATCCCTAGAATAACTATGTTGTGGAGGAATCTAAGTGATAGGGTAGATTTCTTCACTATACAACCTGTTAACCCTCCCCAGATGGTGGATAAAAGACTATCATCAAAGCTAATCGAAGAACTCTATACATTTAGGAAGACGGCTAATGCTTCTATACCACTTCCAAGAAGCTATCTAGACGGTATGGCTAAGTATATGTCTGGAGACATCTGTAAGATATGCGATGCTGGTAGGCTTTACTTAGCGATACAGCCGAATGGGGATGTGATACCATGCAGTATTAGAGATGACGCTATTCTAGGAAACATACTAGAAGAAGATCTAGAATCGATAATGGATAGGAATAGGAAGGATATCGTGCATATCGTAGATAAGTGCGGCGGATGCTGGCTTACCTGTACGACCGGCATATCCCTAACGTTTAGGAAGCCTATGGAGGTTATAGGAAGCTATGTAAAGCTTGGATTGAGGATATGCTGATAGAATTGGATCTAGAACCACCACATCTTAACCCTGGGCATAGCTATAATCTCCCTAATGACAGGCCTCTTCTCACCAGGTCCTCTTACTAAGCTGGCGGATGGTGCAGCTCTCATCACTATAGCCGTATCCGCACCCCTTTCAGTACCTCCAACCCCCACTACATCTATACCTATCTCCAATAACCCTAAATCTGTAGCTATCAATACAACTTCAACAGCTGCCTTAAACCCTTGACCCATAAGATACAATGTATCTCTAGCCTGCCTAAGTCTAGGATTACTCAGGGGGGTACTACAATTTTCTACGGTAAGTCCGCCTAGTTCTCTTATCTTCTCTATAAAGATTTTGTCCATACCTTTATAGGATACCGCTATAACATTCGCCAACCCCTTCAGGGATTCGGCGAATTTTAAACCTGTAACCCCACTAGTACTTGCTACGACAACCCACTTCAACCCTAACTCCTTCACCCTATCCCTAACGGCTTCGACCACATATGACGTATTCTCAGATCCGAAGCGGTCGAAATAGAAATCTATGCGTTTTATGAGAACCATACTTTATACTTCCCGTCTGAACGTATCATAAAGGTTTCGTCGCCTGATATCTATGCTATATCCTTTACACGAATCGAGATCCCTATAACACTGTCGTGCCAGTAATTATATCCTATTGAGTTTGGAAGAACTGATAGAATTTTAATTGACATATATGTGTAAAAAATTATTGGTTGAACCTACGGTATATAAAAAGTTTATATAGATATTTCCATCGTGGTTTTCCATATACATGTGTAAAATCCTAATCAAGGAGATTTGTAACGATTGGAGCTTAAGCTTGGAGGAGGAGAGTTGAGACTAAAAGAATGCTGTGGGGTATTCGGAGCTATTTCTAGTACTTTGCCTAACATTGGTGTAGCTGAGCTGATATTCCATGGATTACTAGCTCTTCAACATAGAGGACAAGAATCCGCAGGGATTAGCGTAGTTAGCCATGACCGCCTACATACTTATAAGGGGTTAGGCTTAGTTTCGGGGGTATTCAATCCGAGAAGATTAAAGTCTCTCGATGGTATATGTGGGATAGGCCATGTGAGGTATTCTACTCGCGGTGCGAATAGACTGGAGAATAGTCAGCCTATGGAGTTCGATGGTAGACCAAGATTTTCACTCTGCTTTAACGGTACCATCGCTAACTATGAGCAACTTAAGAGAGAGTTGGAGAGTGAAGGATACTGCTTCTCCACGACCTCGGATCTAGAGGTTATCGGTTATCTTATATCGAGATATCTTAGGAAGGGGGGTAGTCTAGTAGATGCTATAGAGTATGCTATGCGAAGACTCATCGGAGCATACTCGGCTGCATTACTTACGGAGGATAAGTTACTATTAGCTTTCAGAGATCCATACGGAATTAAACCTCTATGTATAGGTGTTGGAGAGGATTCAAGCTACTTTCTCTCATCTGAAAGTTCAGCTTTCGATGCTACAGGAGCTAGATTTGTGAAGGATGTATCCCCAGGTACTGTTATCCTGATGGATGGGGAGCCTGTAGAGATAGGCTGCATGGAAAGTAGTAGGCATGCACACTGTATGTTTGAATGGGTTTACTTTTCACGTCCAGATTCAACGATAGAGGGTGTAAGCGTATATGAGGCTAGGTATAGGCTTGGAAGGAAGCTTGCAGAACTATGCAGCATGGATGCGGATATAGTTGTACCAGTACCGGAGACTAGTAGGATAGCTGCGTTAGGATTTTCTGAGAGAAGCGGGATCCCGTTAGCTGAAGGGTTCAGCGTCAATAGGTATGTATGGAGGACGTTCATAATGCCTGAGGAGAGGGGGGAGTATGTATCCGTGAAATTTAACCCTATAAGGGAGGTTTTAAGGGGGAGACGCGTTATGGTAATCGATGATAGTATAGTTAGGGGAACAACTTCTAGAACCCTTGTTTCTATCCTCCGCAAAGCTGGTGCTAGAGAAGTTCATCTAGCGGTTACATGCCCGCCGATAATCTCGCCATGCTATATGGGTATAGATTTCCCGACGTATGACGAGCTTATAGCTTATGGTAGAAGCTTAGAGGATATTAGGAGGAGTATAGGCGCCGATAGCTTAACCTATATGACGGTAGATGGATTGGTGGAATGTATAGGTATAGGTGAATCGGAGCTTTGTCTAGCTTGCTTAACAGGTATATACCCGATAGAGGTTGACCCTAAACTTCTAAGCAGGAGGTGGATTAAGGATTGAGCGGGATTCTAGGTATATACGCTTTCGATGAGCTATGGTCTATATCTAGATTCCTATACTATGGTTTAATGGGTCTTCAACATAGGGGGCAGGAGTATAGCTCCATAACTACATGGAGGGATGGGGAGATCTATACGAAAACATCTAAAGGGTTAGTTGAGGAGGGATTTACAGAATCTAGTATCGGTAGGCTCAAAGGGTATGTAGGATGCGGATGCGTATCCACGAATAGGAGGCTTGGGCGACCTATCATCATATCTAGGAGTGAGACAACCCTAATCCTATACGCTTCTGGAGGCTTAATCGACGCAGAGTTCCGTGAGTTAGCTGAGTTCCTTACAGATGAGATTAAGAAGAGCGATATAGAGCAAGCTGGGTTAGCGGTTTTAGAGAAGTTTAAAGGAGGGTATAGTTTCATATGCATCACTAGCGATGGACGTATGCTAGCAGCTAGAGACCCCTTAGGGGTTAAACCTCTATGCGTAGGTGGACTTGGCTTCGATTTAGCCGTATTAGCCTCCGAATCTTCCGCTCTAGATGTAGTCGGAGCCGATCTATCTAGAGATATAGAGCCTGGAGAAGTATTTGCTATCGAGAAGTTTGATATAAGAAGAGGGGTTATGAATTGTAGGAGAAGAGCGTACTGTTCATTCGAATACGTGTACTATGCTAGACCAGACTCCATAATCAACGGTATACATGTATACGATGTGAGGAGGAGGATAGGATTTATTCTATCTGAGATGGATCCTGTAGAAGCGGATATAGTTATAGGAGTCCCGGAGACGGCTGTACCGTTCGCTATGGCTTATTCTCAAGCTACAGGTATACCTGTGGAGGTAGGCTTCTACAGGACTGGTAGGAGTATGAGAACCGCGATAAGACCTACAGAGATCGAGAGGTTGATAGGCGTTCAGCTTAAATTGAATCCGATTAGAGCTGCTGTCAAAGGGAAAAGAGTGGTTTTGATAGATGATAGCGTCGTTAGAGGTACGACTCTTAGGAATACTGTATACCTGCTAAGAAAGAGGGGGGCGAAGGATGTCCATGTAAGGATAGGTAGCCCGGCTATAAGAGCTAGATGCCCCTACGGTACGGCTGTCCCATCTGAAGACGAGCTTATAGGTAGAGCTCTAACACCTGAGGAGATAGCTGAAGTTATAGGTGCTGATAGTTTCAGCTATCTACCCGTGGATGGGCTTATCGAAGCTATAGGTCTACCCGGAGATTCACTATGTCTAGGATGCTTCACTGGAACATATCCTGATATCGAGGTGGTTTAGATGAAGATTCTACTCGTAGGTGATGGATCTAGGGAGCATGCGATAGCCGAGGCTTTAGCTAGGAGCGTGAAGGAGCCTAGGATCTATGCTTTAATGCATTTAATTAACCCAGGGATAGCTAGGGTATGCAGACAAAGTGGGGGGGATTATCGTAGAGGCTCCCCGATAGATCCCATCCAGGTAGCAGACTATGCAGAAGAGTTGAATGTGGATTTCGTATTCGTAGGACCTGAAGAGCCTTTATTCCATGGAGTAGCCGATGAGGTTGAACGTAGGGGTATAGGATGTATAGGTGCACATAAAGCTGTAGCGGAGATAGAGATGTCTAAAGCCTATATGAGGAGGCTCATGTGGAAGTATGAGATACCTGGGAGGCTTAGGTTTAAGTCTTTTAGAAGCATCGAAGATGCCATAGCGTACATAAGCGAGTATGCTGAAAGCTTAGCTATAAAACCTGCTAGGCAAGCTGGTGGTAAGGGTGTTAAGGTTATAGCGGATATGCAGGCATACCTTTCTGGGGAGAAGAGAGAGGTAAAAGCTAAGCATGCCGAAAGAGTTGTTAAGGAGCACATGAAGGATTACACGGATATAGAGGATAAGATTCTATTAGAGGAGAAGGTTGAGGGCCCTGAGTATACGCTTCAATGCTTCAGCGATGGGGAAACGATACTCCCCATGCCTCTAGTCCAAGATAATAAGCATGCCTACGAGGATGATCTAGGGCCTGAAACAGGCGGTATGGGTTCTATATGTGGTAAAGGGTTAACCCTACCGTTCATAACCATGGAGGAGTATAGTAGATCTGTCGAGATAGTTAAGAGGATGGTTGAAGCTGTACAGAAAGAGACCGGCGAACCGTATCGCGGTGTAGTCGCGGGGCAGATGATGCTAACCGATAAATGGGGTCCGACGATAATAGAGATGTATAGTAGATTCGGACAGCCTGAAGGAGAGAATATTCTCCCCCTACTCGAAACGGATATGGTGGAGATATGCGAAGCTATACTCGAACGGAAGCTTTCGAAGATTAAGCTTGAATTCCGTGAGAAAGCTTCTGTTGTTAAGTGTATCGCTCCGCTCGGCTATCCTGAGAGGAGGGATCTAGCTAGAGGTCATCCTATAGCCGCAGATGAAGAAGCTATAGTTAGGAGGGGAGGGAAGCTTTTCTGGAGTTCTATAGATATGGTGGATGGGATACTGATAACCGGCGGATCGAGAGCATGCGAGATCTATGCTGAAGCAGATAGCATAGAGGAAGCTTCTGAGATAGCTGAGAGGTGCATACCTTACGTGAAGCTTCTAGATGGGTGGAGGTTATTCTATAGAAGCGATATAGGCACTCCAAGATCCCTGGAGAAGAGGAAGAGGCTCGCTGATCTCGTACGTGAGATATACCAGTATAGAGAGAGGAAAGGTATACTCGGTCGAACCATAGATTGGATACCTGGCAGGGGGAAGATAGAACTATAGGTGTAGGGGTGATATCATTCTGAAACATGTTATGAAGCTGATAGATGTGGATCCAGAGGTAGCGGAGTTAATAGCGAAAGAGAATGAAAGGCAGGTATACGGCATAGATCTTATAGCATCGGAGAACTATGTATTCGAACCGATTATAGAAGCTCAAGCAAGCTTGTTGACTAATAAGTATGCGGAGGGTTATCCTGGGAGGAGGTATTACAGCGGATGCGAATTCTACGATGAGATAGAGAGGATAGCTATAGAGAGAGCGAAACGATTATTCGGTGCGGAGCACGCTAATGTTCAACCCCATTCCGGTAGCCAAGCTAACCAAGCGGTTTACCTCGCGGCTTTAAAGCCTGGGGATAAAGTCCTAGCTATGGATCTAGCACATGGAGGGCATCTAACCCATGGAAGCCCTATAAACTTCTCAGGTATCTTCTATAGATTCGCATTTTACGGAGTAGATAGGAATACAGAAGTTATAGACTACGATGAGGTGGAGAGGATAGCTAGGGAGTATAAGCCTAAACTCATCATCGCAGGGGCAAGCGCGTATCCTAGGGAGATAGATTTTAAGAGGTTTAAGGAGATCTGCGATGAAGTCGGAGCATTACTGATGGTTGATATGGCGCATATCGCTGGGCTTGTAGCAGCCGGGATCCATATGAATCCGGTACCGTATGCAGATTTCGTTACATCTACTACGCAGAAGACGTTGCGTGGACCTAGAGGTGGGTTTATACTTTGTCGTAAAGAGTGGGGGGAGGCTATAGATAGAGCTGTATTCCCAGGTACGCAGAGCGGCCCTTTGATGCATATAATCGCAGCTAAAGCTGTATGCTTTAAGCTAGCTGCTACAGAGGAGTTTAAGGAGTATCAACGTCTAGTGGTTGAGGATGCTAAAGCTTTAGCTTCAAGTCTATCTGATAGGGGTTATAGAATCGTAAGCGGGGGGACGGATAACCATCTACTACTGGTAGATCTTAGAGGTAAGGGTATAACCGGGCTCAGAGCTCAGAGGATACTCGAGAAAGCACGTATATATGTTAATAGGAATCTAGTACCCTACGATGACAAGCCTCCTTACATTACTAGCGGTTTAAGGTTAGGGACACCGTGCGTAGCGGCTAGAGGTATGGGTAGATATGAAATGGATGAGATAGCTGAGATGATAGACCGTGTCATAAGGAATAACGGTGATCAAGCTACCGTAGAGCAGGTTGGAAGACTCGTAGTCGATATATGCAGGAGGTTCCCGATCTATGATGGATGGATCGAGTAGAGCGAAAATTATGGATGGTAGATGTATAGCAGATCATATGTGTAGAATACATAGGGAGATTGCAGCTGAACTTTCCCGTAGAGGTGTGAAGCCGAGGTTATCGATAATAATGGTTGGGGGAGATCCTGCTTCTGAATTATTCGTGAGGAATAAGGTTAGATACTGCGGAAAAGTCGGTGTAGATACTACAGTTATACGTAAACCTGACTCTATTAGCTTAGAATCTCTTCTGGAAATAGTGAAATCGTTGAATGATGATCCGGATGTTCATGGAATACTCGTACAGCTACCTCTACCAGAACATATCGATCCTTATAGGATACTTTCAGCTTTAGATCCAAGTAAAGATGTAGATGGTCTAACACCTGTTAATTTGGGTAGACTTATGCATTTGGATGAATCTCTAGCTCCATGCGGAGCTAGAGCTGTCGTGAAGATACTAGAGTATTACGGAGTTGAACTGGAGGGGGCTGAGGTATGCATAGTGAGTAACAGTGTATTGGTGGGTAAACCTCTCTCGATACTTCTAACGAATAGGTTTGCGACAGTATCCATATGCCATGCTAAGACTAGAGATCTATCATCCTACACCTCCGGTTCAGATATAGTTGTATCAGCTACCGGTGTCCCGTTACTCATAAAAGCTTCGATGATACGCGATGGAGCCATAGTGGTAGATGTAGGCGTATCTAGATTTGAGGGGAGGATAGTCGGGGACGTTGATTTCGAAGATGTCGCGTCTAAAGCCTCTATGATAACACCTGTACCCGGCGGTGTAGGTCCGGTAACCGTAGCTATGGTTGTAGATAACCTCTTCCAAGCTATGAAGCTTCAAGGGGTGGCATGATCTGGAATCTAATGTAATATATCCCGTTAAGGGTAGAGCTTTAAGGATAGCTGTCTTAGGATCGACTAGAGGGACTGATCTGCAGGCTATAATAGATTCTATAAGAGAGGGGAAGCTCTACGCTGAGATAGTATGCGTTATAAGCAATAAGAGAGATGCGTACATACTCGAAAGAGCTAGGATGAACAGTATAGAGGCTATATTCTTAGATCCTAAGGGTCTTTCAAGGGAAGAGTATGACAGGATCGTCATAAGGGAGCTTGAGAAGAGGGAGCCGATAGATCTAATACTATTGATAGGCTATATGAGGATACTCAGTAAGGTTTTCATAGATAGATTTAGATGGAGAATACTTAATATCCATCCATCACTACTACCAGCCTTTGCTGGCGGTATGGATTTAGAAGTGCATAAAGCAGTTTTAGATTACGGTGTTAAGGTAACCGGTTGTACGTTACACTTCGTAGATGAGGGAGTGGATACCGGGCCGATACTTATACAGAAGGTCGTATATATTAGCGATGATGATACACCTGTAACTCTTAAAGCTAAAGTGCAGGAGAAGGAGCAGGAAGCGTTGATAGAAGCTATAAGGATCTTCCAAGAGAAGGTTATACGGATTGAGGGGAGACGCGTTAAAATCCTGAACGATAACACGGCTTAACCGTTGAGACCATCTAGATCGTTTTATGGTGGTATACTATGATGAAATATGATGAAATCGTAAACTACATATACAATCTTAGAAGGGATAGGGCTAAATTCGATCTAAGAAATATAAGGAGGTTGGTTAAACTTATAGGGAATCCCCATGAAGAATTCGATTCTATACTAGTGGGGGGTACGAATGGAAAGGGGTCCACCGTATCGATGATATCATCGATACTCATGGAAGAGGGCTACCATGTAGGTATGTTCACGAAGCCTCATCTATCAAGCTATACGGAGAGATTCGTCTTAGATGGGAAGCCTATAAGTGAAGATAGGCTGCTGGAAGTATGCGAGGAGATCCTACCGTATGTGGAGAGGATGAGTAGATGCAAACGTTATGGTAGACCATCATTCTTCGAAGTTACGGTAGCTATCGCATTCAAACTATTCGCCGAGGAGAAGGTTGATATAGCTGTGGTTGAAGTTGGTCTTGGAGGGCGGCTTGATGCTACTAACGTTCTAGATCCGTTGGTCTCTGTAGTGACGAACGTGGATTTAGAGCATACACATATACTAGGAGATACGGTAGATAAGATAGCTAGAGAGAAGGGTGATATAATTAAGCATGATGGGTTGGCAATCACAGCCGCCGATAAGATTGAAGCTCTTAGGGTGTTAGAGTGGATCGCTAGAAGGAGGAAAGCTAAACTCGTGGAGGTTGGTAGGGATATAACGTTTAACGTGAAGTATGCAGGGTTGGATGGAGAAATATTCGATCTTAAAGGTTTATCGAGAATATATGAGAGGCTAGCTTTAGGTATGGTCGGAGTACATCAAGTGGTTAACGCCGCTACGGCTGTAGGTGCCGTAGAACTTCTATCGTTAAGAGGCATCAAGGTGTCTGAGGGATCTATTAGGAGGGGATTGAAGAAGGTTTCATGGCCTGGTAGATTCGAGATAATCGCACGTAAACCTATGATTATACTAGATTGCGCTAAGGATCCTAAAGCCGCTTCAACCCTGAGAAGCGAATTCGAAAGATTGTTTAGAGGTAGAAGAGTGATACTGGTAGTCAGTATATCATCGGATAAGGATTATAAAAGTATGATGAGGGAGTTCTGTAGTTTTTCAGATATAGTAGTCGCGTGTAGGCATAAGGTTATGGGGAGAGCTATAGATCCAAGGATACTAGCTTCTGAAGCTGAGCTGTACGGTAGGAAGGCTATGGTGGTAGAGGATGTGAAGGATGCCGTGACGATTGCTAGGATGCTCTCATCAGAAGAGGATATAATACTCGTGACAGGATCTGTTTTCACGGTAGGTGAGGCTAGAGACATATGGTTCCCTAGGAATACGTTTTTAGGTAGAAGTTTGAATGAAGGGGTGTAGCCGTGATGCAGAAATCAGTTAGTGCTTGGAGGATCTACGTAAGCTATAGTCAAGATACACTAGATCCAGTCAGTAAAAGGGTAAGATGGGAGATAGAGGATATGGGTGTGAAGGGTGTGGATAAGGTGAAGGTGATTCAAGGCTTCAGATTAATAGGGGATCTCTGCGAGGATCATATCAGACTCTTATGTGAAGAGCTTCTCTACGATCCTATAATCCAGGAGTATACGTACTTTTTGGAGGGGGAGCGTGATATCCAGCTGGATGGATGGATTATAGAGGTGAAGTATAAACCCGGAGTATTCGATAGCCTTGCTTCAAGCATATTGGAGGCTTCGAGGATTATCGGCGTCGACAGCCTGTCATCCGTAGAAACTTTCACATTATACGTCCTCTATGGATGCCTAGATTATGATAGAGTCGAGCTGATAGCTAGGAGGTGTTTAGCAAATCCCATAATACATGATTATAAGATACTCCCGCCGATGTGATTTTAGGCTTGAGGATAAGAGCGGTAACTCTATTCCTAGATCTAACAGGTAAAGATGCGATAGCTATTAGAAGTTATCTCGAAGATAAAGTTCGATCCTTTCTAGAGGCTATAGATGAGTTTAGATCTAAAGGTATCATCTGGGGTAGAGGTGTGAGATTATCGGTATCCCATCCGTGTAAGGGGGAGGAGAAGGTAAAGCTGGCTAGGATTGTTAGAGAGGAATGTGAAAGTATAGGGGTTAACATGATCTCAGGATTCGTATACGATGCAGCCGTAGATGATCCTAAGATAATCGAAAATCTATCTAGCATAGGCGTATATATATCGGTTAAACTGAGTTCACCTATATATTATGGTAAAGTCGTAGAATTGTTATCCAAGATCTCGTATAAAGATCCTATATCGCTAACCAGGATAGCCACCCTACTCGGTGAAGAAGGAGATTTCCTTACTCCATATTTTCCGTTGTCTATGAATACAAGGTATGGTGAGGGGATTGCTTTAGCGTTACTGTACGCTAGAGATCTGATAGATACTTATAGAGCCGAAGGGTTATCCGGTATGGTAGAGTCAGCTTGTAGAATCCTATCCCAAGCAGAATCTATAGGTAGATATATAGCTTCGAGGATGGGTGTCGATTACTACGGATTAGACTATTCGCTATCCCCTTGGATGGATGATTCCGTAGCCCTCCTTATAGAGGAGATATCCGAATCTACTCTCCCAAATCCTGGATCTCTACATACAGTCTCTAGAATCAATAGCCTTATACATGAAGCAGCTACTAGATGTGGAATCCTTCCTACAGGCTTCTGCGAAATCATGCTACCAGTAGCTGAAGATAATATACTTAAGGAGAGAGTGCGTGAGGATATGCTTAGGTTAAGAGATCTGATAGCTCTCTCGTTATTCTGCGTAGCAGGCGTAGATATGGTTGTTATACCAGCTGAGATACCTAAGAAGGTGCTACTAGGTGTGATGCTAGATTTATCAGAGGTGAGTAAGCTTAAAGGTAAGCCTATAGGGTTGAGGGTTATACTATATCCCGGGGTTAAACCTGGAGATCGAATCGATCTTGGGGTATTCGGAGAGACGCCTGTAATCGAAGTCTAGATTTGACGCTTCATGATGGCTGCGGTGGGTATCGTATGGCTAGGGTTAGTATAATACCCATAAGGGATGCTGGGGATGAAGAGCTTACGGTTATTAGTAGACGTTATATGCTATCCCTATCGTTAGATGAGATGAAAGCGATACAAGCGTACTTTAGAAGCTTAGGTAGAGATCCCACCGATGTGGAGTTGAATACTATCGCTCAGACATGGTCTGAACATTGTTACCACAAAACCTTTAAGGGGATCATAGAGACTGAATGTGGAGTTATAGATAGTCTACTGGAAAGCTATATATTCAAGGTTACCAGAGAGCTTGCTAAACCATGGTGTCTATTGGTTTTCGAGGATAATGCCGGGATAGTAAGTCTTGAAGGTGATTGGGCTATAGCGGTTAAAGTCGAGACGCATAATCATCCAACAGCTTTAGATCCATATGGTGGAGCTGGAACAGGGACCGGGGGTGTTTTCAGAGATGTCATGGGTGTAGGTGCTAAGCCTATCCTATCCATCGACGTATTATTCTTCGGCCCGTTAGATTATCCGTATGAACTACTCCCTCAAGGGGTTATGCATCCTAGGAGGGTTATGAGGGGGGCTGTAGCAGGCATTAGGGATTACGGTAATAAAATGGGGGTACCTACAGCTTGCGGTGCTATAGGATTCGATGAAGGATACGTATGTAACCCGCTGGTCTATGCTGGATGCGTAGGTATAATGCCGTTTAGTAGGTATACAAGGAAGCCGAAGCCTGGGGATCTGATAGTATTAGCCGGTGGGAGGACCGGAAGGGATGGGCTTAGGGGCGTTACGTTTGCTAGCACAGAGCTTACACCAGAATCTGAAAAGATATCCGCTATATCTGTGCAGATAGGTAACCCTATAGAGGAGAAGAAGCTTCTAGATGCGATAATGAGAGCTAGGGATGAATATAGCGAGCCGCTATACTCGGCTATAACCGATTGCGGTGGAGGAGGATTATCGTCAGCCATAGGGGAGATGGCGAAGAAGCTAGGTGCGGATGTAGAGTTATCTCTTGTACCTTTAAAGTATAAGGGTCTTGAACCGTGGGAGATATGGCTTTCAGAGTCCCAGGAACGTATGGTGTTAGCTGTACCTGAAGAGAATATAGATAGACTACTGCAGATATTTAGGGAGGAGGATTGTGAAGCTACGGTTATAGGTAGATTCACTTCGACTGGAAGACTCAAGGTATATTACGAGGGGGAGATAGTCTGCGATCTAGATTTAGAATTCCTTTTCAAAGGTATACCGAGAGTTAGGAGGAGGGCTTACTGGAAGCCGCCATATGAGGAGGATCCCGATTTCCCAATGCCCGCAGACCTTATGGATATACTCAGACGTATACTGAGCGATCCGAACATAGCTAGTAAGGAGTGGGTTATCCGTCAATACGATCATGAGGTGCAGGCGAGGATGATAGTTAAACCTATGGTAGGTATTCACGGAGATGGGCCTAGCGATGCATGCGTACTGAAGCCTCTGAGAGATAGTTGGATAGGCATCGTCGTTTCATGCGGTGTTAACCCGAAGTATAGTCGACACCCCTATAAGATGGCTTTATCGGTTGTGGATGAAGCTATAAGGAATAATATAGCTGTAGGCGGACGTAGGATAGCTCTACTAGATAATTTCAGCTGGGGAAATCCTGAAAGAGAGGAAACCCTTGGGGCTCTAGTAGAAGCCGTTAGAGGATGCTACGATGCTGCTAAGGCATTTGATACACCTTTCGTATCTGGTAAGGATAGCCTCTACAACGAGTATAAGCTTCCAGATGGGAGCTATAGATCGATACCGGGTACGCTGCTGATAACGGCTATAGGTGTGATACCCGATGTAAGGAATGCCGTAACAATGGATTTCAAGAAGTCTGGAAACCCTATCTACATCGTAGGGTATACTAGATGCGAATTAGGGGGATCATACTACTATTCCACTATAGGTGTGAAAGGTGGGATAACCCCGTCGGTAGATCTAGGAACAGCTAAACTTATCATGGATAGGGTGGTTAAAGCCATAGATTTAGGATACGTAAAATCTTGCCACGACTGCTCTGAGGGAGGGTTAGCCGTAGCTCTAGCAGAATCAAGTTTCTCCGGAGGTTTAAGTGCAGAGATCTGGCTATCCAACATACCTAGGTTAGATTTAGCTAGAGATGATAAGATACTCTTCTCTGAATCTAATAGTAGGTTTATAATCGAAGTTGAGAATGGGAGGGAAGAGGTATTCGAAAAGATATTCGATGGGCTTCCATGTAGAAAGATCGGGTATACTACGAACGAGAGGCATCTCGTGATCCATGGGTTAAACGGTAGAATCTACGAGGAAGATATATGGAGATTAAAGGAAGCTTGGAAATCTACGTTCAACTGGTGAGAATCTATGAGGGTGAAGACCCTTATACTTAGAGTAGCAGGTACAAACTGCGATCAGGAGACTGTAGAAGCATTCGAAGAAGCCGGGTCATACGTAGAGGTTAAGCATATTAATAGCCTTATAAAGGGTGATGCCAGCTTGGATGATTACCATATATTATGTATACCTGGAGGATTTAGCTATGGGGATGATCTTGGAGCAGGGAAGATCCTTGCATGCCAGCTTAAATATAGGCTTAGGAAGCCTATAGAGAGATTCGTATCGGAAGGTAAGATCATAGTAGGGATTTGTAATGGATTTCAAGCTTTAGTTAAAGCAGGATTGCTACCTGGTTTGAACGGATTATTCGGTAGGCAAGAGGTAACCTTAGCTATAAACGAAAACGGATTATTCGTAGATAGATGGGTATATATTAGATGCGAGGAAGAAACATGTTGCAAACCTTTGAAGAATCTAGCGGGAGCAGTATTATATCTACCGATAAATCACGCAGAGGGGAGATTCATAGCTCCACCCGATATACTCGGTATACTCGAAAGCGAAGGCTGCATCGTATTCAGATACGTCGATCCTCATGGTAATAGATCTAGGGAGTGGAATCCTAACGGCTCGATGAACGATGTAGCTGGTATATGTAATAGAGATGGGAATATAATAGGTTTGATGCCTCATCCTGAGAAATATATTCACCCATACACCCATCCGAGCTGGACTAGATTAGATGGAAGATTGCTGGAGGATACTTGCTTGAGATTCTTTAGAGTACTCGTAGAGTATGCACAGCTTCACCTGGTATAGATAAAGATGAACGTGAGTAAGCCGGAGCTTCTACGATAACCCTCGATCTCATCCAATGTAACGGTACTTCGGAAATACTGTCTTCGAGAACTCCTTTAACATCGATACCGCTCTATCGGGGGGGACATTCGTCATAGAGAAGTCTATTACGATGTAATCGGCTCCAGCTTCGATATAATCTCCTATCTTCGAGAGCCATTGAGATGGGGTTTCACCGAGTACATCTGGATACGTGAACGAGGGGGCTAAAGATAGCTTCCCCTTACCTCTAGCCGCTTCAGAGACTTTCGATACTATGATTTCGAAATCTTTGAGGGGTAGGTTGGATGTAAGTAGCAGTCCTTCACCGTATTTTGCAGCAGCTTCAATTATAGCATCAGAGGATCCGCCGAACCATATCGGTGGATGCGGCTTCTGGATAGGTTTAGGCCAGAACGGTGCGTCGACGACCTTATAGTATCGACCTCTATACGTAACCCTACCCTCCTCTATCCAGAGTTTCAATATTATCTCTAAAGCCTCCAGCATTCTAGATATTCTCTCCCTATGACTACCCCAATAGACTCCGTAGGAGAGAGCTTCATCTTTAAACCATCCGGCACCAACACCGAAATTGATCCGTCCATCAGAAACTATATCTACCGTAGCTACGATCTTCGCTAATCTAGCCGGCTCGTAGAACGGGAGAGGTGAAACCCTAGGCCCCAATCTTATCCTTCTAGTTTGAGTAGCTAACGCTGAGAGAAGCGTCCAGGCATCAAGCTTATCAGGTTTATCGGGATTTCCTCCAGTCTTCTCGTAGAATTCTCTAGGGAGGAAGAAATGATCCCCAATCCATACGGAGTCGAAGCCTAATTCATCCGCAGCCATAGAGACATCCAGTATCTCCCTATAACGGTATGCGCTATGTGTAGGTAGATGGACTGCGAATTTTACGTTCAACTATAAACACCTAAGTTAGGTTTAGAGTTACCGGTGATCGAATCTATAAAGCTTTAGGATATATGAGTATGCCGGCTATACGGTTAAGATGGCGGCATATCATTTAGCCGATAGCAAGCTATCTAATCTGGTTGAGAAGTGGAGGAGGTGAATCGCGATATACTAGCTCTAGACCGAGATTAGAGCTGATTAAGCTGAAAGCATACCTAATATGTTATGAAGATTTTTTAGACTAGATAGCTATTGTTAGCCTCGATGCCCCATGGGTTTAGCAGGGGTAGAGGTCCTCGTAGTGCTAGGTAGTATATCTGATAGGGAGTATGGAGAGGCTGTGTGTAGGATATTGAAGGAGCTAGGTATAGGATGCCGGTTGACGGTTGCTTCAGCTCACCGTTCTCCTGATAGGGTGAGAAAGTTGATCGAGGAGGCAGAAGCAAATGATGTTAAAGTATTTATCGCTATAGCTGGTTTATCGGCGATGCTTCCAGGATTGATAGCTGCGTACACGGTTAAACCCGTGATATCGCTTCCACTGAGTAGAAGTATGATGGGGTTAGATGCTCTCCTATCTTCCGTTCAATCTCCTCCAGGTATACCTGTAGCATGCGTAGGTATCGATAATTCTACTAACGCAGCTATACTGGCAGCCGAGATAGTGGGGTTATCTAGGCCCGATGTTAAGGAGAAGCTTATAGGATATAGGGTTAACCTTAGACGAAAGGTTGAGGAGGATGCTAAAATCTTAGAGAACTATCCAGGTAGGTGATAGTTATGAGGTTTGATCTCTCTAGGTTGAAGCTGGTGAGGAGGGGTAAGGTTAAGGATATATACCTCTTGGACAGTGAGAAACTATTATTCTACTTCACGGATAGAGTTTCAGCCTTCGATATCGTATTACCTTCGATCATACCGTTTAAAGGTGAGGTACTCTGCCGGATGACTGCGTTTTGGTTTAGATATCTTGAGGATAGGCTTGGAGTCGAACATCACATGCTATGGATTGAACCTCCAAACTGTATGATCGTAAGGAAGCTGGAAATGATACCTATAGAGTTTGTAATCCGCGGCTATATTTATGGAAGCCTCTATGAGAGGATGCTAAGAGGGGAGGTTAATCTACCCGTCGAGCCGATATTAGCGGCGAAACTCCCGGAGCCAATACTGGATCCGACAACCAAGTTTGAGGAGAAGGATAGACCTATAACTAGGGAAGAAGCTATAGCCAGAAGCTGGGTTACACCATCAGAGTACGATTATCTGGAAGATCTATCGATAAGCATATACAAGGCTATGAGCCGTAGAGCTGAAGAAGCCGGCTTCATACTAGCTGATTTAAAGCTTGAATTCGGAAGATACGGTGGTAGGATTATCCTCGGAGATTCCATAGGCCCAGATGAGTTTAGGCTATGGGTTAAATCAAACTATAGTCCTAACCGCCCCCAAGATAGCTTCGATAAACAACCAGTTAGAGATTGGCTGGATAGGATAGGATATAGAAGCCGCTTGGAGGAGGCTAGAAGGAAGGGTGAAGCTATACCTCAACCTCCAAATCTACCTAGAGAGCTTATAGAAGAGGTTAGTAGAAGGTATATAGAAGCCTACGAGAAGCTTTCAGGTGAAAGATTCAGGTGAGAGTATGAATATACCTAGAAGCTATAAGGATGCAGGTGTAGATGTGGATAGAGTAGCTGAAGCTCATAAGCGTATAGCGGAGATAGCTAGTAGAACCTTTAGATCAAGGTGTGGAAGATGGGGGGAAGTATTGATCGAAGTAGGGCATTATGCAGGTCTCCTAGATATAGGTGGAGGTAAAGCGCTAGCGATGCATGTAGATGGTGTAGGCACTAAGGTTCTCGTAGCTCAGATGATGGAGAAATACGATACCGTGGGTATAGATTGCGTAGCTATGTGCGTGAACGATATCGTATGTATAGGAGCCGAACCTGTAGCTCTAGTAGATTACCTAGTGGTTGAGGAGCCTAACGAGGAGCTGATAGTAGCGATCATGGAGGGATTAGCTAGAGGAGCAGAGGAGGCTGGGGTAGCTATAGTAGGCGGGGAGACGGCCATTATGGGAGATGTCGTAAAAGGCGTTAGGAAGGGATGTGGATTCGATCTAGCTGCTATGTGTACAGGTGTAGTGGATAGGGATAGGATCGTATACGGGGATAGAATCAGTATCGGAGATTGTATTGTAGGATTAGCTAGTAGCGGTATACATTCAAACGGGTTAACTTTAGCTAGGAAGATACTCATCGATAGATATGGAGTCGATAGATACGTGGATGAGCTAGGGTGTAGTGTAGGCGAGGAGCTATTGAAGCCGACAAGAATTTACGCGAAGCTTATCCTCGAAGTATTAAGAAGGTATGAGGTACATGGATTAGCTCATATAACTGGAGGCGCTTTCACTAAGCTTACGAGGTTGGCTCGTATAGCTAAAGTAGGCTTCCACTTAGATTCCATGCCTGAGCCTCCAGCTGTCTTCAAACTGATACAGGAGGCAGGGGATATAAGCGATAGAGAGATGTACCGGACTTTCAATATGGGCGTAGGCTTCTGCATAATAGCACCTAAAAGTGAATCTGAGGAGATAGTGGATTTTTGCGAAAAGAGCGGGTGTAAAGCATGGATAATCGGTAGGGTATGCGAAGAAGCTACCGTAAAAGTTAGGGTTAAAGGCGAGGATATCAGATTAACTTGATACCTCGTAGAACGAATAGATCCTAAGCCTGATGTAAGAGTTAAAATCGTAGGGAATTAAAATTTACCTCCTGACTATGGAAGATTAGATAGAAGGATCCGACTGCGCTACATTCTGGAAACTTTAATCTTGATCTAGACTCTTCGAAGCCTATCCTATGGTTAAAGAATTTTCGATAGTTAAAAGAGATTTTTAAGCATCCTCCATGCATCTATGAAAAATCATTTCTTGATTTTTAAGTTAAATTTTGAGAATAGTTTAAATTTATAATACTGCTAGAATGTTGTAGGGATCAATATGATCAGAGTAAGCGATGTACATGTTAAGCCTATGGAGCTGGATCATCTTGACGACTTAGTAGAGATATATCTATTATCGTTTAAGGGTATGCGTAGTAAAGATATCATAAGACGTTGGTTTGAATGCAATATTAGAGCTTATCCTAGGATGCAATACTTCGTAGCATTATCCGGGGGGAGGGTTATCGGATATATTCTATGGATGGAGAGGGGTGGCTTCAGAGAAGAATCCGTCTGGGAGTTAGAGCAGATAGCTGTAGATCCAAGATTCAGAGGGATAGGTATAGGTCGTAGGCTTATAGAGGATTCGATAAACTATCTTAAAGCATATCTAGAGAATCGTCAACCTAAATCTAAGCTTAAACTTATCCTTGTATCTTCAGCTTCTTCGAATAAGATAGCTCGTAGACTCTACGAGGAGGTTCTAGGAGCAAAAGAGGAGGCTATCATACATAATCTCTATCGTGATGATGAAATCATCTATATAGCTAGATACCATACAGGTTGAAGCGTAGGTGTGTAGGTAAGCTGTATTAACTTACGATCGAATTGAACCCCTCGGACTGGTAGATAACGAGCAAAAGAGTATTTGCATATCCTTAGCGATCGACGTTTATCTATGCGGATATCGTATTAGGCGAAAGTCTGGATAACTATCAAGAGAGCTAGGTTCGCAGATAGATTTTCCTTGAGAGTTAAGCTAGGTATAATTATGGTGAAGCATATCCTCCAGGTTATGGTAAGGTTTATCTTGAGATATAGGCCGATTTAATCTATCTAGATTCAGTTATGGGGACTATCGTAAGCGAAGCTAAGAGAGGTGTCATACCTGATATCGTAGTCGAAGCAGCTAGGTTGGAAGGTATCGACCCGGATAGGCTTAGAGGCATGGTTGCTAGAGGAGTGGCTGTTATCCCGTACAATTCGTCTAGAGGCAGGAAGTTGAGTAGGGTTGTAGCTATAGGGGAGAGGTTAACCGTGAAGGTAAACGTTAACGTCGGCACCTCGACCGATATATCCGATCCAGATCTGGAGCTTGAGAAGGCGAGGATCGGTTTAAGGTATGGAGCAGATACTATTATGGATTTATCTACTGGAGGCGATCTAGATTATGTTCGTAGATTACTTATCAAAGAGTTGGATGCACCTATAGGTACGGTACCTATCTATCAAGCCGCTATAGAATCTATGAGGAGGCATGGATCCATCATAGATATGAGCGAGGATGACATATTGAATACTATCGAGAAGCATTTTAGGGATGGAGTCGACTTCGTTACGCTTCATTGTGGTATCACGTATAACGCTCTAGAATCGTTAAAGAAAATTGGGAGAATCGCGGGTATAGTTAGCCGTGGAGGAGCTTTCGTAGCATCTTGGATGTTGCACCATGGTAGGGAGAATCCGTTATACGAGAATTATGATTACATACTTGAGTTAGCTAGAGAGTATGATGTATGTATAAGTTTAGGTGATGGACTTAGACCTGGATGCATATCGGATGCGAACGATCTAGCTCAGAATATGGAGTTATTAACCGTAGCCGAGCTCGTAGAGAGGAGTAGGAGGATGGATGTTCAATGTATGGTTGAAGGCCCAGGTCATATGCCTATACATCAGATAGCGGCTAACGTGGCTTTAGAAAAGGCTGTATGTAGAGGCGCTCCATACTACCTCCTAGGACCTATAGTTACAGATATAGCTACCCCGTACGATCATATAGCGGCTGCGATCGGAAGTGCTATAGCTGGACTCGCCGGTGCAGATTTCCTATGCGTGGTTACACCATCCGAGCATTTGGGTCTACCGCTACCGGAAGATATAAAGCAGGGGGTTATAGCTTCCAAGATCGCTGCACATGCTGTGGATATATATAGAGTCGGAGAGAAAGCTATGAGTATCGATAAAGCTATGGGAGAAGCTAGAGCACGCTTAGACTGGATAACGCAATTCAAGCTATCAGTAGACCCAGATAGAGCTTCAGAAATTCATGGAAGAGTGAAGGCTAGAAGCGGCGCATGCACTATGTGTGGAGATTATTGCGTCTATAGGATACTGAAAAGATTCTATGCATAGCGGGTGGTTATCTCCCCCTAAAACCATACCTCACGATAATTTTAGGATAATCTGATGGCTACTCCATATATCGATAGTTATCTGAAAGCTTTTTATCTTATCTATCCATTAACCGCAGAATAAGGTCGAGGTTCATGAGAAAATCTATCGTTTGGGGGGTGGATTTATGGATAGATTTCGAGTGGTGGTAACAGCTCCGATACATAGTGAAGCGCTCGATCTACTCAGAAAAGAGGCGGATGTGCATATATTCGAAAAACCGCCGACTGAAGATGAGCTTATAGAATCTGTGAGGGGCGCTGATGCTATACTCGTAACGCTTAACGTAGAGAGGGTGAGTAGGAGGGTTATAGAGTCTGCATCTAGACTTAGAGTGATAGCTAGGCATGGAGTAGGATACGATAACGTAGACGTTGAAGCAGCTACCGAGAGGGGGGTTTGGGTTACGATAACACCGGTTCTCCACGAAACGGTAGCGGATATGGCTTTCTCGCATATATTATGTTTAGCTAGGAATATCTGTAAAGCGTCACAGTATGTTAAATCTAGATCTTGGAAGATTAGGGATCCGTTCGTATTCGCAGGTGTGGATGTATGGGGTAAGGTTATAGGTATCATAGGGCTTGGAAGGATAGGGGCGGCTATAGCTAAACGTGCAAAAGGATTCTCTATGAAGATACTATACTATGATATAGTTAGGAAGCCTTCACTGGAGATAGAGCTTGAAGCAGAGTATAGATCGTTAATGGATCTGCTTAGAGAATCCGACTTCGTAGTAGTATCATGCCCGTTAACCGAGCATACACGTGGTATGATAGGGGAAGATGAGCTTAAACTCATGAAACCTACAGCTATTTTGATCAATATAGCTAGAGGACCTATAGTGGATCACGACGCCCTCGTGAGAGCTTTGAGGGAGGGATGGATAGCCGGAGCTGGCTTAGACGTATTCTGGCAAGAACCTCTACCCTTAGACGATCCGTTATTAGATCTTGATAACGTAATACTAACCCCGCATATAGCCTCTAATACGATAGAATGCAGGAGGAGAATGGCTTTAACAGCCGTCGAGGAGATTCTCAGAGTCTTGCATGGAGAGAAACCTAGATACCCTGTAAACGATGTATCGAGAAAACCTAATTAAGGATCCCCAGCTCTAAGATATATTCCGGGGTGCGATGGCAGCTCTGGCCCTTGCGACCCCCTATGAGCGAGATCTTGAGTGTGCTAAGCACCCCGTTTCCACTACTCTATCAAAATCTAGAGAAACCATTTTTTTAAGCTATAGTTGCATACGAGTGTGCTTCCATTAACACCCAGATTTTGGGTATCATAGCTAGACCGTGAAACTATGGAGATAAAAGTTTTTAAATTAGCGATGGGGATGCTTTTTTAGCCCCGTTAAGGGGGAGGGGTTAAAACTATGTTCAGATTCGAGGAAGAGGAAGAAGAGGAAGAATGGGAGGAAGAATGGGAAGAGGAAGAATGGGAGGAAGAGGAGTGGGAGGAGGAAGAGGAAGAAGAATGGTGATCTAACTCCCAAACCTCTGTCTACCTATCTCATTTTTCTTTCCTTTACGCTTCGCATTATAGTAAGCGATTTTAGGTGGTGGTTATGGTTGGTAGGGTAGCTGTGATCGATAGGGATAGCTGTCGCATCGAGGATTGCGGGCTACTATGTAGACGTTTATGCCCGCTTGTTAGGAATAAGATCGAAGCTGTGAAGGTAGATGATAAGGGTAGGCCCGTGATAGCTGAGGAGCTATGTATCGGGTGTGGTATATGCGTTAATAGATGCCCGTTTAAAGCTATATCGATAGTCAACCTTCCAGGGGAGCTTGAAGACGAGTGTATCCATAGGTATGGGGTTAACGGGTTTAAGCTATTCAGGCTACCCGTACCGGCTAAATCTACGGTTTTAGGTCTTGTAGGTAAGAATGGGGTGGGTAAATCCACATCTCTCCGTATACTTGCGGGTAAGCTTAAACCTAATCTAGGTGTAGTCGAAGGGGATCCACCTGATTGGGATTCAATAATAGAATATTTTAGCGGTACATTTCTCAAGGAATATTTTAGCAAGCTTGCCTCAGGGGAGCTTAGGGTAGCATATAAGCCTCAGTATGTCGATTTAATACCTAGAGCATTCAGAGGAAAGGCTGGTAAGCTTCTATCTAAGCTGGATGAACGCTGTATACTCGATGAACTTAAATCAGTCCTCGAATTAGAGGAGGTCATGGATAGGGAGGTAAACGTACTCAGCGGCGGAGAGCTTCAAAGAGTAGCTGTAGCAGCGGTGGTATGTAGAGATGCTGATGTATATATATTCGATGAGCCCTCAAGCTATCTAGACGTACGTCAGAGGCTTAGAGTAGCTAGGGTTATTAGAGAATTAGCTAAACAGGATGTTATGATCGTTGTAGCTGAACACGACCTGATAGTTCTAGATTATATGTCGGATATGGTATCAGTTTTGTATGGCGATCCTGGAATCTACGGCATCGTATCGTATCCTAGAGCTGTTAGAGATGGAATAAACATGTTTTTAGAGGGATATATTCCAAGCGAAAACATGAGGTTTAGAAGTCAACCTATAAGGTTTCAAGTTAAACCACCTACGCAGACCTTGGAATCTACGAATATAGCATATAGCTGGGGTTATATGGTTAAGAAGCTTGGAGGATTCACTTTAAGAGTGGAGGCTGGATTTATACGTACGGGTGAGGTTATAGGTATACTCGGACCGAACGGTATCGGTAAAACTACGTTTGTTAAGCTTCTAGCAGGATTAGAGAAGCCTGATGAAGGAGATACTCTACCTGGAGGTATAAGGGTGAGCTATAAACCTCAGTATATATCTGGAGATTATGAGGGGACAGTCGAGGTATTCTTGAAGAAGACTATAGGCGATAGGATAGAGTCGAGCTTCCTTAAAGAGGAACTCTATAGACCCTTTAAGCTGGATAAGATACTAGATAGGAGGGTATCGGATTTAAGCGGTGGAGAATTACAGAAGCTAGCTATATCCGTATGCTTAGCTGCGGATGCAGATATATATCTGCTCGACGAGCCTAGTGCGTATCTAGATGTGGAGGAGAGGTTAGCTATGGCTAAAGCGGTCCGTAGGATCGTAGAGAATCTTGGTAGAGTTGCTTTCGTCGTAGAGCATGATATACTAGTCCAGGATTTCATAGCAGATAGGCTTATGGTGTTTTCAGGTATACCAGGGGTTGAAGGGTATGGATATAAACCTACCGATATGAGGAGCGGTATGAATATGTTCCTTAAAGAGCTTGGGATAACGTTTAGAAGGGATAGGCAGACCTATAGGCCTAGAGCAAATAAGGAGGGTTCGAGGTTGGATAGGATGCAGAAGGAGCTCGGCGAATACTATTATATGACGATCGAGGAGGAGTAAGTTTTAATTATATGTAGATAGAGTAACAAGAATTCTATTCAGGTGTTGGCGATTTGAAGATATCTCGGAATAGCCTTGCGAAGCTTGAGACGGAATATAGAGGTTATCTTGAAGGCGAGCTACTAGATAGATTCTTCAAGGATTTCGATATAAAATTCGCAGCTGGACATTGGTCTGCAGGAGATTTCATCGATAGATTCGCTACGAAGGGATACTTCCCAGAGTTGGATTCCAGCATAGAAGCTCAGCTTAGAAGGATAGCTGAGGCAGGTATAGAGGGGGTTGAGTTCCATGATGTACTCTTCCTAGATGAGAACTTGAAGATATCTGAAGATAGGGTTACGAAGATTAGATCTATCCTAGAGGAGCTAGGTATCAGAGTATCCAATATGAACGTCAACATGTTTACCGATCCTAGATGGAAGCTTGGATCCGTGACGAACCCTATAAGAGAAGTTAGGGAGAAGGCTTTCGAAGTATTACTGCAAGCTGCGGATCTAGCTAGAGAGATGGGGAGCCCTAGTCTAAGCTTATGGCCAGGTCAAGATGGGTGGGATTACAATTTTGAATCCAACTACCTACGTAAATTTGAATGGTTCCTAGATGCATGCATACAAGCTTCGAAGAGATGTAGGGAGCTAGGTCTTAAATTCGGTGTAGAAGCTAAACTTAAAGAGCCGAAGGAGGGGAATATGATAGTTCCTACCACCCATCTAGCTGGATGGATAGCATACAAGGTAAACGAGGAGATCGGATCTAAGGTTATGGGTGTAACTATAGATTACGGTCATGAGCAGATGTATGCCGTCGAACCTGCATTCACGGTATACACATTGCATAGTATGGGTGTACCTATAGTAGGGTTCCACATAAATACGGCTAAGCTGCATAGTAACGATGAAGATAGAGTATTCGGGACAGGAGATATATGGCGCTTCATAGATTACCTATATGCAGCTGTAGATATAGGTTACGATGGATGGTTCGGAGAAGATCAATTCACCTACAGGATGGACCCCGTCAAAGCTATGAAGCTTAGTAAAGAGATATTCGGAAACCTTATGAAGAAAGCTCTACTAATATACGCTAGAAAGGAGGAGCTGGAGGGAGCTAGGGAGACAGGTGATCAAGCTAAGGTAATTGATATAGTTAAGAAGATAATACTCACCGGTTGAGGAGAGTTAAAGTAAGTTCTCAGATTCTCGTCCACTATTTTTATCCTTGCTTCAGTGAGGTTTGCTAACAGTTTCTGAATAGATGGATTTTTACAGCTGTTTATGATAGCTCTGCTCCCAGAGCAGAATGGATGAAGGACCCTGAAACCGTAAGGCAGTGGAAGGGTAAGGTTGAAATCTATGAACTTCGCGATGGTTCTTATTAACCGTAGAGCCAGCATGCTACGTATCTATTCTTCTCTACTTCATGGAGTATAGGCTCCTTCTCCCTACATATAGGCATAGCGTACGGACATCTAGGATGAAAACGGCAGCCGGGAGGCATGTTGACCGGGTTCGGAGGCTCACCAGGGATAACTTTCCTTTCCGTGAATCTATTCTTTGGATCTGGATCCGGTATAGCATCTATCAAAGCCTTCGTATATGGATGTAACGGATCTGAAACTACCGCTCTTATATAGCCTGATTCGACGAATCTACCCGCATACATTATTCCTATACGATCTGAGAAGTATTTCACCGTAGCGATATCATGAGTTATGTATAGGAAGGATATGCCGTACCTATCTTGAAGCTCTTTGAGGAGGTAGAGTATTTCTATCCTAACGGATACGTCGAGCATAGAGACCGGTTCATCAGCTACTACGAAACGCGGTTTCAGTATTAATGCTCTAGCTATAGCTACCCTCTGCCTCTGTCCACCGCTTAGCATATGAGGATACTTACCTACAAACTCCTCGACCGGTGTAAGCTTAACATCCCCCAAAGCTTTGTAGATAAGCTCCGATCTATCGCCCTCTACCTTATTCACTATTAAAGGTTCCTCTAAAGTTTTGTATACGGTGAAGAACGGGTTTAGGCTACTGAATGGATCCTGGTATATTATCTGAGCCTCCCTACGATACCAACCCAAATCTTTATTCGATACTCTAGTTATATCCCTTCCATCGTATATTATAGATCCGGATGTCGGTTCGATAAGTTTAAGGCATGTTTTACCTAGGGTGGTCTTACCAGATCCAGATTCACCTACAATAGCTAGGGTTTCACCTCTACGTAGATCAAAGCTAACATCATCTACAGCCCTAACGAATAATGCTTCTCTGAGTAATCTTCTTATAGGAAACCAAACTTTCAGGTTTCGTACTTCTAGGAGGTTGCTCGTGGGCAAGGATTACTCACCGTAGAGCCAGCATGCTACGTATCTATTCTTCTCTACTTCATGGAGTATAGGCTCCTTCTCCCTACATATAGGCATAGCGTACGGACATCTAGGATGAAAACGGCAGCCGGGAGGCGGGGATACTAAATCTGGAGGGGCACCTGGTATGAATTCAAGCTTTTTATCCGTCCTCAGGGTAGGTATACTAGCTAGAAGCTTCTGAGAGTATGGATGTCTAGGATCTAAGTATACTTGCTCTGCAGTCCCATACTCCACTATCTTACCTCCATACATAACCACGATCATATCGGCAAGCTCGCTTGCAAGAGCTAAATCATGCGTTATGAAGATGTATGAAAGGTTCTCCTCCCTTTTAAGCTTCTTTAGTAAATTCATTATGTTAGCTTGGGTTATAACATCCAATGCGGATGTAGGTTCATCGAGTATAACTATCTCTGGGTTCAACGCTAAAGCCATAGCTATAACGACTCTCTGCTTCATACCGCCGCTAAGCTCATGAGGGTATCTATCAGCTACGAATGATGGAAGCCCGACTAAACCTAGTAGTTCTCTAGCTTTACTGAGAGCTTCGCTCCTACTCAGTTTACCATGAACTATGAGCGGTTCAGCGACTTGGAATCCTACTCTCATCACAGGATTTAAAGCATTCATAGCTCCTTGAAAGACCATGGAGATCCTTCTCCAAGCTATTTCTTCCCTAAATCTTCCATCATCAAGCTTCATAACGTCCATCCCATCTAATATTATACTCCCTTCGTATGTATCGATATTTCGAGGCAGTATCCTCATTATAGCTGTAGCCGTAGAGGATTTGCCGCATCCAGATTCACCTACAATAGCTAGGGTTTCACCTCTACGTAGATCAAAGCTAACATCATCTACAGCCCTAACTATGCCTCTTCTAGTCCTATAGTATAGCTTCAAATCCCTAACTTTTAGAAGATCTTCCATCCCATGCTACCTCTCCCTCAACCTAGGGTTAACGACTTTATCTAAGGCTAAGCCTATGAACGCGAATGAGATGGCCGTAAGTATTATCAAAGCAGAGGGGAGCAGGATCCACCACCATAAACCATGTACTACTGCTCCTCCAGAATAGGCATCGCTTATGATCTTACCCCACGTAGGCATCATGGGATCGCCTAAACCCAGTACACTTAAAGCGGCCTCTAGGAATACATAACCGGGTACGGATAACACTATATTAGCCATGGTGTAAGGCATTAATCTGGGTAGTATGTATAGAAATAGGATGCGTCTACGACTAGCACCATAAGATATAGCTGCTTCGATATACTGCTCACTCATGATTTGGAAGGTCATACTCCTAGCGGTTTTCGTAGCTCCTCCGAATAGGCTTAAACCTACTACTACCATTAGAAGCATCCATATATCTATCCTATATATGACAGATATAGTGATGAGTATAGGTAGGAACGGTATTATCATGTACACATCCGTGATCCTCTGAATAACCTCATCGATCAACCCTCCATACCATGCGCTTAGCGAGCCTACAAAACTCTGTATGAAGTTAGTAGCTATGGCTGCGAGTAAACCGAAAGCTAAAGCTATAGGCGCACCCCAAACTAAACCTACGAAGAGATCGCGTCTCTTATCATCAGTGCCTGCTAAACCGTAAACCTTACCATACACTATCAGCTCAGCTTCGATATCCGCATACGGATCCGATGATACAGCTTCCACCCTAACCCTATATCTACCATTAACCGGTATGGATTCGCTATGGGCTATACTATTATCCATGAATAGGATCACTTCAGGGTTTACTATAGATGGAACAGTTAGATTAAGCCGTTTCAACGAATCTCTGATATATTCCCGTACATCTATTTGACGCGATATATAAACAGTATTCAAACCTTGCTTAAAGGATCCCTTCCATATAGTTATATCTACACCACTAGGTTGAATCCATCGTATAGTTACGAAAGCCCCCTCGGTATCCACGTATACTGAGAGACGTAATTCTGACGGAAAGTCCTTATAGGGATATAGGAATTCTGCCTCAAGTATAAAGTATTTCAAACCCGCAATCTCGAGATAATATGAGTATTTCCGAAAACTATCATTGGAGATTATTATAGTTTCAGGAAGCTTCCCGCCAAGAAATGTATTCACCCAACTCGGTAATGCGAGTCTAGGATTATACTGCCAGAATGATGGGTTATTCCATTCCCTAGCTACATCGAACGGTACATATACTAGGGCTAGAGTAGATAGAACTGTTATAGCTATCAGAATCGATAATCCTATTATACCGGTCTTAGAGCGTAATACGGCATCTACTACATCCTGTAATCCTCCAGGTATACTCATAATCTACACTCTCCCAGACCTGATTCTCGGATCAAGTATACTATAGATTAAATCGAGTATGAGTACGGTAGCTACGAGTAGATAGGCGTATATAACCGTTAACCCTATGATAACGGGCGCATCCAGTGAGTTTATCGCTTGATAGAATAGCGTACCTAGACCAGGCCAGTTGAATACAGTCTCTGTTATTATAGCTCCCTGCCATGAAGCTATGAGCGATAGTGATATAACAGTTATGATGGGGGGTAAACTAGGTCTTAATACATGTCTACGCATAACCATATTCTCAGGTAGCCCTTTAGCTTTAGCCGTATTCACGAAATCCTCTTCGGCTATCTGAACTATGAGGTTTCTAGCTATATATGCCCAAGCACCGAAAAGGGAGAATATCCATGTGAAGAGAGGAAGAGCCATATGGTAGGCTACATCTAATACATAGCCTAAAGGATCTCTCGGTGGAGGTACGCTTACCATACCTCCGAACGGTGTTATCCCAAGGTAGTATGCGAACACCATTATGAATAGTATACCGAAAAACCATGGAGGTATAACCTGGGTTACTATAGCGAAGACTGAGAATGCTCTATCGAAAAATCCACCTGGACGCTTAGCCATATACAACCCCATAAGTAACCCTATAATCGAATAGAGTATAGTACCTGTAGTGAATAACAATACTGTTTGCGGCAGTCTCTCGATTATTATATCGCTTACCGCTTTGGATCCGCTAGCACTTGTTATAAATAGAGCTCTACCGAGATTTAATGTTAAAGCATCCACCAAGTATCTGAGCGTACGCTCCAAGAAGGGTCTATCGAGACCTTTAGCTTGTATAGCAGCTTGAAGCCTCTCATCTATGATCTTCCTTTGTTCCTCCTCGGTAAGCTGAGACCAACCTGGAGCTCTAGCTAGATTACTTGCGATCTCGTATCTAAGCTGAGCTTTCAGTATATTGTCTATAAGGCCTCCAGCGTTAGCTATAATTATAGTTAAATACATAGCTACTATTAACGTAACGAGTAGCAGTGCCATACGTTTAGCGAGATGCTTTAACATCGCTAGCGGTATCTGCATACCGGCCTTAACCAAAGCATAGCTAGCATGGTAACCTATAAACTTTTCCCTACCAATCCTATGGATGGCTGTAGCTAAGATTGGAAAAGAGGGAAAAATAAAAATCGTATAAGAGGGGGCTAAACTACCTTCTACGTAACGATAACGCTACTGCTACTACGGCTACCAAGATGGCTACTACCGATAGAGCCAGTACAGTGTTAACCGTACTCTGAATGCCTGATAGGGAAGCGGATATACTGCTCACATCCCTAGATATAGCGTTCACACGGCTTTCTATAGTCGACGCTCTAGCTTCTAGATCAGCTCTAGTAGCTCTAACTAGGCGCTCGAAGTATGCGATCGGCGGTGTAACCGTAAATGTGTAGGAAGATACGGATGGGAGAGCAGCTTCCTCTCCGACAGCTATAAGCTGAAGCGAGTACGTTCCTAGAGCAAGCCTACCGGTTTCTACACTTGTAAGAGTTATATCGAAGGCGCCTCCGCCTTTAGGTTGAGCTACACCCGCAGCAACCAGGTTACCTAAGCTATCTAGTAGCAGGTATTTCACCGACGCTCTATCATACGGCTTACCCTCTACTTCGACCGCTAAATTGAACGTAGCTTCCAAGCCTGGAATTACATCTTCTGGAGCTTTAACTACACGTACACTTGGAACTTTCATCGTAATCATTCCATCCCATCTATCAGCCTTGAATGGATACTCCCTAAAAGCTTCAAGTATCATCTGTAAAGCTGTAGGATCTGCTGAAGCGAACGTGTATGGACCGTTACTAACCCAGAAATGTCCTCGTTCCTCATAGAAGCTTTTTAGAGCACTCCATCTAGCTTTAGCATCAGCTGGCGATACTATACCTTCAAGTTCAGATGGTATAGAATTCTCTTCGACAAGCTTATCTAGTATATCTTTAAGTATGGGTATGGATGGACCCTTAGTTAAATCTAGCTGATCTACACCCCATTCATCAGCCATATCGACCGACCATGCAAGCTTCTTCTCTAGAACAGCTTCGTTCATTAATACGAGTACTTCCCATGGTGTATCAACCCACACACTAGCCATACTAGCGATGTAACTACTATCTACATGCCAGTAATCCACATAGACCTCAACTGTATCATCGGCTATGAATTTTATACCCCTGAAGTTTGTCGTGAATAATATTCTACCTGGAGATGCGGCGACCGGATCGTATAACGGAGACTCCTTCGACGTAACTTTGAACGTTTCAGCTATACCGTATAGTATATCAGCTTTCGTTATAGGCTGACCGTGATGCCATTTACCAAGGGTAAACTTATAGGTAACTTTACTCGTAGCTTTAACACCTTCACCGACAGGTACGAATTTTTCTGATGCTAGATCGTAAGTTAGAGTATCAGCTGGGACATCAAGCTTTCCATCAGGTCCTGCTGTCGTAACGGTGTATTCTGCCCTTATAGGTATGTATATTCCTGTATGCGGATGCGGGAATACACCAGGATCTGCTACCAGGTAATATGCATATACATCGTAGAGCCATGAGAAGCCAGCTATCGGATTGAAGCCTTCTATAAACATCAATCTATTACCTAGCTTAACATCCCCTCCAGTACCTGTAGCTAGCCTAAGGGTGCGTAGGAACCAGAAGCTCATACATCCGCCATATAGATCGGTTACGAAACTTCCAAGCCTAGCATTCACAGGATATATTTGAAGCTGATCTATAACCCATACGTGGACTCCATCCTCTAAAGCTAATTCGCAAATCCTTTTAACGAGCTCTAATCGCTCTTCCATGGACTTATACTCGGCATTATTAAGTTTATCTATAGCTTCTCTTAGCAATGGCGGCCCAGGATATTCTTCGAAGAGCGGGGCGTTATCTGGTGAATACCAGAACCATGGATCGCTATCATCGTATGCAGATATAGCCGTGAAAGCCCATCCAGCCGTGTATATATGCCATTCACCACGTTTAGTAGGTGCGAAGGCACCCCAAAGTAGGAATGCATCCCTGGCAGGTTTATATAGTCTATTTACGGTGAATCCTAGCTTTTCAAGCTGTGAAGCTACGTAATCTCCTAGATCCTTCCTCTCATCTTCAGGTCTTATCAGGAAGTTTATGGTGATAGGCTTATCTTGGTAATACCATTTACCCTCCTTATATTCTGCACCTGCCTTAGAGAGAGCTTCGAATATCTGTACTTTAGCCTTCTCGAAGTTGTAACTGTATTTGGATTCGAGTATTTTAGCGAAATCTACTATTCTCGAATAATCTGGTGATACTGCTCTGAACATGGTCCACCTCGGAACTCCTCTACCATGGTATATCTCGCTGACAATATAGTGGCGATCGATAAGCCAGTTTAGAGCTTCTCTAACTTCCCTTATAGAGAATGGGTTGAAGCCTTCGGTGGTTTCCAATGGGTTTATGAGAAGCTGAATACCTCCTCCATAGGTACCTACTACGTTTACTGCTGGGGATTCCTCAGCTTTCTTAATATTCTCGGGGAGACGTAGGTAGTATAGCCATGCATCCATTTCCCCCTTCTCCATCATCGGTACGACCGTAGATTCATCTGCATGCCTGAATATTATGATTTTATCAGGGAATGGACCGTACGGTACTTGCTCTGCTGAAACCGGTATCGTATATACAAGGGCTATAGGCAGGATAAGGATCGCTATGTAGATTAATGTTAGAGAGATTTTCCTTAGATTCATGCCTGCCTAGAAGGTATGATGGATCTATCTAAAAAATCTTTCTATCGATAGATTCATGGAAGTAGGATCGGTAAGCTATCTTAGGAGGCGTTTGGATATATATCTACCCCTAGCCTTTATCTCTCTCATACGCCTCTCAACCTCACTATATTCTTCGCCTAGAATCCTCCTATACTCTTCGATGAAGGCCTTCATACAATACTCGTATATCTTATAGTGTACGCTTAATAATGCTCTCTCGAATAGTATGAGATCTACGGCTCTATCTTCAGCTCTAACCGTATACTGTGATAATCCGTAGTCTACAAGGAATATCCTACCATCACTCACCAGTATCATGTTGGATGTTGTAGGATCTCCATGCTGTATACCTGCTCTATGTAATTTAGCTATGGAGTAGCCTATCCTCCTTGAAAGCGTTACCGCTTCATCTATAGGGATGGAGCCGATATACTCCTTAAGTCTAGATCCAGGTATATAGCTCATGACTAATAGAGCTTCAGATGGATCGATATAGTACACGGTAGGTGATGGGATACCGGCATTCTTAGCATCTCTTAGAATCCTAGCTTCCTGGATAGTCCTCCTACTCCTTATATAATCATCTATCTCTTTTATCCGGTAACCTTTAGGTTTACGATACTTGAATATAGCTCTCCTTCCATACCATAAACCTAAATAGACTTCAGCTTCAGCCCCCCTATATATGAGGCGTAAGTTTCCATCCTCTAAAATAGATGCCAACCCCTCTCTCTAGCTTTAAGCGATTGATCCTTATAGCTATCAGGTACTACGTATAGGTATATTACGTGGCCTTGGAATCTATCTATCTTCACAGGAGTCCATCCTGGTATAGTGAAATCGTGGCTTACTATACGGACTCCAGGTTTAAGCTCAGATTCGAATTTAGGTTTAAGCTTCTCATTACCGAGAGTCGTAAGATATAATGTTACTACAGTAGCTTCTGAAAGATCTGCTTTCATAGCGTCGCCATTATATACTTTAATCCTATTCTCTATACCTGGCATCACTGTTTTAAGCTCCTCTAGGGTTGAGAGGATCTTAAGGTATAGATCGCTCCTTATCTCGTATCCGATAGCTTTCCTAGCGTTAAACTCTGTAACCGCCGTCGTGAGTATACGTCCATCACCGCATCCTAGATCGTAGACTACATCTTTAGAGTTAACCTCAGCTAGGGAGAGCATACGTCGAACTACTTCTATAGGGGATGGAACGAAGGGAGCTAAGCTATCCGCCATACAAACACCAGAAAAGAAAAACTACGTTTATCTTCCCTTTAAACTTTAATATCGACTCACCTAGATAGCTATGTGGCTGATGCCTAACGCTAGAGTATTGAGAGTATGGAATGATGTAGAGGGAGCAGTAGAATTAGCCGTATCTACACTCGAGCGTGGAGGATTAGTCGTATATCCTACGGAGACATGCTATGGGCTTGCAGCGGATATAACCAACGTAGATGCCGTGATTAAAGTTTATAAGGCTAAGAGGAGGCCGATGGATAGATCCCTCACAGCGATAGTATCCGATCTAGGTATGTGGATGGATTACGCATACCTCGATGCGAAGGCTTTGAAGCTTATAAGGAGGTTCAACCCGGGACCGTTAACTATAGCTACATGGAAGAAGCCTACGGTTCCAGATATAGTTAACCCTAGAGCTTTCGCCGCTAGGATATCAAGCCATAAAGTAGCTACGATGATAGTGAAGAAGCTTGGGAGACCTATAACTGCTACGAGCGCGAACATCCATGGAGAAGCGAACCCGTATAGTGTAGATGATGTATCAAGACAGATGGGGGGTAGCGTAGATCTAATACTCGATTGCGGGATACTCCCTCTTAGACCGGTATCAACTATAGTAGATCTCACATACAATCCACCTAGGATAGAGAGAGTATATCCTCATGGGTCCTTCAGGTTGGAGGAGATACTGGAAGTATTATCAAATTGCTAGAATTTTGGAAGCTTACGTCTAACTATATAGGAGATAGTAGAGGCTAATAGCAATGCTAGTGTAAAGTTGTAAAGTTCGATACCCCCTGATGCTACGATAGCAAAGATTTGATTCTTGTTCAAAGCTCTCTGATCTTCCATAATGGTGCCTCTATTAAGCTGAGATGTGGATGGCTTTAGATCGGAGGAGCTTGCATCTTTAGAGGTGGGTATATTTATTATGGATAGGGGTAGGTATGCTACGGTTAAACCTAGTATGGAAGCTATAAGGATGGACGCTATTATCTCGCCTCTCAACTTGAGAGGATATTATAGATCTCCAGCCCGTTATAACTCTAACTATTTGAAATATCTTAGAAGGGTCTATACCTCCAAGCTCTCAGGGTTTCATACCAAAAGATAGCTGCAGCTATCATAGCGATTATAACCGTATAGATGTTTATGTTACTCCATAAGAGGATGACATAGGATATTAAGAAGCTTGTGAAGAATACAGCGTAGAATACTAGTCTCGGGATAAGCTTACCTCCGAATACTATGTAGGGTTTAAGTATCGATAATTCCCCTCTCCTAGAAACTTTATACAATCCATCTTCATCCTCCTCCACTAAACCTAGCTTCATAAGCTTCTCGACATGATAATATGCTAAGCTAGGCGTAGAGAACCCTAAGCCCCTCTGTATATCCCTCATCCTTACAGGACCGTTAGAGAGTATATAGAGGTATACTCTAAGCGTAGTACCTCTAACCTCCTTCTCTAAATCGATCGAGGTGGGTGGCAAGATAGCTTCAAGAATAGAAGTTATATGGAAGGGAAATAAATTTGATGATCGACGGATTTTAGACGTAAAATACCTGGTTATACCTCCCCTCAGGTTTCCCGTAGCATTTCTCTATAATCTCGTTCACAATATGCGATTCCTACATAGCATATTATGGTTTTATACCTTGCTAGATCCTACAGAGATGCGAGTGATGAGGTTAATCCTAAAGTTAGACCTCACGATGCTAAGTATAGTTGGAGGTAGCGATAGGGTGAAGGGAGACTATGAAGTATGTTTAGGGATAGAAGGAACAGCCCATACGTTTGGTGTGGGTTTAGCCGATAGTGGCGGTAAGATACTAGCTAACGTTAGAAGCTCGTATAAACCTCCACCAGGTATGGGTATACATCCTAGGGATGCAGCTCAACATCATAGTATAGTTGCAGGTGAGACTATACGTAAAGCTTTAGATATAGCCGGATTGAAGCTTAAGGATGTAGATGTAGTAGCTTTCTCGCAGGGACCTGGTCTCGGTCCATGTCTAAGAGTAACGGCAACCGTTGCTAGAGCTCTCTCCCTTGCTATACGGAAACCTCTAGTCGGTGTAAATCATCTTATAGCCCATATAGAGATAGGTAGGATTACTACAGGTGCTCAGGATCCACTTATACTATTAGTTACAGGTGGTAATACACAGCTCCTAGGCTATGAGGATGGAAGGTATAGGGTATTCGGTGAAACCTTAGATATAACGATAGCCAACTGCTTCGATGTATTCGCTAGGGAGGTTGGGTTGTACGATCCCTTAAACCCGTGGCTTGGACCGGTATTCGATGAGGTAGCCGATAGAGGATCTACGTACATACGTCTACCCTACACCGTTAAGGGTATGGATCTACAGTTCTCAGGGCTTCTAACAGCAGCTCTCAAAGCTTATAGAAACGGGAAGTATAAGCTCGAAGATATAGCGTATAGTCTAAGAGAGACAGCTCTATCGATGCTTATAGAGGTTACGGAGAGAGCTTTAGCTCACACTGGTAAATCTGAGGTACTCGTTATAGGAGGATTCGCGCGTAATAGGAGGATGCAGAAGATGTTATCTGAGATGACCGAGGCTCATGAAGCTAAACTCTACGTAGTCCATGATGAATATGCAACCGATAACGGTGCTATGATAGCTTGGACCGGCCTCCTACACTACAAGGTAGGGGATACTATAAGTGTAGAGGAAAGCGTGGTTAAACCTAGATGGAGGATTGAAGATATCGAGGTTAAATGGATGGATAGATCCTAGCCTATCTAGCTAACAATAACCCGAAGTATTTCGGAATCTCTTCACGAGATTTGAGAGGTTTTATGTTAAAGCCAGCTTTCCTAGCTGTAGCGTAGACATCTATACCGCATGCTTCCATCGATGGTCTAGCTATCTCCGGATATCTGCAATCTTTAAGCGTACACTCATCGCATAATTCGCATGGACCTGCAGGCATAGCGAAGGCAGAATAGTATCCGGCTAGGAAAGCTTCTCTCTCCAGTTCAGCCATAATCCTATGCGTATCAGCTTCAGGTGGAAATTCGACTAGTATACAGTATTCGTATGATCTAAGCACCCTCCTCATTTCCTCTGACGTCGGTGAGTATGGTGGACATGTAAGACTCTTACCGTAGCCGTCACATCCATACATACACTTAAGTCTAACCCAATCTGCTACGAAGACATCTTCTGATCTTAAAATCTTGGCATTCTTACCGCCTAGTTTTACGGCTAGAATACAGAGGTCTTCTAGGGATAGTGAATAGTATCCTCCGCTCAATGGTAACCACCTAGATGAAGGTTAATCGATCCAGCCGCATAGCTTTTTAAGTAGTTCTAGGAAGTAGCTGAAATTCTCGAAGGATACATCCGGTGGGACTGCATGATCTACACCCGGAAAGTATCCTCTACTCTTGATAAGCGGCGGAACTCTCCTGTAAACTTCTCTATCTATATCTGGTTTAGATGATGCCAGCATCCTCTTATCTATACCCCCCATCATAACTAGTTTCGGGTATTTCCTTCTAAGCTCGACTACATCCATACCTGCCGCTACTTCGCATGGGGATATACCATCCACCCCTACGGATAGAAGCTCGGGTATAAGCGGTTCGACGCATCCATCGCTATCTACTATAACTACCTTAACACCATGATTTCTAAGGAAGTTTATAAGCTCACGGTAAACTGGTGAGAGATATTCTCTAAACATTCGAGGAGAGATCATAGGTCCACGTTTATACGCCATATCCTCGTTAAGTGTAACATAATCTACTTGTACTTCTTCTACGGCTCTCCTTAAAGCTTCGATATGGAAATCTAGATATAGATCTAGTATATCCTCGATCAACTGTTTATCTTTGAAGAAATTTATCAGGGTTGCCTCCAGCCCCATCATATCTCTAATCCACCAGAATGCACCCCTCAGAGAGAGGTGTATAAGAAAGCTTCCATCATCCATCTCCTTCAGGGTTTTAACCGTTTCCTTCCATCTAGGTGGATATCTATCAGGGTGATGTGGGTCATACCTACTCTTTATACGTTCAAAATCATACCTATTCTTAACTGGGAAGTCTATGAATGTCCTGGTAGCGAACCCGCTCCATCCATCTTTCCAATCATCCTGGAAGCCGAGCTGAGTTATACCTAGACTATCAACCCATACTCTATACCTCTCATCCTCTCTTAGGAGCCTATACTCGAACGGGGGTATGGGACCTAAATTTACGAGTCTATCGCTAGGCTCCCATGGGAAGCCTTCGGATGGCCATGACGCTATATTGAAGGTTTTCATACCGTATATATCGAATCTGAAGTAGGTAGCTGCATCCATTCCAGGGGGTAAACCTTCTCTCCACCACCTTTTAAGCGTAGCCGGCCTAATACCCCATAACGATAACGGCACCTTATCCGGGTTACCGAATCTAGCTACTTCTAGGAACCTACTTCTTAGGTTCAAAGCGTATAACTCACCGATAACGGTGGATAGCATCATCCAGCCTTATTAAACTATTCCTTAGCCTCTTAGAGGATTACCATCTAAGAGAAATCGTTAAATAGCGGCGATTATGAATCTAGTGATTGCCTTTCAGATTACTGGTTTGGATGGTGACATCGATGGTGGGTGATTACCTTCCAAGATCCCAGCGGTGAGTACTCGGAGATAATCGAGCTTGAAGGACATCTTATAGACTCATACATACTTCCTAAAGTTTTCGATAGGATCATGGATTTAGGAGCAGAGTTCGAAGTATTGGATTTCCGTATAGGTAGGAGGAAGGATGAGGTAAGCTACGCTAGGATAATGGTTAAAGGTAGAAGCCGCAATCACCTCGAGTATGTACTTAAGGAGCTTAGGAGTTTAGGAGCTCTACCAGTCTATGTCGAGGATGTTAGGTTGGAGGAAGCTCCAGAAGATATGGTTCTACCAGATGGATTCTACGCTACTACAAACCATCCTACATGGATAAGGTATAAGGGTAGATGGATACAAGTCGAGGATATATGTATGGATAAGGTTATAGTAGTCGATCCTGAAGCCGGTAAAGCATATTGTAAAGGTATCAGGGATATACGTAGAGGCGACCTTATAGTCATAGGCGATGAAGGTGTAAGAGTTAAGCTTCCAGAGTATCCTAGAACAGGTGCAGGTATATTCGAGTTTATGAGTAGTAGAGCTTCTCCAGAGAAGCCTACACCAACCATAGTTAAAAGGATAGCTGAAGAGATGTATAAGGTGAAAGCATCCGGAGGTAAGATAGTGGTGGTAGCAGGCCCGGCGGTAGTACATACAGGTGGATGCGAATATCTAGCAAGTATGATACGGATGGGGTTTGTCGATGCTCTACTATCCGGTAACGCGTTAGCTGTCCATGACGTGGAATACGCTCTATTCGGTACATCGCTCGGATTCAAGGTGGATGAAGGGGTTAGGATACCTGGCGGAAATAAGAATCACCTGGTAGCTATAAACGAGGTGATGAAGTGTGGAGGTTTACGTGGAGCTGTCGAGAAGGGTGTGCTGAAGAAAGGAATCTTCTACGAATGTATAGTTAACGGTATACCATACGTATTGGCTGGTTCGATAAGAGATGATGGGCCTATACCTGATGTTATAACAGATGTAGTTGAAGCACAGAAAGCGTATAGAGAGCATCTTAAAAATGCTAGTTTAGTCCTGATGCTGGCATCCATGCTACATTCTATAGCCGTAGGGAATATGATACCGTCCACCGTTAAAGTCGTATGCGTAGATATAAACCCAGCTGTACCGATTAAACTTCTCGATAGAGGGACAGCTCAATCGATAGGTGTGGTATCGGATGTAGGTGTATTCCTACCAATGCTTGTAGACGAGCTTGCGAAGCTTAAAGCTCTACATGGATCTCCGAGAAGGGGGGAAGCTCGTCGTGAGTAGTAAAATCCTAGTGTATAAATTCGGTGAAAGATGTATAGCTACGATTGACGGTATGGAGAGGATAGCCGGTATCGTAAGGGATACGTTGGATAGGGGGTATAGACTTGTAGTCGTCGTAGCCGCGGTAGAAGGTGTAACCGATAAGCTCCTATCCCTCTGTAGAGAAGCAGAGTTAGGTATCGAAGATAAAGTCGAGGAGTATCTTGAATGGATTAGAGAAACACATACCAAGCTAGCAACGCAGACGCTACGTAATACTGAAATCAGGGAGGCTATCCTCAGAATGATCGCGAAAATAATAGGCGAAGTAGAATCGATATCCCGCACCTGTTCGAAGCTTAGAGAAGTTACACTTAAAGTTAGGGATTATATAGCTTCAACCGGTGATATCCTATCTGCAATCATAACATCTGGTAAGCTTACCGAAGAAGGTATCAATAGCGTAGCTTTAACCGGATGGGATGCAGGTATAGTTACGGATGCTAAATTCGGAGATGCTAATCCGCTGATGGAGAATACTAGGTTTGAGGTTTCCAAGAAATTAAAGCCTCTACTGGATCGAGGTATAATCCCGGTGGTAGCTGGCTTCTCGGGTGCGACGATAGATGGAAGTATAACCACACTTGGAAGAGGCGGAGCGGATTACACGGCTACGATTCTAGCTGCATGCCTAGATGCTGATGAGGTTTGCCTATGGACGCATGTAGACGGTATAATGACGGCTGACCCTATGATCGAGAGTAAGGCTAGAACTATCGATAAGTTGAGCTATGAGGAAGCAATCGAGTTAGCTAGATTCAGCGTTAAAGGCTTACATCCTAGGGTATTCGATCCTATAGCATCGCGAGGTATCCCTGTTAGAGTAAGGAATCTATTCAATATGATGAATAAGGGAACCTTAATAGGGATGGGAAGACCAGAGGTTGATAAGCGTATAGTTAAAACTGTCGTTCTTATAAGAGACGTAGCTCTCCTAGCGGTTGAAGGAGCTGGTATGGTAGGTTTACCTGGCGTAGCGGCTAAGGTATTCGAAGCTTTAGGTAGGGCTGGTGTGAATATAATGATGATTTCGCAGAGTAGCTCTGAAGCAAATATAACGATGGTAATCGATAGGGGATCATTAGATAAGGGGATTGCAGCTTTAGAATCGAGCGTTACAGGATCACTGGTTAGCCGAGTATACTATGAGCCGGATATATGCGTCGTATCGGTCATCGGAGCCGGTATGAGAGGGACGCCGGGTGTAGCGGCTAGGGTATTCAAAGCTGTAGCTTCAAGAGGGATAAATGTGCGTATGATAGCTCAAGGCTCCTCAGAGTACAATATATCATTTGTCGTTAAGGAGGAGGATGGAGAGGAAGCTGTAAGAGCTATACACGATGAATTTAAACTATACGAAGATTAACTTGTACTTCTCGCTTTATAAACCCTTATAACTACATGGATAGCGATTATAGCTAGTACGGCTATAGATAGCGATATAGCGAGATCTTTAGCGATCCTAGTATACAAGTCGTCCATCAGCCTACCATACTCGATCAGCTTAGCTTCGAATATGATCTCTTCATCCCTAAACTCCTCATTAACAGTATCCGCCGGATACCCCTCGATGTATACGGCGAGGTAATTCGACATTATCTGACCTAGAGATTTAACCGGGGATGCTTGATCGATGGCCTCTACAGGTATCCACCCGAAGTATGGACTCCATACCTCAACCCATGCATGCCAACCTTTAATCCTGGAATCCTCTATGTATACGCCTAAAACCCTCCTAGCAGGTATACCTAAACCTCTAGCTAGAGATATCAGAAGATCCGAGAATTCCGAGCAATCTCCGTACCCCCTTCTTAAAGCCTCTGATGCTCCAAGCCTCTCATCGATCCTCCTATACGATAATTTAGAGTTAACGATCTTCTTAGCTTCCTCGATTAGTACGCCGATACGGGTCTCCCCAGGTAAGGATGACCTGAGTTCTTCGAGAAGCTTAGAGATGATAGGATCCGTGAAATTCCACCAATAACTTGGAGCAAGATACATCGGATCTATATGGTTAGGATCTACATCATCGATCCTACCATATCCATCGATAGTTGCAGCTGGAACCGTAGTGTAGCATACGACTCGATATCTCCCCTCTAATCTAAAAGTCGATCCATGAAGATCTATATCGACTTTAAACCTATAGATACCGTTACCCCATCTATCCGTAAACCTCTCGTACACCTTAGGATTCAATTCAAGTATGTAGGATGATTGATGACTATTATTCACAGGGACAAGCCAATCCACATATACCGTCCGGTTAGATCCAAGATATGTTAATACAGCTATATCCTCGACTTCATAAACCCTGTACTCGGTATATCTTAACCCCTGATTAAGCGGCGTACACGGCTCGATAACCATCGAGAGAAGTAGTATTAGACATAGATTTCCAAGGCAGTTTCGCAAACCATATTCTAATAAAATCTTAAGATCCTAATAATCCTAACCCTCCATACGAAAATGCCTATACTCCATGACATGATCATAAAAACTCCTTCCAAAACGTCTACCATCTCTACACCATCGTGGGATCAAACAGCGATGCAGATATATTCCAAACCGATGTGATGGTATACGGTTTAAAGGATTTTCTACTACGCATAGGTCCAGCTAACTGTATCATCCATCGATAATAGTTTAACAGGGGGGTAGGTTAGAGAGGTTTATGGAGGGTACCCATCATAATATCCGTGAATCTTCTGATAGATCGCATAAAGGTACGAGTATAGCTTTATCGATCCTTGATTTAAGTATCTCGTGATATATTCGATCTACTCTACCTAAACCGATAGTAACGTAACTTATACGATCCAATAAATACACACGATACAGTAACGATGGAGGTAAGGAGTTGAGGAATTATTTGTATGGATCAAAATATAGGAGGAGTATGATATCCGAATAGATAGGATCTATCCGGTTTTAAACATAGGTATTATCTTCGAACCTATGATCTTCATAGCTTCATACGGCTGGGGGCCTATAGGTGAACCTACTACGAACTGTGTTACGCCTGCTTTAAGGCATTCTTCTACACGCTTAGCTACAGATGATGGGCTACCTGAAACGCTGAACGCATCTATCATATCCATAGTTACAGATTTGAACGCTTCGTCGAATCGACCAGATACTATAAGCTCCCTTATACGCGATGCTGATTCAAAGTTTATACCATGTCTCTCTAACACTGCTTCTGGGCTTCCGGCTACTATGAAAGCTACAACCTGTTTAGATGCTGCTATAGCTTTAGTTTCATCTTCAGCTACCGAGAACGCTGTATAGGCTGCTATGTCTATGCTTTTAATATCCCTGGAAGATTTTTCAACACCCTTCCTCACATACTCTACGGCATACCTGAAATCTTCTGGGTGGCTTGCGTTTATCAACACGCCATCACCTATCTCCCCTGCTAGGGATAGCATCTGAGGACCCTGGGCACCTATATAGATCGGAATATAAGATCTACACTTGAAGTTTAGAGAGGCGGATTTAACTTTGAATACGCCTCCATCGATAGAGACTGGGTTCCCTGCAAGCAGTCCTCTGATTATATATACGGACTCCCTTATAGCCGATAGAGGTTTAACGATACCTATACCGATACCCTCTAGGGTAGCTCTATCCCCTGCTCCTATGCCTAAAACAACTCTATCTGGAGCTATCTCAGCTAGGGAAGCTGTAGCTGAAGCCGTAGCTGCCGGATGCCTTATATACGGGTTGGTTACACCTATACCGAGCTTTATACTTCTAGTGTGAATAGCTGCGACTGTAAGCGTCGTGAAGACATTTCTGTTATTGTAATGGTCTGTAACCCATACGTAATCGAACCCAAGCTTCTCCGCCTCTATGGTGTATAGAACAGTCCTCCAGAAGGGTTCTCTAGGAACGAATTCTACGCCGAACTTCACATCCTACGCCTCCCTGCGAAGATTGCATCTAGACATCATGTCTTTAGCTTTCTCTGGATCCATACACTCTAGAACTTCTATGAGGGATCTAAAACCAGATGTAGAGGATAGCTTACCTTCAGATGCGTATCTCAGTAGATTTAAAGCTTTATCCGATGGGACTTTACCAGCGCCCTTACCTTGAAGGATTATCGATAGAGCTTCATCGACATACTTCTTCGATATACGGCATCCACTCATGTAAGGTCACCTCGTATAATTAGAGTAATTATGGTAGCTACCGTTTTAAGCTTTAAGGTTTAACCCTCTCAGGATCCCTAGGTAGGAGGACTGCTTCCCTTATATTCTCTAAACCTATTATCCTCATAGTTAGACGCTCTAAGCCTGTACCTGAGCCTCCATGCGGTGGTACACCATACTTGAAGAATTCTAGGTAGAAGCTGAAGTTATCTGGGTTATATCCTTTCTCGATACATTGACTCCTCAATACATCATATCTATGTTCCCTCTGACCACCGGTCGTTATCTCTAAACCATTCCATATGAGGTCGAAGCTGTAAGCCCAATCCGGCTCATCATGCTTACGCATAACGTAGAAAGGCCTAGATTCGGATCTCCAGGGAAATTCTATGAGGAATGCTGCTTCGCAGCCGTACTCCTCCTCTATAGCTTTCGAGAATATCTTCTCCCCACGAGTATCTAGATCCTCCATGTATACGGGCTTATATCCTCTAGATTCTACAAGCTTATATGCTTCCCTGACAGTTATCCTCGGAAGACCCTTACTAATTCTAGGAGGCTTAACTCCTAGGATATCAAACTCCCTTCTACACATCGCTTCTATGCGATCGACTACATAGATAACCATATCCTCGACTATATCCATAACGTCATGATAACTCTCGATATAGCTGACCTCAAAATCTATACTCGTATACTCGCATAGATGCCTAGGCGTATGATGAGGCTCGGCTCTGAATACAGGTCCTATCTCGTATACTTTCTCGAAGCCTGAAGCCATAAGCATCTGCTTATAGAATTGCGGACTCTGAGCTAGATACGCCCTCTTACCAAAGTAGTCTATAGAGAAGACGGATGCACCGGATTCTGTAGCTTCAGCTACTATCTTAGGTGTATGGACTTCTATGAAGCCTCTACTCCTAAAGAATTCATGCAGCAAATTCGAGATCGAGCTCTGAACACTGAATATAGCCGAGACCGCAGGGTTTCTAAGATCTAGGAATCTATAGTCAAGCCTCTTACTAAGCCCAGTCTCAACGGATGAATCTAGAAATTCTATAGGAAGAGGAGATGAAGCCTCGCTTAAAACCTCCAACTCTATAGGGATAACCTCTCTACCTAGCTTAGCTATAGAGCTCTCAACCATAATCCCGCGTACCGCTATCACGCTCTCCCTAGGTATGGAACATGCCTCTTCGAACATTTCATCAGGTATAGAACCCCTCTTGAATACTATCTGGACTACACCTGATAGATCCCTTAATACGATGAAAGCTATGTTCTTAAGAACTCTGATATCTTGTACGAATCCTGCTAGTACAACCTCGCCGTACTGTGCATCTGCTATCCTCATCCTCCTTCTCAGATCGATCTTACCCGCCATATCTAACTCACTATTTCACACAGCCTTTGATAGAGTAGATGTGGAAGATGCGGTCTTCCTAGAATCTAGAAAAAGATGCGGAGGAGAATTTAAAGACTAGCTTACATATGCGTAGCACTCTTTACTTGCCTGATTATAGCTCTATACTGCTCATCTGTTATAACGCCCGAGTTGTTGAGAACCTCTGCTATATCGAGAATGGATGCTATCGAATGGAGCTTTACACCATCCTCCTCGAGCTTCTCCTTTCCACCCTCCATCCTATCTATAAGGACCACAGCATTCTCGGCTACCACGCCTTCCCCTCTCAAAGCTTTGACGGCGTTGAGTATACTCTTACCAGTTGTTATAAGGTCATCGAGAACGACAACTCTATCGCCAGGTTTAACTACACCTTCTATCCTACGTTCACGTCCATGAATCTTCTCCTCCTTTCTGACATAGAGTAGAGGTTTATCTAGTAGGTAAGCGACTATCGAAGCGAACGGGATACCCGCCGTAGGTATACCAGCGACTCTATCGAAATTATCCACACCTACCTCCTCTTCCAGTAGCTTAACGTAGAAATCGCACACCTTCTTGAATACGGATGGGAAGCTGGGGATTACCCTTAGATCTATATAGTATGGGCTAATCTTACCGCTTGTAAGTTTGAACATACCGAATTGTAGAGCACCGAGGCGTACAAGTATGTTGCATAGGTAGAGGGTAGCTTCACTCCTCCAAGTCAAGGCTTAACCCTAGTCTGTGGATGGTTATCGTTCTAGAAAAAGATTGTGCTTAAACCTAGTAATCGTTATATATTGGTTGAGAGTGGTTACCATATCTAGGAGTTGGATGAGTACAAGTATAAGATAAGGGAGTGTAGAGAGGAGGATCTAGAAGAAGTTATATCGATCAATAAGAAGTGTCTACCTGAAAACTATGCATCGATATTCTTCGAAGAGATGAGGGAGAAGTACCCGGATTTATTCTATGTAGCTGAGGTGGATGGGAGAATCGTAGGGTATATCATGTGTAGGGAGGAGACGGCTGGCTTCGATCTACCTAGACTTAGAGCGAAACGTAGAGGTCATGTTATATCGATAGCGGTTCTACCTGAGTATAGGCGTAGAGGTATAGGAAGATCTCTACTAGCTAAAGCTTTAGATTCTATGAAAGCGCGAAAGCTTGAAGAATGTGTACTAGAGGTTAGGGTATCGAATACGGCAGCTATCAACCTCTATAGGAAGCTTGGATTCGAGATAGTATCCCAGATACCGTTCTACTATATGGATGGAGAGCATGCATACTTGATGAAAGTTAAGCTTACAGAGTGAATACCCTACCAGTATCTCTTCGCTAATGCTCTTTTCTCTGCTTCTATCACAAGCTCGAAGAATCTATCTGTAAGCTTGGGCTCCACCTCTAGGATGGCCTCCACATCGTCTAAACTTAAACCCTTAGCCGAGAGAGCGTAGATAGCTGGCAATCCATATGCTGCTACGATCATACCAGCTCTAACCAACTCCTCATGAAGCTTATCTTGACGCTTAACCTTAGAAATCAACTTGTACGCTTCAACCTCGTCTAGATTCAGGGGGACCAGACTGTTAGAACCGCATACCGGGCATTTTATATCCGATAGGGTTTTAAGAATCTTCGTCTCCGCATATTTGAAACATTCTGTGCATATTAGGGTTCTAGATTCGTTCATTAGCCTAGCTTTCACGGATTCTAAGAGAATCTTCTTCATCCTATCGGCAGGTATTATATCTGTCCTTCTACCTATCCTCTCCATCCCTATCCTAGCTAGTGGAGAAGGCTCCTGCGACTCTATAGATACTACATCGATTAAACCTTTACGTATAGGTTTGATAACGTTCTCTATCAAACCATCTATATCCATATCTTTCTCCAAGGTTTCCTTCAAAGCTTCCTCGTAGATTACCGTACCCTTCAAGCTTTCAGCTACTTGGCTGAGCGATACATCGGTGAAATCTACATCTTCACGTATAGCCGAAAACCTCCTAGCTACATGTACTAATCTACGTTTGAATAACCCAGTCTTCTCAGCAGCTTCTGGACCTCTGCTCCTAACTTCATCGCTTGAAATCGATCTAAGTATCGATACAACCTCTGATAGATCCACCAACTTTCCTGGTAGATGCATTATCACCCTGTATGGATCCTGCTGTACGGCTACGCTTACGCCATATCTATCTGTGATTATATCGCCTAGTATCCTCCCTAAACTTCTATTGATCAAGCTACCACCATGCACATGTATGATCAGATAGTCACCCCACTTTTCTACAACTATCCTTCTATCTGTGGGTAGGGGGTAACCTTGAGCTAGCTGACTCCAGCTTTCCTTAATAGATTCCATGAGGATTGTTGGATCGATCGGATACGATCTAGCGATCCTCTTCGCGGAAGATTCGATGCTTAAACCCTTCTTGAAATACTCCTCCAGCTTTCTCCTAATGCGTCCAACTTCTGATGCGATTTCGAAAGGAACAGGTATCTCCTCTCCAACCCAGCTTGGTATAGCTCCTGTAGGGTCGTCCACCGGCTTCACATATATCCTATCGCCGATGATGCTTGTAAGCATCCAGGGTCGACCCTGACAGATGAATTTAACACCTGGCTCACCATACTCAGCTACGAAGGCTTCATCCAGTATCCCTACAGGTGTATCGTTGACCTCATCGTATACGAGATACTGCTTCTCATCAGGTATCATGGATAAGTTCTCGAAGTAGTATTCGTAGAGAGATTTACCCCTCGCAGGTTTAGCTACCACCTTATCCTCGAATGAAACCCATGCGAACCTAGGGTATCTTTCATGCATGTATGATAAGACTTTGACTAGATCATCCTCTGATAGATCTCTATACGGGTAAGCTTTACTGAATACTTGAAGTATCTCGTCGAACTTCCACCGCCTCTTATACATCAATAGCCCTGCTATCTGGTGTGCTAGTACATCATATGGCTTATACGGTATCTTAACCAGTTCAAGCTCCTCCTTCAACGCTCTCCTAGCTATAACTATAGCTTCAAGAGTGTCATCGCTATCCATAGTTACGATTATACCCTTCGAAACCCTACCCAGACTATGACCGCTACGCCCAACTCTCTGTATAAGCCTCGTAACTTGCCTAGGACTCATATACTGAACTGTAAGATCCACCCTACCGATATCTATACCTAGCTCTAAGCTTGAAGTACATACTAGACCTTTAAGATCACCCTTCTTCAACCCTATCTCAGCCATTATACGTGCAGGTTTGGATAGGCTACTGTGATGTATGCTTACAGGTATATCGTTATCCCATACCCTAAACCTACTAGCTAAAACCTCAGCTATGGAACGCGTATTTGTGAAAAGCAGTACAGATTCATACTCTTCGATAAGCTTCCTTAAAATTCTGAGTCTAGACGCTACCTCAGGCCTAGTATAGAGCATATCGGCTAACTCGTAATCCTCCGGTTGAGGCTGAGGATAAACTACATTCAGCTTCATATGCTTAGCAACCGGGACTTTAACTATCGATACACTCCTACCCACCCCGACGAGGAACTTACCAACCTCTTCGAGGCTTCCTATTGTAGCAGATAATCCTATACGCTGGAAATCTATCGAAGTCAGGAGGGTAAGCCTTTCTAACGCTAACGATAGCTGACTACCCCTCTTATCCTCGGCGAATTCATGTATCTCATCTACTATAACCCACCTTACACTAGATAGATGCTTACGCATAACTCTACCCGTAAGGATAGCTTGAAGGGTTTCAGGTGTGGTTATAAGCATCTCAGGCGGACTTCTAGCTTGCAACACCCTCTCCCTACTATCTGTATCGCCGTGCCTTACGGCGACCGTTACGCCAACCTTACCACACCACCATCCGATCCTATCCAATAGATCTCTATTCAAAGCACGTAGAGGTGTTATGTAAAGAGCATAGACGCCAGATCTACGTTCAGGTAATCTTAGAATCAGATCTAGGACAGGGAGTACCGCGGCTTCGGTTTTACCGGTACCCGTCGGGGCAGATAACAGTACATTCTCGCCTCTAAGTATTCTAGGTATAACTTCTATCTGAGGCTCCGTAGGTTTCAGAAAGCCGCGCTCGAGTAAAGCATCCTGTATAGGTCTAGCCAGTAGGTTAAACGGGTATGGTAGCTCCTCGAACTCAGCCTCCACACCGGATGCACCGTACCTGAAGATTCTATTAGATCGATACACTCGGGGATAATTCTGGTTTGATAGCTGTGAAAAGCAATATTTAAACTATAGCCACCTCAAATTTTACAGCTCGGATGATGAAGGAGGTTTCTGAACGAGCTCTAAGGAAGCTTTGAAATAAAGCTCGATAAGCTAAAACTAAAACGTTTAACCCTCCCCCAGATTCAGCATAGGCATCTATCCCCGATACTTCATGGAAAGCTAACCTGCAGGATTTATCGAGGGTTATGCGATGCAACGCTATCCGACTAGAAGATGCAACCTTTTAGACGATACGCTAAACGCTTCCTATAATCTTCCTGATAACTGGTATTCAGACGCTACCTCACTCCTATTCTCATCCGACTAATTTCATCCATAATTTCTCTATAGAGTATACCACCTAAGACCTTTAGATGGCTAGGCGTCTATAACTTGGAGGGATACGCGTCATGGTATCTAGATGACGGCTTCGATCATCCAACCTATCGAGGAGGGTGTAGCAGATGCTCGTTAGATTAGAGGTGATCTATAGAATATGGCTATGTAGGGTGGGGCGAAGATTAATCTGAATCTTCGGAACTAATACATAGTGAGGTTGTTTAAATGGCATCGGAGAAGGAGGAGCTGGATGTAAAGAAGCTGATCGAACTCAAGGAATGGGTAGATAAGAGGGCAGCAGAGCTTAAAAGCGAGATGGGAATCCTTGAAGCCCTATCTTCTATGCTGAGCACGATTATAGCTGAGAAAAGCTTCCAGCCGGCTTCAACCCTTGCTAAGGAAGCTATCTCGGAGCAGCCTCAGCTGGTTCAGCTTAAACAGCCACAACCTGAGCAGCCTGGGGGTATACCTATACGTTCATCGGATGGGATGCTACTCGCTACCATATACCGTGAGGATACACGTATGAGAATAGTATTCTCTAGGGAGCTAGCTTTAAAAGAGGATATACAACCTTTTAGAGCATTCCTCATCAAGAAGGTTTTAGAACCTATAACATCCCAGGATTTAGAAGCTGTAAGCAGAGGTAGGATACCGCCTGATAGAGCGTTCAACTACGAATTGAAGGTTGAGGATGGCGTACTTAGGGAGCTTATACTGAATAATCTCTACGATCCGGCTAGGATTAGAGATATACAGAGTGCTGTAAGATGGACTCTTGAACGTATGTATGAAAGAGCTAAGAGAACAGGCTAAATCGATCGGAGGCCAGGTATGCCTGTAATCCTGATACCTACACCTTTAACGCCGTAGGATCTGCAGAGGTATATCATCAGGGGAACTAGGGATTCCGTCAATCTAGAATTCTCCAGCGGACCACAATCTATCGCTCTAACACCCGGTATCTCCTCAGCCAACTCCGCTACTATATGCTTAGCTTCGAGGTCATCCCCGCATATCAGTACGTCGCAATCCACTTCTACATCGATGTTGCGAAGCATATCGGAGCTTATGGTATGGAACGCTGATACTACTCTAACACCTTTAGGAATATAGCGTGCAGCCTGCTCGGCTGCTGATCCATCCCATGGATGTAGAATCCTCCACGGATCCCCACCTATACTCGACGCTAACGGTACGGTAACATCTACAAGTATCTTCCCGCCAGAAAGGTATGGCTTCACACTTTTAAGGATGTTAAGCTGAGCTTCGAACGGCACCGTTAATACGATTATATCAGCTTTACTAGCTGCCTCACCGTTAGATAAGCCTTCCACCTTCACATCCCTACCTAATATTTTTCTAGCCTCCTCAGCTTTAGCTTGAGCTTTCTCCTTAAATCTTGATCCTATAATAACGTATTCTCCAGCTTTAAGCCATCTCAGGGCTAACCCGAACCCTTGACTACCAGTTCCACCTATTATAGCTACCGCTCTATCCATACCAAACCACATATTTTGCTTTAATGCAAACCACCTCATAAACTTACAATCCTAAATACTCTACATATCATTTATGTATTACCAGAATATACATGCATCGATTAAAATATCTTAAGCAGTAAAATCAACACCTATATATTCAGAGCACATATTTTGATAAATACTGTTAAAATGGTATTTATAGTTTCACAGACCCCTCTCTCCTCAGGCCCAAAGCCTAGGAGGTGGGCTTTAGATGAGTACAAGAGATCTATTCAAAGCATGGGAGAAGGGTGGAGGATTACTGAAGAAGCAACCTCCGCTTAAAGAGAGGATAGGTAAGACGATATACAGGCTTAAGATACAGAAGGATAAACTCGAGATGGCGACGATGCGTATGCAGAAACAGGATAGGAGTCTATTCGAGAAATGCGTGGAAGCACAGCTAGCTAAGGATCCTATAAGAGCGGCTATGTATGCTAACGAGTGTGCTGAGATAAGGAAGATGTTGAATATAATGCTTAGAGCACAGTTGGCTATAGAGCAAGCTATCCTAAGATTGGAGACTGTACAGGAGTTCGGCGATGTGGTAGCTGTTATGGCTCCTGTAGCCAGCGTAGTTAACGTATTGAAGACACAGCTTTCAGGTATAATACCCGAGGTAAGCTACGAGCTTGGAGCTATAGGAGAAGAGCTTAACGGTATAGTAACAGAGGTTGGAGAAGCTACAGGTAGGAGCTGGGAGATAGAAGCTGTTAGCGAGGAGGCTAGGCAGATACTAGAGAAGGCATCTTTCGTAGCGGAACAGAAGATGAAGGAGGCGTTACCAGAGATACCTTCAACAGAACTACCGTCGAAAGAATCTACGGGTAGGAAGATGTAGGAGGTGTAAACCTTGCCGCTTAGGTTTGAGCATGTTAAGAATTTTCTCGGTAAACCCATCACGGATAGCTATGGTAGGAGCTTAGGTAGAGTTGTAGGCTTCACCGTTAACGCAAAAAACGAGGTTGAAACGTTCGATGTCGAAACTGGCGATGGGGAGTATCGTAAGCTTAGAGGGGATAGAGTGAAGATAAAGAATGGGAGACTCATATACATGTATGGATGGAGGATTGAAGCAAATATACTAGAGAGAGTTTACAGTGTAAGTTTAGCTAGACTTAAAGCTCTAGATACTTTGCGTAAGAATGGGGAGATAACGGAGGAAGCATACGAGAAGCTTAGAGCTATGTATAACTCGGCTATAGAGGAGTTGGAATCAAAGAGGATATCATTCATAGAAACTCTTAAAGGGAGGGTTAAATCGCTTGAGGATAAGATCAAAAACTTAGAATATATCTTAGCGGTACTGAAGTTGCAATATACTCTAGGCGAAATCCTACCTGAAACTTTCAAGGAAGCTAAATCCTCGATAGAGAAGGGAATAAACTACTATAGGAGCGAGAAGGTGGATATAGAGAAGTTTATAGAGGTAGCCGAGAGAGGTTTCATACCTACAGTTGAAGGTGAGGTTAGGAGCGAGGTTGAATCACCTGAGAAAGCAGTATTAAAGATGGGGGAGGTTATATCCACTAAACCTGTAGAGCCGTTAGTAGTGAAGCTAGAGGAGTAGGCATCATGGATTAGAGGGTTAACGGATGGTGGGGGATGAAGGGGTTGATACGTAGATTCTTCGCTTCTTCAAAGCAGTCTCTGAAGGAGCGTATAAACGTAGCCATATATAAGCTTGAAGCTCAGAAGGAGAAGCTGGAGCATATAATGGCTAAGCTTCAGCGTAGGGATAGGGAGATCTTCGAGAGATGCGTAGGAGCGTATCTATCTAAAGATTATGCGAGGAGTAAGATGTACGCTAACGAATGTTCTGAAGTTAGGAATATAGCTAAACTACTTTTAAGCATACAGCTAGCTTTAGAACGCGTGATACTTAGGCTAGAGACGATACAGGAGTTTAGCGATTTGATGATCCAACTTGCACCTGTACTCGGACTTGTAAGAGAGATGCGTAAGCAGATAGCTAACATCGTACCTGATGTCGCTAGTGGATTAGATGAAGTCAGCCGATTACTGATAACGACGGTTAGCGAGATGAAAGTTGTGAATGGACATAAGCTGGAGGAGGTCGAACTGAACGAGGAGGCAAAGAAGATCATAGAGGAGGCAGCGTTTATAGCTGAGCAGAAGGTTAGGGAGAGCTTCCCAGAGCTTCCTGTAGAAGAGTTGGAGGAGCGTAAAGTTCCCGTAATGGAGGCTGAAGGTACTTTAGCAAAAACTGTACCGACCCCAACCGGGGGGATGCCATCCGTTAACCCTCCAACCATAAGCTTCGATGAATTGAAGGTAAAGCTGCTAGAGTATATACGGAATAGTAAAGGAGCTTTAAGAGTATCGGTATGTGCTAGAGAGCTACAAGCATCACCGGAGGAGGTAGTACGCGCGTTAAAATCACTAGAGGAGGAGGGGAAGATAGTCTTAAGCCGCTAGTTACCTAGGCGATACATCCACAACTATGTAGCTATGAGGTTTAACGAGCTGGGAGGGATTGGTTAATGGATATGCGTGAACTCGAAGAGCTCGCTGTTAAGAGTGCTTCAGAAGCCGTAGATTATGATAGAAGCGGACAGTACGATAGAGCTATAGAGAGGTATAGTAGAGCGATAGAGATCCTTAGTAGGATCTGCATGTATTACCCTGAGCTACCCTATATCCACGTATATAAGGAGAGAATTAAAGCATATCAGCGTAGGGTGGAGGAGCTTAAATCTAAGCTTCAACCCCAGATTCTAGGCGGAATAGATACATCCAGACAATTATCTACGGCTATACTAGCTTCTAAACCATCGATAAAATGGGATGATATAGTCGATCTCGATGAGGCTAAGAAAGCTATAATAGAAGCTATAGTCTACCCTCTGAAGAGGCCAGATCTATTCCCGTTAGGATGGCCTAGAGGTATACTATTCTTCGGACCGCCGGGATGCGGTAAGACTATGCTAGCCGCAGCCGTAGCTAACGAGATAGATGCAGCATTCTTCGATGTCGATGCTGCGACGATTATGAGTAAATGGCTGGGTGAAAGCGAGAAGAATGTCGCAGCATTATTCTCAGAAGCGAGACGCTACAGCGAGAATGGTAAGCCTGCCATAATATTTATAGATGAGATAGATTCCATAGCAGGTATAAGAAGCCAGGAAGTCGGAGGGGAAGTTAGGGTTAGGAATCAACTTCTAAAGGAGATGGATGGAATATTCGAGAAAGGAAGGTATAGCTACGTATACATCATAGGAGCTACGAATAAACCATGGGATCTAGATGAACCCTTCATTAGACGGTTCCAGAAACGTATCTATATACCTCCACCAGATTATAACGGTAGGCTAGCTTTACTGAAGAAATCCACTCGAAACCTAATACTCGAAGACGATGTGGATCTAGTGAAAATAGCTAAATTTACTGAAGGCTATACCTTCCACGATCTTACAGAGCTCGTCAGGGAGGCCTACGCTATAGTGGTTAGAGAATTCTTCGAATCAGGGAGGGTGGACGATCCTAAAAGCTACCCTAGACCAGTAAGCATGAAGGATTTCATGGATGCTCTAAGTAGGAGGAAGCCTAGCGTAAACAACACTACTATATCTAGATACCAAAAATGGTTTGAAGAATATAGAGCTATATAGAATAAACTCTGATTTATATAATATTCAGATGAATAACAGTTTAAACTTTATCACTCTAGAAAATCAAAATTAAATTCACATATTTTCTCCAAGAAGTATATACTCTAATGATCGTAACATTACTGAACAGAATCTATATCTATGTAGGCAACTTTTCCATTACCTATATAATCACGTTAGCACTAGTTTCTTTAATAGCTGGAATTTCTTCTATGCCAGATGGATAGCTGAATCCTATGTAGAATGTAGTTTGACTTAGTTAACCATTTAAAGCATTATGTAGGAGTCTGGCTATTACTTTTCAACTTCACCCTCGATGATCGTATCGATATACCAATTTTCTAAAGATCTAATCCCGTAGCTACCGCTAAATCGCTGAATCGCTAGCTATAATCTTCATCCTCTTTCTAACTCTCCTGACCGCGATGCCTTCCATAAGCCTTTTAACGGTGAAGCTATTGGTTTCAAAAGGACTTATCTAAGCAGAAGTTAAGCATATCCCTAAAATCATGAAGTAGCTCAACGATCTCGCTAGGTTAGTTCATAGTCGAATTTAACAGTCTTAGCAACCTCACCATTAATTTTGATATTACTTAAATTTTCCGATAGGTTTAAATAATATCCCCCTCCCATATGAAGGTCAGTGAATGAAATGGGAAAGTATATATCTTTGGTACTATTAGTTTTCCTACTCTGCTCATCTATCTTCATAGGTGTGATTGGGGTGCAAGCATCGAACATTAGAGAAGCGAGGAAGCATGCGGAGGAGATGCTACTTCCACTCGAGGGAATCGCTGGAATAAGCCATCGTGAGGATCCCCCAAGGATAATAGTCTACCTCGAGCATGAAAGATATAAGGATAAGGTTCCAGATAAGATAGATGGCTTCAAAACCGAAGCCATAGTGATTGGTAAGATAAAGGCTTTATCTCTACTCCAGCTTGAAGAAGTTAAGCCACTTTATACGTACAATGAAATTGTCAGTAGGACTGCTAAGGTAAGGCCGATAGTTGGAGGCATATCTCTAGGTGTTCCAGAAGAGGCTTATGGAGGGAAGATGGCTGGAACCCTCGGTTTAGTTGTAAAATGTCCGGAAGGATATTATATTCTTAGCAATGCGCATGTTATAGCTATGAACAGTAAGGCCCAATTCCTACCATTGGGCACAGCTGTGCTCCAACCTGGAACCTATGATGGCGGCACCGTAGAGGATAAGGTAGGCGAACTCTACAAATACATCAAGATAACATTCGGCCCTAAAGGTAAGAACTACGCCGATGCTGCCATAGCGAAAATTACAATTAATGAGTACTTAGTTGGTGAAGCCTTAGATGGAGATAATCAAAATACTTATACCATTAGCGGTACGACTGAAGTGGTCGTAGGAGATTATGTTAGGAAGTCTGGAAGAACGACCGGAGTCACCACCAATACCGTATTCGATACGAATGCGACGGTAAAGGTTTGGTACACGCTGTCTAAATTTGCGATATTCTACGATCAAATATTGGTAAATCAGCCCTTCATCCAGAGCGGGGATAGTGGAAGCCCTGTAGATAAAGGTGGAGAATTCGTTGGGCTAGCCTTCGCGGGGAGCAGCACTACAGCCGTAGTATGCAAAGCTAAATACATAATTAGTGGGCTAGGAATAACGATCCAATAGTAATGGATCTACAGGGAATATAGCAACTCACGGATTTGGATATAATGGATTAGTAGATTTAAGGCTAACAAACGATGTTGAACTAACAATGTACTATGCTAGCACATTTGGAGAAGTAGAGAAGAGAACCTTGGAGTAAATGGTACGCTCTATATAGAGTTTAAAATCAATTCATTCCAAATTCTTATTTTTTTCTTATTCTCCCCCTATTTTTCTCAACGAACTCTAGCTCTATTAACTCTCTATTTTTCTAAATTATTTAAATAATAATCTAAACTTCTCTCGCTTGTGGCTAAACTTCTTCTAATCCCTCTTTTAATTAATCCTGTATAAACAGCTTCTTGCTTTTCTGGAACTCTGCGATTATCCTTAGAATTTCATACATCCTCAGAGTATTTCTCTTAATTTCATCTAGCCTGCTTTTAAGGATGGACCGCCCTTTTTCCTCGATAGTTTTAGCCCTATTTTACCTTTCCATTTCTTGATGCAATACCGACTGGGTTCAAAAATAGTTTGAACAAATATCTAGCGTCGCCATCGTATTCATCAGCAGCGAAGCCAGAGGGTATGGAGGGAGCCCCTTCGTTAATTATAAGCTTACTTAATTCTTTGTTTAGCTATTTCATAGAGTCTATTAGTATTGTAAGGTCTAAATTTCGCAACATTCTGGTCTTAACCTTGAAAGCTTTCTTCTAACTAAGCCTCTTCTGCATCATGGCTGGAATACATCTCTCAGGGGTTTTAATCTATCCTAGCGTTCCTCCTAGGCTTAATGATTGACTTTACACCATCCTTCCTAGAGGCCTATGGGCTTTCCCTGAATCGTAGGCTTAGGATCATATCTTTTAAGAAAGTCTAAGCTGAGGGCTGCCATTCTTAATGAGCCTACTATTAGTAGCACTTCAATCTATGAAGAAGAGTCGAATAGGAAAATGATAAATCACGATTTCAGCATATGAGGATACGGGTGTATGATAATCTATATCGTAGGAGAAACCTAAGATAGAGGAGTTGCGAAGAGAGCACCAGCTGCGATGATAGGGATAGTTCTTTACGTAGTGCTGTATGTTATTGTTGCGGCGGTTATTCAATGGGTTTTTCACAAGCTTCCTGCTACAGCTTATGGATTACATCGCATATGTGCAGATATTACTTGCTGTAGCCTTCGGGTATCTTATCGTCAACAGCGTCGTATCCTTGCTGGTGATGCCGCCGGTGTTGCTTCAGGCGGATTTATAGGCCTAGTTTATAGGCTTCGCCTGTCAGCAAGTATTAGGGCAGGCTATTGCAGAATTATTCCTACTGATATCGAGGCCGTTTATAAATTTTAATAATTAATCGAGCAGTTAAAATTATAGTTTTAACTTTGCCGTATAAAAGTTAACAGACAGCCGAAGCGCTTCAACCTCTTCCAAGCTTAACACTCAACCTTAGACAGTATCACGTATATGCGAGAGTATTAAAGGAAGAGGCATGTTTTGATTCTTTCAAAGATGAAAGTGGACCGGGCGGGATTCGAACCCGCGACCTCCCGGGTGCGAACCGGGTGCTCGTACCGCTGAGCTACCGGCCCATATAATCGGTAGGTATCCTCTACACTATTTAAGGGTTAAGGATTACAAATGGAGAAAATAAGATTTGGAATATAAACTAGGTTTTCTATACTACATGTTCATCTACTACTATATTTAACTAGCGAATAGTTCTGGATAGATTTCTTTAGCTTTCTCTGTTAAGAAGTATCTTCTGGTACCCTTAAGCCTACCTAGAATCCCTCTCTCTAATAGGAATCGATAGTTTACTCTTCTCTTCAATCCTCTCTCCTTAGATACATCTTCGCATATCTTTATCAGCTCAGGTCTCGTGAGGGAAGATTCTGATGAAGATTGTATCTCGCTTACAACTCTTCGTACGATTTCATTCCTTGCTTCTTCTATCTTAGTTTTAGGCACTCTTTCAGGTACTATCTCAGATGCTTTAACCCATCTTCCCTTATAAAATACTTCAGCAGTTTCTGGAAGGATAGTTTTTCTACGTACACCTCTACTCATAGCTCCTCATAAAATAAGTGTAAGGCAACATATATTTAAACATTTTGTATAAGATAGTAGTCGTACGAGATAAATATTCATGAAGAGGGGGATAAGCAATCTGCCTACCTATTTAAAATCTGGATCAAACGTAAACGAAATAAGATGAATATGTAGGGATCGATATCGAATCAAATCGTATAAGAGGCTGATATAGAATGCTGGAAGGTATCGTTAGCTATTCGCTGAGGCTTAGAAATTTATATTCTGCGAAAAGATTTTCCACACCCCTATCTAAAACTAGTACGTTATCCTCCAATCTTAAACCATATCTATCCATGTATATACCCGGTTCCACCGTATGAATCATACCCTTCTCGATATTCACAGTCGATAACGGGTGGATTATAGGCTCTTCATGCAATCTTAACCCTACCCCATGACCAAGCCTATGAGGGAAGAATCGATCGTAGCCTCTAGCCTTTATAACGCTTCTAGCTACTCCATCTATATAGGAAGCGTTTAAACCTGGATTCTCCGATCTATAGACAGATTCCTGAGCTTCTAGGAGTGTATGGAAGATATCCTCCTGCTCCCTTGTAGGCTTACCTAGAATCCATGTCCTCGTTATATCTATCCAATACCCATCAGCGCATACGTTAAACTCTAGAAGGATCGGATCACCCCTCAGGATTCTGCGATCCGATGATATATTGAACGGATACCATGCTTTAGATGTTTCTCCACCAGACATAACGAAAGCGAATCCTCTAGCTCTCTTAACCCTACCTTCAAACCCTACCCCCTCAGAGTAGACTACCGATTCAGCGATAGCGGCGAGCTCGGATTCCCTCAACCCCTCCCTAACAGCTTCCAATACTTTCCCGACCGCTATAGATGCGATCTTAGATGCAATCTTCACTTTCTCCACTTCACGATCGGATTTGACCATCCTAAGCTTGGATAGTAGGGGGGTGGCATCCACTAGGGTAGCGTTAAACACATTCTTTACCAGATCGAATGTCGGTATACATGCATAGCTAACCTCACCTGCGATACTACCTGTAGCTATAGTCTCCATGCTAAGTTCGCATCCAACCCTTACACCTCTAGGTAGATCTAACCCCCTCAATATATCGGCTATGAAGCTGTATGGATTCCACAAGTATTCTAAGCTTTCAGCTTCATATACATAGATATTTTTAATCCATGATTCCTCGGTGTAATCGATCTCGGATCTAGGTATTATGAGAATCGGATCACCGTCTAACGGTACTACCGCTAGCGACCAGCCGGTTATAGGCCAATATCCTGAAAGAAATAGTACGTTTTCAGAATTCCTACATACCAGCATATCTATACCGTAGTTCTCCATAGCTTGCTTAACCTTAGATATCCTATCCGAGGATATACCAGATCACCCCTTCGAGATCCGTATATGCTACGATGAGGGTATTAACGGTATCTCTATACCTTTATCTACATAATCCATAGACCTTTTGAAAACGGATTTATCCGTATACAGTAATCTGATCCATTCCATCTGAGGTATGTAGAATGCTTTAGATGGTTTAAACGGCTTCCCCACCCTCATATCCCATGGATACTTAACATCGCTCCCCGCGAAATCTATTAGAGTAACCGTTAGGCTATAGGGATCTAGTGGTTCACCTGTAAGCTTAGCTAACAGATCTATAGTCCATGGATGGATATCATCCGTAAATAGCTTTTCGATTCCATACCTTCTAGCTAACCTACGATTCTCTATACGCATCCGATCTATGAAGCTTAGATCTTGGTAGCCGAACATCGTATCTAAGGCTAGAAGCTCTAGGGCTGGGGTATCGAATCCGGCTAGAGCGAAGCCGCCGAATCTTCTAGATCCGTATATGAGTGGGCCTTCACCCTCCTGGCCGACTATACCTGATATCAGCCCTGCGATCTTCGTCCCACCCATTTTAAGCCGCCTAGTAATCGAGGAGTACATCCCAGAGAATCTCACGATTAGATATCCTATACCGGCTATTAGGGTTGAGAGACTAAGACCCTCAAGGTGATGCGGATCTACCTGAGCTAACATCTCTCCTCCGACTTCGTATACGGATAGCGGCGACGTAGAGGATAAACCGTTCGATATGAACGCATAACGTCTACCATTCGATGAAGCTATATACACCTTATACTCTATATCTCTTGGAAGATCTAAACCCAATAATTCCTCTACGTAGCTTCTATCGCTGAATATCCTCAACGGTATACCGTGTATCCTCCACCTAACCTTCCTAGGATTCCATGTTACGCTGAAGTTCTTAGCTATAAGAGAATAGTATGAGCAGTTATGAATCTTAGCTAGCGATGCCACGATCACTAGATCATATTTTTCCTCGAATAATGCTTTAGGAGGCCTAGCCTCCGTGAAGAATCCTAGATCGTATCCGTCGAGACGATCTATCGGCACCACCTCTAATTCTATCGATTCGCCTTCATAGAAGTCTACGAAGAAAACCCTACCACGATACCTTTCATCCTTGAATACCTGTATGTATCCAGTCTCCCAGAAAGCTCTTGGAGTACCACCTTGCCAAAGCATATTCTCACCTATATCGATCTCATCAACTCCGTAATCTATGAGCGCATCCACTATACCGGCAAGCATAGATGGCTGCGAAGCGATAGGTTGTAGATCAGGATTTAAACCGATACCATGATTACGCATAATCCTACGAAGCTTAGGATCATCTATAAAGGCTCCTATGAAACCTGTATTATTAGGCTTCACCAGAACCTTGCTAACAGAGTTTAGAGATGAAAGTATACTCGACGTAAGTAGGTATGATACGGAGTAATTGTAGGAAGGGATAAAAGCGGTAGAGACATCAGGAGGTATACGAGAGTAGTATATCTCCCCACCGCTACCACTCCATAACCTAAACTCCCTAATAGGCTTCATAAGCTTATAGATTCTACGATCTACCTTAGGGGTGAACCACGTAGATTTAACCCTATGAATCCAAGATTCAGCATCCCATTTAACGAACCCCAACTAAGCTCAACCCCTGATAACCAGTATGTTAAACTGTACGAGAAGCTTTAAACCTTAGAGTCGATAGAACTACAAGCCTATATAAGAGAATATTTATCCTAAGCAATAGTGGAGCGGCCGCCGTAGCGTACCTGTTGTCGATAAATCGCCTCCATATTTCTTCATCACCATGGTGAATAACCCTTCGCTGAACCACACTTGAACTAGATGATTTAGGCTGGTTTAAACCGGTTCACACATAGATAGGCACGCGAGACGAGGCGTTTCACTATGGAGGCTATCATCTAGTGCTCTAGCTTATATGATGCCTTCAGATCTAGCCACATCATCTAGATGATATGCTAGATCTATTCCTGGATGATACCGGTAGCTCCTAGACGCAGCGTAGCACATATAGGTGTGTTGCACGCTATGCGAGGAGCATGGTATCAGAGAGTATCATCTATCAGACCATCATCCAGGATTATATCATTTAGGATGCGTATCACAGCGGGGATCACATCGTATAGATGATGTCGTAAGATCTAGGGTGATTCAGCCGACCTTCTAAAGGATCTCGAACCGTAAATTCTCGTTTCCGACCCTTAGCTTGAAAAGTTCAAGCAGCTATCCGACGGTTTTAATGAACCATACCCACTACGCCTCGAAGCTAGGTCGGCTTGGATAGGTGTGCTATAAGCTTCATGAGTGGGTAGATCGATACTTTCAAGGCTCTAGGATTTAATCCATAACCATAGTGTACGGAGGAATCCCTCGCATACAGTTTATGCACGTATGCTTGAGCACAAAATTTAAGGTTAAATATAAGTATCGATAAGTTTCATTGATTTGGCGGGAATGCAGATAGGTAGAATCCCAAGCCCAGGTATCTTCATTTGTTTAAGCGCGTTTCTATTAGTGTTTGGCACCCATCTTGCTACGATGGAAGTACCCGTTCGGATAACTTACGACCCAGCTGCCGCCGAACAGTACGATCTTATACGCGCCTACCTACCTTTCGGCTCTATCCTCTGGATTCTAGCTATTATATTTCTCGTTTGTGGGTTTGTTTTAGGAGTACGAAAGCCTTTAGCAGTTGCTACGTTGAAAAAACCATTCTCGATAGCTAGTATAGTCGTCAGCCTGACGCTGGGCTTTTTAGCCTTGACTTCAATCTACTTACCTTGGGTGATTGCTGAAAGGACTGAAACATTCATAGAAACCCGTGGAGGCACGTTTAATATTGGACGGTATTATGCACTAACAGGGCTCGACCTTATGACGGGAATGAACGATATGGCTGGCGATGCGATACTCTTCGTATTGGCAGGAGCGATGATCAGCATCTTACACATCCCTCTTCTCTCCCTTCTCTGGAAGGAAGGAACAGATGTTACGAGAGTGTTTCTATTCTTATCGGGCGGTACATGTATTATTAGTTCAGTCGCATCGATATATGCACATAGAGTCTGGTGGATCAGCTTGCATGTTAACGGAGCATTAGGTTTTCCAGTAATGTCTGAAGGCCTAGGGCTTGGCTTCATAATCGCCACCTTATGCGCGATCGGGTTAATCGCTTTCGGGATAATCGCCGCCATAAAGTTAGTTCGATAGAGCATGCATGCTACAAGCTAATCATGCAGATGCACTCTTCTAATCCTTTTAGATATGCTCGAAGACCTTGGATACGGCTTCCCGTAGATACCTTGCAACGTTTAAGATCGCGTTATATGCTATCGTCAGATCTCTCGGCGTCCTCGATGCTCCTAGAGCCTACACCTATCATAGTGACCGAGTGGGCGACAATAACCTTCATGCATAGGTTATGTGAATCTCGTCGGATGGTTTATCGTATAATCGAATGATTTATGATGAGCGGAGAGAGCCTTAATATTCGAGGATCTTTGTGGTGGGTGAGGATTAAATTTAAATGAGCACTGCGATTACTTCATTTCTTGGCTGAGGATAGGGTGGAACGTGAGGAGCTCACATATGAGATAGGCGTTATAGTTAAGCGAAAGCTTCACGGATATATCGGCGTTTCTGAGTTCGTCAAAGACGTTATCGGATGGTACCTGAAAGAAGTATCTAAAATCCTCTTGGGAGGGTGAGCCCTGTGATTCCTGCTGAGAAGTTTTTGGAAACGATGGTCGAGAAAGCTAAGATGAGGCCTGAGGATATAAGGGAAGAGCTTAAAGGGCTTCCAATAGAGGGTTTGATAAAGCTTTTAGAGGTTTGCCAGCAACGGGCGGGCAGGGATGCTCCCAGGAAAAACTACGGCTATGTCCACCAGGATCTTGTGAATATTCTCGGTCAAAGGCTCGGCTTCACTGTTGAATTCGGGGATTACTCTCAGGGGCCGGATGGTGTATGGAGCTATGGGGACGTTAAGATAATAGTCGAGAGTAAGACTTCTTCGGCATGGCTTCAGATCAAGCAGATCCATGATTATGTTGCGGAGCGACAGGCCTCCTCTGGGCTTGCCGTTGCACCAGAGTTTACAGAAGACCATCTTATGGCTGCTAGAAGTTACGGCGACGTTAGGCTCCTAACTACAAACGGGCTGGTGAGGTTGCTCGAGCTTAAAGATGAGGGGAAGCTTACCACCGAAGCCCTCGTTAAAATACTCGTACCAGTTGAAAGCGTTAAGCTAGACTACTTCATAGACATAATCTATACGATAGCTAAGCCTGGAAAACCCCCTATAGAGGAGAAGCCTGTAGAGAAGCCGGAAGAGTTAGGCTATACGGAAGAACAACATTTAAAAAATGTCGTGAGAGAGGTTGCCTCAGCATACGAGAAGATTAAACAGTCTATGCTCCAGCTCGACCGAGACATAAAATTCAACCCTAGGAAGCACTACATTTCTATTAGGAAGATAAGGAACTTCGCCTACATCAAGTTTAGTAAAAGGAAGATGCTCATAGTAGTGATGCTCCCGTATGAAGCGGGGATCAGCCTGATAAAAAAGCATACGATAACAAAGCTGTCCAAAGGCGTCCAAGACTGGTACGGCGGACCATGCTTCCAAGTAACTGTGGAAGGCGAGGCAGACATCGAGGAGGTAGTCAAAGCCCTCGAAGAAGCATATAGGCGAAGCTAAACTGGATACAAGCTGGAAGCAGAATCTATAAAGGGGCATACTTAACATTAGGCATCCCATCCCCTCCGAAAGATGGAGGAAGTGCGGGAAGGGTCCCTAATAGTCTTCATCTTCCGCATCAGATATCCTAATGTCAGTATTCAAACTCCCTCATCAACCTGTAGGCATCCTTATAAGAGAGCCCAGCAAGCATCCTAGGATTCTTACCTGAGAACTCTATAAACTGTACGAAAGCCTCGGCATAATCCCTAACAGTCCTCCTACTCCTCAAAGAGAGGATGCAATCATCGATCCACCGCCTACACTCATCAAACTCTAGTAATGAGAAAAGTTTACTTGGTAGACCCTTATACCCGTTACTATAACGGGAAGACCCCGAGCAGGAACCCCCTCTAGCTAAAGATCGAGTGGAGGGGATACATAAAGATTCGGAGGCGAGGAGTGGCCGCCGTAGCGTAGCCTGGCAGCGCACAGGCCTGTGGAGCCTGGAGGCTGGGTTCAAATCCCGGCGGCGGCCCTTACTAATGTACCCTAAGAGAGGGAGCAGAAAATTGCTGTACTAACATAATGGCTTATAGAAAATTTATATCCCAAACCCCCCATTTTTTGAAAACAACATGCCCACCATGTTCCATCCATATATCCGAATAGTAGTATTTATAGTTTTCTGTATTTTTATGCATTTAAAAAGAGAATTGAAAGCTTGAAGCGTTCAATCCGCTCTTTCACAGTGTCGCTTGCCATGTACATTCACCATGTACACTCTCCATGTACATTGTACATGGTGACCATGTACAATGTATACTCACCATGTATACTTCCATGTTCATTCATGTTCGAAGCGGAAAGCCTTCACCTCTGGGACCGTTTCAAGCATCCTCTTCAGCTTCTCCGCCGTATCCAGGATCCTTGTGATAGTCGTGTAGCATTGGAGAGCGTTCCCCTCCCTAATGGAATCCTTTAAAAGATGCATCTAAAAAGAGAATTGAAAGTAGCGG
>CAZBGY010000003.1:0-120132 GCA_964491605.1 uncultured Candidatus Bathyarchaeia archaeon
ATTTTTCCATACCCTGCTCCATAGAACTTCTATAGTACATGGAGAATCTAACCATATCGTCTAAGGAGGCTTAGAGGATGGTATTGCAGATGAGTGAAGAGCAGATACAGTAAGACATGGGCTTCTGAGATTTCGGAACGTTAAGAGATATTTTGATGCTCAATAGGGACTTAAGAGGGGTTGAATCTCTCAACCCTATTCCTCATCCTAAACCTCTGATACTCACTCTAGACCAAGTCTCTCCAAAGCTCATCTATACTAAAGACTTTTAATTCGCGAAATTCTTAAACACCTTTAATTCCCTTCGTAATTACAGAGATTAGAATGAGGAGAGGTAAAAAGAAGAATGTGGTCATTTACCTAGACTCAGGGATTGTAAAAGAAGCCAAAGAACTAGGTTTGAACATCTCGAAAATTTGTGAAAATGCTTTGAAAGAGGTGATAAAAAGATTAAAGGAGAATATTCCCCAAATATTCTTAATTCTCGGGAATCAGATAGCTGTGAATCCGTGGAGAGGTCCGGGCGGGATTCGAACCCGCGACCCCCAGCTTACCAAGCTGGTGCTCCAGCCAGGCTGAGCTACCGGACCTAAATTCGTAGAGAATATCCAGTATCGTTGAGGATTAAAATGTTTCTATCCGTCTTATCGTATCTGTAATAGTGGCTATAGCTTCTACTCTACTACTACCGCTGTTACGGTTTTCTCCACACCTTTTACTCCTTGGATCCTATCTACTATTTTTTCTCCTAGATCTTTCAGATCTGCTGCTTCTACTAACGCTATTATATCGTATACGCCTGTGACTGTGTGAGCATCCTTCACTCCTTCGATCTTTTTAACAGCTTCTAGAACTTTAAACGCTCTTCCTGCTTCCGTATTTATGAATACATATGCTAACACGGGCATTTCCTATAGTATAATCCCCGCTTTTTGAATATTAAATTTTCTAGGATCGATTCCTACATGGTTTCGTATCTACCTTGAAGACCCTTTACTATCCATGGTTTCTCAGATCTATGGAAGTATAATCCGTAGTATGATGCAAGTTTTAACGCTATATCCTTCCTCTCATCTATAAGGTTCACTCGTTCTCTAGGATCTTCTACGAGGTTATATAACTCATCAGGTTGGCCTTCAGGTCTCTTCACATAACTCCACTCTTTACTCCTTACACATCGATCTACAGCCTCATGATATCCTGAGATTATGCAGTCCCTATGATTAGCCTTCGATCCTTCCACCACATCTATGAAGCTCAATCCCTGCATACATCTAGCTTCAGATCCTAATCCTAGTAGCTCTAGAATTGTAGGTAGGATATCGGGGAATTGTATAAGTGCATCTATATCCCTATGCTTGTAGCCGGGTATATGCATTATAAACGGTACCTTTAAAAGCTCGCTATACATCCTATCCGGACCCTTCAGGAATTTACCGTGATCGGCAAGCGGATGCCCATGATCAGCCGTAACTACTATTATAGTATCATCGTAGTATCCGAGTTCTTTCAAAGCTTTTAGAAAATATCCGAAGCAGTAATCTACGAACGAAGCTTCCCCAGCGTATAATCCTCTGATATAATCTATCTGCTCAGGTGTAGCCCATCTATCAGCGTATCCACCCATCGGTAGTATAAGCCTCGGACCACTATAGGATGGGGTTGTGTACGTATTAAACCTCTCCGGAGGATCCCAAGGCTCATGTGGATCAAAGCAATCCACCCATAGAAATATATGCTTATGTACACGGTTATGTTCAAGCCATCCTACAGCTTCCCTGAATACTTTAGCCGGGAAATAATCCTCCTCAGATTCGAATCCATCTGTATTCGCTAGATATCTAGCTACAAGCCTCCTCCACTCTTCCGGATAATTCTCGTTCACATAATCTTCAACCCTACGTTTAGGCGGGGAGGATTCGTATGCATCATACTCCTGACCTCTAATCCATCTGAAGCAGTGGAAGCTTCTATGGAAGTTCATATCAGGCTTAAACAGATGGTATGTATCCGTTATCAAACCGCATACGTATCCATGCCTACTAAGTATATCCGCGGCGGTTATATCCTTAGGATATGATAGGAGAGGCTGCCAAGGCCTATATGGTAGTGAGAACATACCTGTTAATAGCTCGTATCTAACAGGTATGGTCGGAAGACCTAAGGGATATACGTTATGGAATACGAGATTCTCCTCGGCGAATCTATCGAGGTTAGGCGTCCTACATGAAGGTACGTTATCGAAGATCCTTCTCCCCTTGTTATAGTAGCTTACATGATCCTGTCTGAAGCTGTCTAGGACTACTAAGATGAAGTTTCTAGCATCAGATATAGATCGACTCATAGCATACACACCTAGATGCGGAATGATTAATCGTAGTGAATATTTAAGTTCTTGCATAGAGCTTTAACGCTAGATGGTATGGAGGATATACTTAGGAGGGGTAGGTTTAGGAAGGCTAGACCTAGAGAGGTTGCGGAATTCACATCATCGCTTAAAGCCGATAGGAAGATATTCAAAGCAGATATAATGGTCGATTACGCTCACGTCGTTATGCTAGCTGAGAAGGGTATAATACCATCAGAGTACGCCGCTAAGATATTATCTGCTCTCAAAGCTATAGAGGAGGATGGATACGAGAGTATAGCTCATGATACGAGTATGGAGGATATACATGTAGCTATCGAAACAACTGTGATAAAAGCTACCGGCGAGGAGATAGGGGGGAGGATGCATACCGGTAGATCTAGGAATGATGAAGTTGCTACATGTATACGTATAGCTTTAAGGGAGGATATACTCAGGGTAGCTGAAACCCTGCTACACCTTATGAAGACTATACTATCCATAGCCGAGGGGAATATATACTCTTTATCGCCTGGATACACTCATACGCAGCATGCTCAACCGGTAACCCTAGCCCACCATTTAATAGCATACTTTGATGCATTCTATAGGGATTTGGAACGCTTAATATCGGCTTATAAACGTGTGAATATGTCTCCTCTGGGAGCCGCGGCTCTAGCTGGATCCGGATTCCCGCTCGATAGGTTAAGGACAGCGGAGCTCCTAGGATTCGACGGACTCGTAGAGAATAGCATGGATGCGGTAGCTTCCAGGGATTTTGCTATCGAAATACTCTCAGATCTAGCTATAGTAGCATGCAACCTTAGCCGTCTAGCAGAGGAGATTATCCTATGGTCTACATCCGAATTCGGATACATAGATCTAGATGAAGCATATGCATCCACTAGTAGTATAATGCCTCAAAAGAAGAATCCGGATAGCATAGAACTTGTTAGGAGCAAAACAGGGAGAATCTACGGAAACCTCATAGCAGCGCTAACCATAGTTAAAGCTCTACCATACAGCTATAATAGGGATTTCCAGGATTTAACACCGCATATATGGGATTCTATAGAAGCTGTAGATTCATCGATACGTATAATCTCTGGAGCTCTAGCTACAGCTAGATTCAACCTCGAAAAGCTTAGGAGAAGCGTCTATGATTTCTCGACCGCTACAGAGTTAGCTGATACACTCGTCAGAGTTGTGAACCTACCGTTTAGGACAGCGCACACCATAACGGCCGCGCTGGTAGCTGAAGCTATATCCAAAGGTATGGATCCATCATCCATAGATTCGAAGCTTCTAGATGAGATATCCCTGAAGATCTATGGTAAACCTCTAGGTATACCAGATGAGATCGTTAAATCAGCGTTGGATCCTATCAAGGTTGTGGAAGCTAGGCGTACCATAGGTGGGCCTAGCCCGATCGAAGTTCAGCGTATGATATCCGATAGGTATAGGAGAATCTCCGAAGCCTATGAAATGATAAGAGGGTTGAGATGTAAACTCGATGAAGCTGAGAGAAGGCTTAGAGCGATCGTAGATTCCATGATAGCGAAGGCTTGAAGGCTACTTATCGTACGATCCATACTTCAGAGCGAATTCTATAACCTTCTTATAGTTTTCGAAGCTTACATTCTTAGGTACGGAATGATCTGAATGGTATATATAGCCCCCACCCTGCTTAGCTACCGTTATCTTACGCTTCATCTCCTCCTCTAGGGGTTTAAGATCTGTTAAAGCCATAAGTCTAACATCTATACCGCCCATAAAAGCTATCCTATCCCCATACCTCTCTTTAAGCTCTACTAGATCCATCCCGGCTTTAACCTCTAACGGTTGAAGCACATCTATACCCTCCTCTATGAAGTATGGTATAAGATCCTTAACCCTACCGCAGGAATGTAGAAATACATACATACCCCTAGATTTGAAGAAACTGCATAATTCTTTGAATACTGGGTGAAGTTGCTCCTCGAAATATCTAGGTGAGAAGAATAATCCAACCCTATAACCTAGATCGCAATATAGGAAAGCGCCGTCAAACCTGAATCCGCCATTCATCATGATATCGCACATATCCATAGCAAGCTTTGCATTCACTCGGTACATATCTACAACCCATTCTGGATCCTTTATAACAGCTTTCAGTAGGATATCGGTCCTAACGTAATGCTGTACTTCATCGAAGCCTACGGCTGCACCATACATTATGAATCGCCCACGACTAACAGCTCTATGGTATTCGCGTAGAGCTGTAACCCAGTCAACCCTCCTTTCATTAGGCTTCAACCTAACTTTAAGCTTCTCCCAATCATCCCTAGATTTGCAAGGCCAATCTATAAGCTCTGGAGTCGTGCTATAATCCCTATGATTCCTACGTATAGCTCCATAGGAATCCCTCTCCACTATATACTCTTCATCTTCGTATAATACTTCTATAGGAAGCTGAGGACTTAGATCAGGGCTGAATATAGCTATATGGTATCCGAAGTAGTCCGCTGGAGATATCCATGAGGGCATCCCCTCCCTCCTCCACCTATCTACCGTAGCATTCCATGGACTATCGTGTATAGGTATATGATCGAGCTTATCCTCCTTACGCTCTAAAGCATATAAGACTCTATCCCTAAACTTCACCCTTAACCCCCTCTACGATTATTTCTCCGTGAAGCTTTTAAAAGAATTAAATCTTTCCTAGAAGACCAGGCTTACAAGATCGAGTTATCTAGAATCTATGATTGAATATGGGGGCGGTAACGATATATTCCTCTAATGTACTATTGTTAGAGAGCGAGAATCTTAGGATAAGAGAACCTCTAGGTTCGATCCTAGCTTCAACCATAGGTGGTGATTCATGGCTAAGCTATCCATCGTAATACCGACGTATATGGAAGCTGAGAATATAGGTCTACTTCTCATAAGGCTTAGAGATACTCTCGAACATGTAGATCATGAGGTTATAATAGTGGATGATGATAGCCCAGATGGTACCGCCGATATAGCTGAGGAGTATGGTAAGTGGTATGGGAGTGTGAGGGTTATAAGAAGGAGTGGAGTTAGAGGGCTTGCTTCAGCTATAGTCGAGGGGATATCTAAAGCTTATGGAAGCTATATAGTCGTTATGGATGCGGATATGCAGCATCCACCAGAGCTTATCCCTGCTATGCTAGCTAAAGCTGAAGATGGATTCGATATAGTCGTAGCTAGTAGGTATATCGAGGGGGGAAGCGTAAGTGAGTGGAGTACATCGAGGCGGATCGTATCCTTAATCGCAACTCTAATAGCTAAGATAGCTATACCTAAGATCCGGAAACTTAGAGATCCGCTTTCAGGATTCTTCCTCTTCAGGAGGAGTATATTGGATAGGGTGAAGCTTGAACCTAGAAGCTGTAAGATACTGATCGAGATAGCGGCTAAAGCTGGGGATGCTAGAATATGCGAGCTACCGTATAGATTTCAACCTAGATATAGGGGTGAGAGTAAACTAGGATTGGTGGAGTGGGTTAGATACATTGATCATATCTTAAGACTTTCAGACTATAGTATGTTTAAATTCGCTTTAATAGGCGTTACCGGCGTAATCGTTAACTTATCTATGCTAGCATTACTTATACGCTATCTACCAGTATGGATTTCAGGATTGATAGCTATAGAGACATCTATACTGACGAACTTCATAGCTAACGATCTATGGACGTTCAGCTCTAGAAAATCTAAGCATACTATAGCTGAGAGGATGGTGAGATACCATGGAGCTGTAGCTATCGGTGCTGCGATAAACTATTCTACGTTATTGGGATTAACATATATAGGTGTAGATCCTATAGTAGCTAATATGCTAGGTATACTTCTAGGATTCATAACGAACTATATTCTAAGCGAAACCATTGTTTGGAGCTAGCTCCCTCCTCACATATATACGCCTACCGCTATCGTATACTCCTATAAGCTTATAGTTTGCTTCGACATACTCTAAGAATCGTTTAAGCTGTATAAGCCTACCAGTCCAGAATATTATAACCTTAACATCGTAAGCTTCAGCTAGATAGATAGCCTCGTCGTCTCCTAGATAGCCGCTAGATATGCGCATAAACGATGTATCGCAGAGTTCTGGAGGTACATTCCTACCTGCTACGAATACCATAGCTTGATCATCGGATATAATCCATTCATCCGGAGATGTTAGGTTACGTATTAACCCTGCGATCTTATATTCCGGTTCATTCCCACCTCTAAACACTATGCTTAAGATATCAGGTACAGATAAACTCGTCGATACGGTGTAGATCGATATCGTAGATAAACCTATAATAGCTACTAAGATTATAGCTTTAAGCTTGGATCCACCTTTACGTTTAGATCTAGTATACATCCTCATACAGATCTTAGCGAAGTATCCTATTGTTAAACCTGATAGAAAGGATAACTGAGGGGATAGAACTGCTGCATGATGATACCATAGAGGTTGAGGTAGGAATACCAGCATAGAGATCGATATTAGTAGGTTTAGGGAGGCTACTAAGCAGCCGATATTCAAGGATACCAACGCTACGATTAAACCTATGGAGCCTAAGATTAAAGCCGCTAAATTCTCGGATAGGAATCTATACAATTGTATGAGTTTATCTATAGCCGTACCTCCTAGAGGTTTACTCCTATGATACATATATAGCTGATCATATAGATCTACTGGATCGAATTGTAGAAGCATAGCTAACGGTATAGATGCACCGATGATAAACGCTATGAATCCCTTCAACCTTCTACTAGATCCACCTACATCGCTTCTAAAATTCTTAGATCTAATCTTAGTTAGGAATACTGGTAGTATGGCTAGAAGTAGAGGTACGGCTAGGAACTTAGAGAGTATAGCGATAGAAGAAGCTAAACCCGATGCGAAGCTATAGATCGAGCGATCCCTATAGATGTATTCGACGATAAATAGATATGCGAGCATAGCGAAAGCGATGCATGGAACCTCTCCTTCGACAGCTCTAGAATAGTGGAGGAAAACCCTATCGACGGTTAGTACGGCTAAACCTACCATACCGGCGATAGGATTGCATAACCTCCTAGCAGCTAGGTAGAGAGCTACGCTGGTTAGGATAGATGTTAGAGCTATCGGTAGCCTACCTGCATATAGATTCTCACCTAGAAAGCTCATGGAAGCTGCTACAAGGTATATTAGGATGGGTGGTTGGGATAGGAATATACGCTCATAAAGCTTATAGCCGTTCAACATCTGTTTAGCTGTCTGCAGGTATACGCCTTCATCGTAATCGTAAGAGTATCTAACTCCTAGATTATACAATCTAGTATAGCTGTATATGCATAGGATTATGGATGTTAAGAATAACTCTAAAGCTAGATAGATTCTCTTTCTATCTTCCACAACTTTATCTTTCGTAGAATCTATCTCCTTCAATCCTAGAAGCTACCTTAGAATGTATTTAAGAGGGGTTAGATAAAAGTAGTGTTGAATGCGGAAATTTGATGAGAGCATGAAGGAGAAGCGTAAGCCTTATATTTCAACTTAAATTCTCTATATCTTCAGGGTGTGGAAAGGTTTGAGGAGTGGTAGGAAAGCTGTAGGTAAAGGTGCTATAATAGCTCTCGTCGATCTCATACTCTTCGTAGCTTTAATGTCTTGGGTTGTATTCTCTAAGATACCTATAGGAGGACCAGCTGGTAGAGCAAGCGCGACAGTAACGAGTGCAGGCGTAGTCGGAGGGAATATTATAAGGTTAACGGTCGCTAACGATGGAGAGGTTAGGATAAGGATAAGAGAGATAAGGATAACCGATACCGGTATAGAAGGTTCAGCTGCGGTCGGAGCACTATTAGACCCAGGTGCATCCAGACAGCTCGATGTAAGCCTCGCGAGAGGAAGTATAGCATCAGGTCAATCCGTTACGTTAAGGGTAACTTTAATCACCGATAAAGGAGATTTCACAGCTACCGTCACGGTTACAGGATAAACGCTATACATAAACTTTACTAAAGTTCATACACCTATTTTATTTTCCCTCTTTCTAGAGGCGGTTACTTTTGACATCTTTCCAGAATGATCTGGGTAAAGCTAGGCTTAAAGCCGTAGATGAAGTGTTAAGAATCGTAAAGTTGGAGAAACCTAGGATCGTAGGGTTGGGTTCAGGTTCTACTATATCGCTTCTCTTAGATCGTATGGCTGATCTAGGTTTAAATGATCCCATATTTGCATGCTCTTCTCTAGGTACATCTCTTAAGCTCTCTAGCTACGGGTTTAAGGTTTTATCACTTGAATCTTTGGATTGGATCGATCTGTATGTGGATAGTGCCGATGAGGTGAATCGGAATTTGGATATGGTTAAAGGTAGGGGTGGATGCCTTACACTCGAGAAGATTTTAGCTTTCAATTCTTCTAAGCGTATCTTCGTAGTGGATTACGGTAAGCTTGTAGATAAACTCGGTTCTAAAGGATCGATACCGTTGGATGTTATTCCTCAAGCTGCATCTATGGTATGTAGGAAGCTTCGATCTATGGGCTTCAAATCCGAGATACGTACGGTGGAAAAAGGTAAGTTCGGCCCCCTAGTATCAGATATCGGCGGAATCCTCGTAGACTTATATGTAGATGGAGGAGTGGATGACCCTGAGGAGCTTGATCGGAAGCTTAAATCTATACCTGGGGTGATAGAAACAGGTTTATTCTTGGGATACGTAGACTTGCTAGTAATCGGATATCCAGATACGGTGGTTTTGAAGAGGAGATAAACCTCTATCTAGGCTCTGGATGTATCGGGGATTAATAGTGCATAGATCTAGGTATTAACCTTGAAACTCTATTTGAGAGGGGTGACCGAATATAATCTTCAACGCTAGATAGTAAGTGGATAGTAGCATCTATACTGAGTTTACACTATAAGTGAGATAAACGGTAAAAACGACTACGCGGCTTAGTAGGGTGTAGGTATGTATGTGGGTAGAATGGGGAGACATGGCGTATCATTGAAGCCTATATCTAAGAGGATCGTCGGGTTATGGGATACGATTATGAGGGAAGGGGAGAGAGCAACCTTACACACCCACGATTCCTATGAGGAATTATACTATATAGTTGATGGAGAAGCTAAGATTAGGATCGGAGACGAAGAATTAACGGTATCTAGAGGTGATGTAGTATACATACCACCTGGGGTTAATCATAACGTGGAGGCTGTATCGAGTTTAAGGATAATATCGTTTAAAGTATATACTAGTAACCATAACCTAGATTTGAATAGACTATATATATCTTAGAATTTCATCCACCGATTTCCATCCACCTTTTAAACCATCTTCAGCTTCCTTAGCTTTAGCTAGAGCAATCTCGTATAGATCTCTACCTATAACACCTTCATCCAAGAATTTTTTAAGCTCCTCTAAATCGATTACCTTAACTTCACCATCAGATGTCCTTACGACATCCACGGCTAAATCTAAGTATCTGATCATCCCTGGGAGAATTTCAGGTGGGGTATTTATATTAATATACTCGCCCTTCAATCCGTTTTGGGATAGATATATATGCCTTAAGATCCACGATCCATCTTCGATCACGGTATAACATATGTCTCCAGGGGATATCGGAATGTTAAGTCCATCATACACGCCTTTACCTGAGAATACACGTTGAACTATCATCAATCTACCATCGAAATACCTTACCACGCCAGGTTTAAGTTTTAAAACCCTACCTGTAAGGGTTGCATGCATGAACTCTATCCTAGATCCCACTTTGATCGATTGGTAGACGTATCCTCGAAGCATATCGCTTAAGAGCTTCCTATCGAAGCCTCTAGCGATTAGGTACTCAGTAAAATCGACGATCACCCCGAGAGTCTTGCAACATTTAAAACTATGATGCCCCTCGATAGTAGGGGTTGTAGAGCTGCGTATCTCATCGAGCCTAGCTTTAGATACACTCGTAAATTCCACTAGGAACGCTTTAACACCTGGTTCGACAACGGAGGGGGCACCACCTTCACCCACCCTCTTGTATATCTGTAGATATCTTGATGCGAGGCTTCTAAGATCTTCAACTATATCAGCTATCGATCTACCTATAGAGGAGGCTGAAAAATGCACCTTAAACCCCTTCAAACCGAGCTTCTCTACAAGCCTGATTAGATCCATCTTCACGCATTCATCCCTTATCCTAGGATCGAATTCTACACCGAAACCCTGCGAAAGCCTAGTAAACCTTCCTTTAAGCGTTACGCTATCTGAAAGCTTAGGCATACCGCTCCAACATGGAGCTTGAACCTGAGCAACCACTCTCTCCCCTATAGAGTAGGTTCTACTAGCTCCTACCAGGAGACCGTATACTCCACCTAAATCGACTAGTATACCTTCATCTGTCCCGGCTACTACTATAGCTAGGTATACCGAGTAGGGGTTAAATCTAGATTCGAAGATAGCTATGCATGGTATCTTATATCTAAGAACATCCATCAACGCTTTGCAAGCTTCGCTATCGCCTTCGACCAATATCCTACTGGGGTCCCTCCCATCATGCATAATATATGCATCAGGTTCATCGTATATGGGATCACCTAAGCTTAGCCTCCTCCTAACCTCTAAGCTTGGATCCACTATGTCGAAGCCGGAATCTAATAGTAGCTTGGTTAACGCTGTAGCGTATATGCCTCTAACCCTCACTTTGAAGCTCATCAGTCTCTAATCCCTTCTAGATACGATATTATCTGCCAAAGCTTGGTTCTAGCATATAAAGGCATATTCGGATCCTGCATAATCTCATCCAGAGATTCTATAACTTGTACAGCTCTAGCTGCTAAGCTCAGCTTTTCAGATTTAAGCAACTCTATACCTTCGCTTACAACCTTCCTTATATTCCTAGGCGTTAGACGATCGTTAACTATAGTCTCCATAAGCTGTATAGCTTGATTAACTCTAGCTTTATACTCCTCCGGTGTAGGCTTCTTCCTAGCAGACAAATAGTACCACCTCCAGCTAGCTAAACTCAGATGAATCTCCCAGGTACTCCTACATCCTCGATAGCGTTAAATAACCATTATCAAACCTTTAAACCTAACGTTTGATCGAAACTAACCTTAAAGAGCAGGGATAAACCTATAGATTAGTAGATCGTAGGGGGTTAGCTATATGGCTGTGAAGGATGCTGATTTCAAGCGTATGGCTGAACTCCTGAAGCTGGGAGCATCAATGCTAAACGAAAGCTGCCCTGAATGTAAAGTTCCGCTATTCAAGCTTAAGGGAGACGTCTTCTGCCCGCTATGCAACCGTAAATTCATACTTGTTAAAAGCGAGGAGGAATTCAATAGAGCTGCCGTAGACCTATCGCTTAGAAGCTTGGAGAAGATAGCTATCTCCAAGCTTGAGGAGCTAGTGGATCTCGTATCGACGATAGGTAACCCGGATAAGCAATTCGAGCTTGTAAGCCTAATATCCATGTGGCTCGATGTCCTAGGTAAGCTTAGAAACTTAACATCCAGTAGGGAGTAGGATTAAACTCTATGCTTCAGCAGGATCCTGTAGAGCTAGTTAAAGCCGTGATAGCTCTATTCGCAGTATTAGATCCCATAGGTAACGTACCTATCTTCATAGGCTTAACGTCAGATCTATCTAGAGATGAGAGGAGGAGCGTATTCAACACCACGGGTATAACGGCTTTCATACTTCTACTAGCATTCACACTTCTAGGTCAGTATATACTAGAGTTATTCGCTATATCTGTAGAGAGCTTTATGGTAGCGGGAGGAGTGCTACTCCTAGCGATTTCCATTAGGATACTACTCGAAGGCTGGCGTAGTCCTGCGAAGACTAAGGTAGGCGTAGTACCGTTGGCATGCCCGCTACTGGTAGGTCCTGGAGCTATAACTACAAGCCTCATACTCGTAAGGACAGAGGGTTTCCTAGTAACGATCATGGCCGTAGTAGTGAATATAGCTATCGTATGGGTTACACTAAGATCTATAGATAGGATCTATAAGCTTTTAGGAGAAACAGGTTCGGAGATAATCGCTAGCATAACGGCTATAATAGTCGCAGCTATAGCCGTAGAATACATAGCTAGAGGTATTAGGATCCTTATTACGATCTAAATATCGTATCGTAGAACTCCTTAGCTTCCCTAACCACATCTTCACCCATGTATATCGGCTGGAGACCTATCTTCGATCTTAGAACATCTCTTACTAGATAGCTTTGAGGCGGGCATCCTGGTATGAATACACCTTTACCGCTCATATGATACAGGCATCGTCCACATACCACCGTTAAACCCGTACCGCTACCCTCCAATCTAGCTTTAGGACCGATAGCTACGGTTAAACATCCATATGTATCTATCAACATCCTAAGCTCAGCTGTCTCCTTCATAATGTTTAGAGCCGCCACCACAGAGCCTATACAACCGCTACACGGATCGCCAAGTATGAAATGTACACCTGGATACTCGTCTACTATACTTCTAGGTGGAAGTTTGAAAGGTATCCTAACGTTAGATGGATCTGCGCCGTAAACCTTTATTCCATCCAACCCTATGATGCCTAATCCACGTTCACCGGCATACCTTATATGGAGAACATCGTATGGATCCACACCCATCACATATGAAGCAATAGAATCTACTGAAACCACGTCAAAGCCAGCTATGATAACACCTAGCTTTACAGCTTTACCTATTAGCGGGCCTAAGCCCTCCATACCTATAAGACCATCGATAACCGTCAGGTTAGGCTTAACTACAGAATTGAGATCGACTATCCCATGATCCAAGCCTAAGAAATGTATGATCTTCTTACTTCTATATGGTAGGACACCCTTCATATTCTTCATACCGAGCGAAACGAGTGTGAGTATATGCGTCTTCAGTTTAGCTACATCTATTATGAAATCTGATTCCAATACGGTTTTAGCTATATCGATACTCTTTAACACTATACCATCGGGTATTTTAATCGTAGCCGTCGGTTGACGATTTAAATCTACTAGCTCTACGTTCAGCTTATCGGCGAGCTCTAGGTAACCGCATGCTTCGAACGCTTTAAATGTATCCACACCTAACATAGACCCCTCACCTACGATAACCTCACAATCATCGGTGTTCATCTGCAACCATCTAACGATAGCCTCCACTATGTATGGGCATGTCGTAGCCCCGGTATCCCAAGACTTATCTATCGTGAGATTAGGCTTAACTAGAATCCTCGACCCGGATTCGATTTTAGGCTTCACGATACTCCATAGCTGATCTAGCATCTTGAATACTGTTGCCGTTATACCTTCAGGATCTAGCTTTGATCTAGCTACGTAGACTACAGGCTTCATAGAGCATAATCTAGGATTCGATTGTTCACAGATATAAGATTCTATGAGAAGAGTGTGAACGATGATATAGCTAAATCGGTGTTTAGAGATAAAAGTAGAGGAGGAATACCGTATCTAGGGGGACTTAATGCCTCTATGTCTGCAGAGCGTTTCAGAGAGTATGGCAGGGTGGCGAAATCGTATAGGGCTGGGTATGCGAGGATAGCTATACTATATCCTTCAAGTTATGAAGTAGCATTAGCTAGTTTAGCTCATCAATCGCTATACTATATATGTAATTCGCATAACGATATCATAGCGGATCGTGTAGTATTCGATCCCAACTCTAACCGCGTACCTCGAAGTATAGAATATGGTATGACCCTGAAGGATTTCGACGCTATATTAGCATCACTACATTTCGAACCTGATATAGTTAAGATGGCTTCGATGCTTATACGTAGCGGTATCGAACCGATATCTAGTAAGCGTACGGATTCACCCATACTCCTAGTAGGTGGACCTGTAGCTACGGCAAATCCATTACTAACGTTGTGTATAGCCGATGCGGCTTTCATAGGTGAATTCGAACCTTCCATAGATGGAATCCTCGATGCTATAATCGAGTCTAGCGGGAGTAGGAAATCTATGCTGGAGGGATTAGCCGATATCGATGGAATATACATACACAACTTATCGAGAACACCCATTAGAAGGGTTTACCCAATGAATTTAGATGATGTATACCACCCCGTATTACAGTTGCAACCGCTGGATAGGGAGCCTATATGGGGTAGGAGCATGATCGTAGAAGCTTCGAGAGGATGTCTTCATAGATGCCTATTCTGTTTGGAGGGGTATATATTCAAGCCTAAACGGGATAGAAGCTTAGTGAAGATTAAGCTTCTTATAGAGGATGGAGCGGAAGCGAATAATGTGAGGAAGATTACGTTCTATGCACCATCATTCTTCGATCATAAGGATTCAGATAGACTTCTAGAATGGATAAGCGAGGCGGGATTAGAAGCATCTATACCAAGCCTCAGGATAGATACCATCGGTAGGGATAGGCTTGAATCCATAGCTAAGGTTGGACAGAAGATGCTTACGTTAGCTCCTGAATCCGGCTTCTGCCCATTAGCATCTATCCTAGGTAAACCTTACAGCAAAGAAGGATTATCATCCATTTTCAAAGATGCATATAGTCTTAGCTTTAAAGAGCTTAAGCTATACTTCCTCTTGGGCTTCTTCGAAGGTGAAGAGGAGTATATATTAGAGGTTATACGTAGTGCTATGGATGCTGGCTTCAAGCATCCAAACTCCATAAAGCTATCGATAAACCCTGTAATACCTAAACCCCATACACCCTTCCAGTGGAGAGGCTTAAAACCGTTGGATTTCTACCGTAGGATTAGACGTAGGCTTATGGAGTCTATCGATAAACGTATAGTTGACATGGATTTCTATGATGAGAGGTGGGCCCAGATACAGGCTGTATTATCGTTAGGTGGGTTGGAGTTAGCTGAGCTTATAACTAGATGGGCTTTATATGGCGGGGGATTATCCGGTTGGCGTAAAGCTGTAGACGATACAAACCTGGATATCGATAGATACACATCTGAGAAGAGCATCGATTACATATTCCCCTGGGAGGGAGTAGTGGATCTGGGGATCGACAGAGGAAGGCTAGAGGAGATATACTCATCGTTTAAAGAGTTTGAGAGAAAGCTTGCCATGCTAACTGGATCCATCTAGATACCGTTCCACCATCCTACCGACTATCCTCCTCATACAATCTAGAGGCTTATCTATTTTGAGGATTCTCCTTATAGACTCCCAATCCATACCCATGAATAGTTTAGCTATCATCAACTCTTCTTCGTATTCTTCAAGTTTAATTCTATCCTCAGGCTTAGATATGAAATGCATCTTAGCTAAAGCTTTCACAGAATCGCATGAAGCTTCGTAGCTTAATATACCCCTGCTATACTCCCTCACTCTAGCTTCCTGGCTTTGAGTAAGCTCCACACGCATACTTCCAAGACCTATTGATAGAAGAAGCCTAGCTATACTAAGCTCAAGCTTCGAGTAAACGTCATATAAACTTTCGATCAGACGAAGCCTAAACTCTACGTTAGCTTGAGCTACATACCTGTAAGCATCCTCTGTTAAAGGTTTAACTACTATCAAGCTATATTCACCTGAAACAGGGTTTATGGATGGACTTAGATGTAGTGGTATATATCCGTTCCTAAGCCAGAATCTTACAAGCTCTTCGGATGCTCCGAAGCTAGCTCCAACCCAGTGATAAGTACCTATGGATTCTGATTCAAGCATATTCAAAGCTTTAGATCCGAAGCCTCTACCGGTGAAACTTGGATGGGTAGCTATACGTACGATCCTTAGACCCTTCAGTTTGAAGAAATCTACGATACCACAGTGGAGGGCGATACGGCTAGGTATAACGTGACCGGAGGATTCAGCTTCTCTAAGCATATCCTCCCTGGATGTGAATGTTAAGCCACCCTCCTCAGCAACCCATAAGCTTACGATAACCTTGCCATCGTAAATTAACGCTCTAGCCGAATGATGCGGAGCATCCAGTAGTATAGCTAGATCGTTCGGCCTATTCCTGTAATGCGCTAGCACATATATACCGTATAAGCTTCTAAGTAGATTTTCATCCCTGGATAGATCCTCCTTACCTATACGCTTATAGCTTACCAGTTCAGGTGTAGGTTCACCTTCGATCCTATCAGGCTCGGCATCGAGTAGAAGGGTATCGTAGAGCCATTTCTCAACAGGATCGTCTTTAGGATATCTTATCGGAGTTTCTAATCTAACATACTCTACATTAAGCGTAGGATCCTCTTTGAGAGCTTTCATAAACCTGACGGAGAATCCTCTACCAGCACCTTCATAACCATGTATGGTGGAAGAGAAAACTGATACCCTAGAACTTCTAAGTATACCTAGGAGAAGGGGTATCGGTATACCTGCAGCTTCATCTACGACTTTAACAGCAACCCTACTTTTAGCCGCTATTACAGGCTGCGTATACGTTATCTCCACACCACCCGCTTCTATTCTACGTATAACTCCTCCAAGCTCTCTCGTACTATACCCTATACGTAGGATATCCAAACCTTTAACTAAGAATTCTATCAGGGTTCTAACGTTAGCTAATTCAGGAGCTGTGAGAAGGATAAATCTAGATTTACCTTCATCTAGAAGCTTCTTAGTATACCAAGCTAGACCTAAACCTATGGCTGCAGATTTACCTCTACCTCTATCGGCTACTACTAGTAGACAGCTCCTACCCTTAGCTTCGAGAAGCTTCTGGAAAACTTCTATTGTTCTAAGCTGATCCTCGGTTAGAGGTATACCATACATATCGACCGTGAATCTCACAGGAGCATGTTCAACAACCTTAACCACCTCACCGTGAACCGCTCCCTTCTCTAGATCTACAAGCCATACACCGGTATGCTCTAAGATCTTGGAGATGAACCTTCTCTTGAATAAATGCTTAACATCATCCTCTGTATACGGTTTAGAAATCAGCTTCCTCTCGAAGGGTGTGAGGGTTGAAAGCCACTCGTCTATAGGAGGTATACAGAATACGATAATACCCCCGCCTCTAACGGTCTCCGTAAGTCTACCTAGATCGTTAGCTCGAAATTGCTTCGAGAAATCTACTAGGAGGAGATCCCATGTTCCACCTAAAGCTAGATCACTCTCATCCAAACTCAACGCATCGAGGTAGACTAAATTTTTCAATTCATCCTTCACGTAATCTAAACCCATAAGAGCCCCAGTTTGATCGGTATCGGCGCTATAGAGTAGCGATACCTTCCTCCTAACCAGTTTACAGTAGATCCGTACAGCTAGACATCCATAACGTAAACTTTCCCTACCAGCTATGAGTATGAGTCTTCTCTCACCTGAAGCTATAGCTTCAGATGCTATTCTCTTAATAGCGGTTCTAAACCTAGCTATGCTAATCTTACTCATAATATTGCGATAAAAGAGAATATGGAAAACTAGCTATTAACGATTTTCAGCCACCTATAGATTCGAGAATGGATCTAACCTTCTCGATATCAGATAGAAGCTTCTCAGCTTCGGTAGGATTAAGTTTACCTCCCTGACCTAACCTAGCCTTCCCGCCGCCTACACCCCCAGTAGCCTTAGCTATAATCGATGCTATCTTACCTGCGTCAAATCCTTTAGCTCTAGCTTCATCTCCAACCATAACCACAAGTCGATAAACATCCCCAGGTATGAGGAAGATGGCTATAAGCGATGGATCCCTATTCACCATCCTCTCACCGATCTTAATAATGGTTTTAGGATCGTCCTCAATGGATGCCAAGCTAACTATAACGCCTTCTCTAAGCTCGAATCTTCTATACTCTGTAGCGATCGATTCAGCTATCCTCTCCTTAAGCCTTCTAACCTCTCTACGTAGACTCCTAGCTTCTTCTATAAGATTGTCGACTGTAGATACGAGCTTATCTACAGGAGCGGAGAGCATATCCGATAAACTCCTTATAGTATCCTCAATACTCCATATATATTTGAGCGAAGCTTCACCCGCTGTGAAATGTATCCTCTCGATACCATCCTGTATACGTTCAGCTCTGATAATCTTTATGAAACCGACTTCAGATGTATTCTCGCAATGTATCCCTCCGCATGCTTCCGCATCCCAACCTTCTATCTCGACAACCCTCAGGATCTTACCTGGGAAAACCCCACCCTGATACAGCGTGAACCCGTACATAGATTCAGCTTTCTCCCTAGGCATCCAATATACGTTAACACGTCTAGCCTCCCTAACGATATCGTTAGCGATCTTCTCTAAGGTTCTAAGCTCATCTAAAGATAGCCTCTTATAGTGGGATATATCGAGTCTAGCATAGTCTACGGATTTCAAGGATCCCATCTGCCATACATGGGGGCCGAGAAGCCTTCTAGCAGCCCCTATAATTATATGCGTAGCTGTATGATGCCTTCTAACCTGATCCCTACGCTCCCTATCGACATAACCTTCAACCTCCACACCTATAGGCGGGATAGCTCCATCCAACGTATGAACTATGATATCACCTATCTTCTCTACACTTACTACGCGAGACTCTCCACCCATCCATCTTATAATACCGGTATCTGATACAGCTCCACCACCTTCAGGATAGAAGCATGTAGAATCCAGTATAACATATCGATCTATAGTTTTCAAAACCTTAGCTTTAAACGAAAGCATATATGGATCTTCATAGTATAATGTCCGCGTCGGAGGTAAATCGTGTATAAGCTTAGCGGTAGGCTTCTCTTCAACCTTAACCTCCTCAGGTCTACTATGCCTAGAAGCTAGTAGGGTGTAGAAATCGCCTCTCTCAACCTCTACGCCGAGCTTAGACGCATATTCCTCAGAAAACTCTGGCGGTATACCATATGAATCGTATAACTCTACTAGATCCTCTAAAGAAAGTTTATGCTTCCCTCCTCCTCTTGCGATCATACGTTCTATTATCCTAGGTGCTTCACTTAGAGTCTTAGAGTATCTTTCAGATTCTAAACATATCATATCTAACACGCTAACCCTTGAATCCATAACCTCAGGATAGCTTCTAGCTATACGGCGTATCTGGAAGTCTATAAGTTCTGAGAGGGGGGTCTCCAATCCCAGCTCTTTAAGGAATCTTAGACTCCTCCTTATCAAGAGTCTAGCTAGGTAGCCTGCACCTGTATTCGATGGTACGATCCCATCGCATAGCATCCAAGCTACAGTATAAGTATGGTCGGCTAACGCATATATAGCTGTATAGGGTTTCATGATTTGTCTAAGCTCTTCGACCGATAAACCCAGCTTACCTGCAACCTGGTATTCGACATCAGCTATAGCATCCATCCTACCAGAAGCTTTCGAAAGCTCTACGAGTATATGCTTATCAACCCTAGGTATACCAGCTTCGCCTCTAACTTTATCGATGAACTCCGTATGTATGGCATCGTATATAGTGGGTGATCCCAAGCTTATCCATACATTTCTTTCCAACCCATAGCCCGTATCTACAACTTTTACCGGCATCTCCTCCAGAATACCGTTTCTATCCCTATAATGCATGAATACTAAGGTGGCGACTTCAGCTCCACCGATAACCACCTCGAAATCTTCACCTGCATTACCTCCGCCAGACCACCAATCCTCTATGAATGTTATATGTTCAGCCGGGACTTTCAGTACATCTCTATAGAATCTATAACAGTATTCCACGGTTTCATTATTCCAGTATATGGTTTCATCCTTTGTATTAAATGCATGATGTGCCATCATCTCGAAGCTGGTTAGATGCCTACCAGTACGTCCAACCTTCGGTAGATCCGTCAGCCTTATACATGGCTGACTCAAGGTTAAAGGATTCTCCGGAGGTGGCACTACACCCTCTGTAACCCAAGGCTGGAAAGCGTATATAGATGCTCCGACTAGGTATACATCCTCTCTCCACCTAGCGACAACAGGGTACCTTCTAATCCTACTATGTCCATTCTTCTCGAAGAATGAGAGGAATGCTTCACGCATATCCTCCAGCTTATATCTAGTACCAGTGAGTGGATTATCTATGAAGCTATACTCTACGCAGGGTTGATCCCCGCAGTATACTCGATCTTCATCCAAACTCCAGAAGAATCTACCGCATGAAGGGCATCTTTTACGTTTAAACCCTTCGCTCTTGAATATCTCGACTTCATAGATACTGCTCATATACACCATCCCTTAAACGCTATCAACTGTACTCTCATTCGGTATGCTAAAGATACAGATATTCAAAGCCCATATAATTAAGGGTTTCCAGCCTCGGATAAATCCACACTCTTAATCGAACTGTTTATAACCCTCTTTAGAATTTAGGTTTACCGATCAAAAGGTGAGAATACCTTGAGTATAAGGAGTCCTATAGTAGTCGTACTCGGACATGTAGATCATGGGAAAACAACCCTACTAGATAAGATTAGGGGGACGGCTATAGCTATGAAAGAAGCTGGGGGGATGAGGCTCGATCATAGAGCCTCCTAAACTCAGCATATAGGTGCAAGCTTCTTTCCAGCCGATACCATCAGAGCTATCTGTAAACCTTTACTAGAAGCTTACAAGTGGAGGATAGATGTTCCAGGCCTCCTCATCATAGATACACCTGGACATCACTCCTTCGCTAATCTTAGACGTAGAGGAGGGTCCATAGCCGATATAGCTATACTAGTTATAGATGTTATGAAGGGGGTTGAACCTCAAACCGTCGAATCGATAGAACTCTTAAAATCTAGGAGAGTGCCATTCCTAGTAGCCGCTAACAAGATAGATCTCATAGATGGATGGATACCTAGCCCTGGATCGATGTTTATGGAATCCATTAAGAAACAGGATCCGCATGTAGTAGCAGAATTCGAGGTTAAGATATCGAGCATCATATCTGAGCTTGCTTCATATGGATTCAACGCTAATAGATTCGATAGAATAAGAGATTTCAGGAGAGAGATCGCTGTAGTACCTGTATCGGCTAAAACAGGCGAAGGTATACCAGAACTTCTAGCGGTGCTAGTCGGTATAACTCAGCAGTATATGCGTAGTAGGCTTATGGTAGCATCCGGAGCTGCGAAGGGTAGCATACTCGAAGTACTGGAGGAGCCTGGATTAGGGCATACAGCTAATGTTATAATATATGATGGGATTCTTAGAAAAGGCGATTTAATAGTAACTATGGGTAGATCAGCTCCTATATCGACTAGGGTTAGAGCATTATTTCAGCCGAAGCCTCTGCAGGAGATAAGAATGCCTACAGGAGGATTCGAACAAGTGGAGGAAGTTGCAGCTGCCGCAGGTGTAAAGATAGTTGCACCTAACTTAGAGGATGCTATACCAGGTGCACCTCTATATGTCGTCGAACAGGGTAGATCCATCAATGAATACGTACAGCTTATCATGGAGGAGGTTAGGGAGCTACTGATCAAAACCGATCGCATAGGTGTAGTTGTTAAAGCCGATACACTAGGATCGCTTGAAGCTTTGATATCTGAGCTTAAACGGAATAGTGTACCTGTCAGGATAGCGGATATAGGCCCAGTCACTAGGAGGGATGTTATCGAAGCGGAAGCTAGTAGAGCTAGTGATCCGCTATACGGCGTTATATTAGCTTTCAACGTTAAGATCTTACCTGAAGCCGAGGAGGAAGCTATGGGTTTAGTACCCATATTTGCTAACAATATAATATACCGACTCATAGAGGATTACTTAAGCTGGGCTTCATCGGAGAAGGATAGGTTATCTAAACTCACGTTGAAGGATCTAGTTATGCCTGGTAAGGTAAAGGTATTGCAAGGCTATGTTTTTAGGAGGAGTAAACCAGCGATAGTAGGTGTAGAAGTGCTGGCAGGGAGAATAAGAGCTGGATCCCCTCTCATGCGTAGCGATGGAAAGCTTATAGGAAGAATAGAGCAGATACAGGATAGGGGTAAACCTATACCTGAAGCTACAGCAGGTATGAAGATCGCTATATCTATAGACAAGCCCACGGTCGGTAGACACTTCGATGAAGGAGATATTCTATACGTATACCTAAGCGAGAGAGATGAACTTCTCTTATACGAGAAGTTAGGTGAAAACCTTAGAGCCGAGGATAAAGAGCTGATAGTGGAGATAGCTAGGATTAGAAGGGGAAAAGTTTAAACAGGAGGGAGGTCGTAACCTAGATGGATATCTCAAAGGGGGTAGAAGTACATGCCCAATATAAAACTCGTGGTATCCGATCCCGAAACAGGTACTGCTAAGACTATAGAAGTCGATGAAGCGAAAGCTAGACTACTCTACGGTTTGAAGATAGGAAGCACATTCGATGGAAGTATGGTGGGTTTAAAGGGGTGCAAGCTTATGGTGACTGGTGGATCGGATAGAGATGGAATACCTATGAGGGCTGATGTTCACGGTCCAGGGCGAAAGAAGCTTCTACTAAGTGGTGGGGTAGGCTTTAAACCTAGAAGGAAAGGGGAGAGAAGGAGAGTATATGTCAGGGGTAATACTATAAGTGCAGACATAATACAAGTTAATGTGAAGATAGTAGAGAAATCTTCTACTACTTAGCTGAATCTCTATATTAGAAAAATTGGTTGACACCCTCCACGATTGGAGTTGGGAAATTCACGGTAGGCTTATCTGATCTATCGTCGGATTCTAGACAGTGTTAAACCAACCCCTTAGATTGAGTGTATAGCCCTATCCTTATTTACCCGAGCCCTTCTATCCTCGGTCTAAAGCCCTACCAATGCTCCTAAATATCCAAACTACTATCTCGAGCAGGATATTAGGATCGAAGTATTCTCTACTCTAGGATATTAAACCTTCTCGACAATCCACTCCATGGCTAAAGCCATAAACTTTCTCATTCAAACTTGTAGTAAGGTATATCTCGCCGTATATCCTTCAAACTAAGGAGTGGATATGCAAGTAAATCCTAAGTTGATACCTGAGTGTAATATAGGTACGGCTGGACATGTGGATCATGGGAAGACAACTTTAGTAGAGGCTCTTACAGGCGTATGGACTGCGAAGCACAGCGAAGAACTTAGAAGAGGTATAACGATAAAGCTGGGCTATGCCGATATGAGCATATATAGATGTAGTAAGTGTAGCCCGCCATATAGGTATACGAATAAACCTATCTGCGATCGATGCGGCTCTGAGGTAGAGCTTATAAGAACGGTAAGCTTCGTAGATGCACCAGGACACGAGATCCTCATGGCTACGATGCTAGCTGGGGCAGCTGTTATGGACGGGGCACTCCTCGTCATAGCGGCGGATGAGAAGTGTCCTCAACCTCAAACTAGGGAGCATCTTATGGCTCTTAAGATAGTAGGGGTTAAGAATATAATCGTCGTACAGAATAAGATAGATCTGGTGGATAGGGATAGGGCTTTAGAAAGCTATGAGGAGATAAGAAAATTTCTAGACGAATATGAGGTAGGGTATAGCCCTATAATACCTGTCTCAGCTCAGCATAAAGTTAACATAGGCTATCTCTTAGAAGCTATAGAGAAGTACATACCTACACCTAAAAGGGATCTGAATAAACCTCCGTTAATGCTTGTTATAAGATCGTTCGACGTGAATAAACCTGGTACATCTATAGAGGAGCTTAAGGGCGGTGTGATAGGCGGGTCTATAATTCAAGGTAGGCTTAGGGTGGGGGATGAAATAGAGATCAGACCTGGGATTAGAACCTCTAATGGAAGTTATAGGAGTTTAGTTACGGAAATAGTAAGCTTAAGGTATGGATCCTTAAGCGTGGAGGAGGCTAGATGTGGGGGGTTAGTAGGGGTTGCCACTAAACTAGATCCATACCTAACTAAAGCGGATGGTATGATAGGGAACGTAGTGGGTTATCCAGGGCAGGTACCACCGGTTTGGAACGAATTCACGGCGAAATACGAGTTATTTAAGTATGTAGTCGGATTAGTGGAGCCTACACACGTAGCATCTATATCTAGAGGAGAAACTCTCCTACTTAATGTGGGTACGTCGTTAACCGTAGGTATCGTAGATAGCGTAAGATCTGATGAATTACACGTTAAGCTTAGGAGGCCTGTATGTGCACCTATAGGTCAGAGGATAGCTATAAGTAGACGTATAGCCGATAGATGGAGGCTTATCGGTTACGGGATTATAGAATCTTAGCGGGAATATGTGGGCATGCCCATCAAGGTCATATTAGATTCAAACTTCCTATTAATACCGTTCCAGTTTGGCGTGAACATATTCGAAGCTATAGAGGATCTACTCGATAGAAATATCGAGTTTATAGTTCTACCGCAGATAATCGAGGAGGTTAAGCGTATAGCAGACGGTATGGGTAATGATTCACGCGGAGCTAGACTAGCATTGAAGCTTATAGAGGAGAGGTGTAAAGTTTTAGATCTAGAAGGGATTGAAAGGTTAGGTGTGGATGAATCTATAGTGAAAGCAGCGGTTAAGCTTGGAGCAGCTGTTGCAACTAACGATAAAAAGCTTCGGATGAAGCTTAGATCTAAAGGTATACCCACCATATTCCTCAGGGAGCGATCACATCTAGATATCGACGGATACATACCTTAAAAGCTTCACAATCTTTATAGAGAAGCGCGAAATCCTATAACCTTCTTTATGGGGTTGCCAGATAGATGTAGTATTAGAGGCTATAGGGCTATAATTCTCCTAGGATTCGTAAGTTTAATGGGCGACATAGTCTACGAAGGAGCTAGAGGATTAATACCAAGCTTTCTGAAGTATCTAGGGGCATCAGCATCCATCACAGGTTTATCTACAGGATTAGGTGATTCGATGGGTTTAGGTCTAAGGCTATTATCAGGATTAATAGCTGATGCTACCGGTAGATACTGGAGCTTAACCTTTACAGGCTATGGTCTGATAGTATCTATACCATTGTTATCCGTAGCATGGAGTTGGCCTATAGCCGTAACCCTATCTATAGTAGAGAGAGTGGGTAAAGCTTTGAGGACACCGAGTAGGGATACGATAATCTCGATGGTATCGAAGGATGTAGGCGCGGGTAAGGCGTTCGGTATACATGAATTTCTAGATCAGGTAGGAGCGGTGGCAGGCCCTCTGATAGTAGCTATCGTAATGCTATATACTGGAGGTATATATGAATGTGCATTTGCGGTTTTAACCATACCCTACATAGCCTTGATAGTTACATTATCGTACACATATAAGAGTATAGGACCCGTAGAATCTACTCGTAAAGCTGGATCTAAATCGTTTAGATTTCCAAATCTAAGTATGAAATTCTGGCTATACTCCTCCGCAGTCTTAGCTAACACGCTAGGACTTATACCTGCTAGCCTAATACTCTATAAAGCTTCAGATATATTCGTGGATGAATGGATTATACCGTTAATCTACCTAGCTATACAAGCTATAGACGCTCCGTCAGCCATCTTATCAGGTATATTCTACGATAGAATAGGTCTTAAGATACTCTACATACCTATGCTAGCTTCAGCTATACCCTCGATCCTAGTATTTACTGAAGGAGCATGGTCTATAATGATCGCATCAATAATCTACGGAGTCGTATACGGGATGCAGGAGTCAATATACCGTGCAGCCATAGCTACGATCACACCTATGGAGTGCAGGGGGACTGGATACGGGGTATTCAATACCTTATACGGAGCTGGCTTCCTAGCGTCAGGCGTAGTCTATGGGTTTATGCTAGATTACGGCATACCGCTACCTATCGTGTTAGCCTACACGCTATCCCTTCAAACGGTAGCAATGATACTTCTCTCATACAGTATCGGTAGGAGTAGCAAGGGTTTAAGCTAAATCCTCCCCATCCTCTATGAATTTCAACAGCAGCCTATAAGCCTCTTCATCGCTTCCAATTTGAATGGGAGGATGCTTAAATAAGTATGCAGATGCACTTTTAACAACACCTTTGAATCCTCTATCGAGGGCAAGTTTAGCAACCCTTATAGCATCCACCAGAATACCTGCGATCATAGATTTATCATCGACTTTAAGTTTAACTTCGATTTCTACAGGAAAATCCGCATAGCTCCTCCCCTTAACATATATGTAGCACACTTTAGTATTACCTAGGAATGGTATATAGTCGCTGGGACCTACCCTCACCCTACCTTCAGATTCAAGTTTATCCCCGTAGGGTAGGATGCATGTCACAGCTTTAGTCTTACTCACACGTTTATCGCGCAGTCTATCTTCAGAAAGCATATTCAGGAAATCCGTATTACCACCTATATTCAGCTGATAAGTCTCCTCCACCTCTACACCCCTCATATATAGTAGATGTATTATGGAACGGTGAAGTATGGTCGCACCTATCTGACCTTTAATATCATCACCTAGAATCGGTATACCAGCTTCATGGAACCTTTTACCCCATATGGGGTCGCTAGCGATGAATACAGGTATAGCATTCACGAAAGCCACCTTCGCTCTAATACATGCCTCCGCATAGAATAGTGAAGCCTCCCTACTCCCGACAGGTAGTAGATTAACGAGAACCTCTGTACCAGTATCTTCTAGGATCCTCGCTATTTCATCGACCGAGGGGTCAGGCATATCATGCTCTATATCGAAAAGGTTACGCATATGCTCGGCTACACCGTCGAGTATAGGTCCTCTACAAACTTTAACAGAAAGTCTAGGTACATCTACGAATCTAGGTGTGACGTTAGGTTTTTCGAATATAGCCTCGCTAAGGTCTAAACCAATCTTACGTCTACTTACATCAAAAGCTGATACGAATCTTATATCGCTCAACCTATAGCCTCCTAGAACTGGGAAGGAGACGCCTGGTATATGATCGATATAATCGACGCTCCTATAGTAGTACACACTCTGTACGAGAAATGAGGCGGCATTACCCACTCCTACAATGCCTACCCTAACCTCGCCCATAATCTTACCCGTTATACTACTGATATTTACTCTATATTAAATATTTAATTGACGTTAAACTACCATTATTAGGCGGGCCTTTTAGCGATCGGAACGTGATGAAGGAGGTTAAGATAGCCCTCGTAGGTGCTGGTAGTCTAACCTTTACACCGTCTGTAATCAAAGCTTTAACTCGTAGCAAGCTAGCCGATGAATGCATGTTAACCGTAGCCTTGATCGATGTAAACAAGGATATATTGGATGTTATGTATAAGATATCATCGAAGATAGTGGAGGCAACAGGTAGAAGTTCTAATATACGCGTAGAAAAGTACACGGATAGGAGGGAAGCTTTCGAAGGAGTAGATTTCGCTATAGTTACTATAGGTGTAGGAGGGGTTGAAGCCACCCATCTAGATGTAGAGATTCCTAGAAAGTATGGCATCGAGCAGATGATAGGAGATACTGTCGGACCTGGAGGTATCATGAGGGGGATAAGGCATGTACCAGCTTTAATCGATATAGCAAGCGATCTAGACGATATATCTCCTAACGCTTACCTCTTCAATTACTCCAACCCGTTAACAGTTCTTACAAGAGCTGTTATCAGGGAGTGTAAGGTGAGAACTTACGGGCTCTGCACAGGTATATTCGGCGTGGTAGATGGTATCGCACGTATATTCGGCGTAGCATCGAAGGATGTTAAGCTGTATATAGGCGGTATAAACCATTTCTACTGGATCCTCGACTTCACGGTTAAAGGCGAACCGGGATATCCTAAGCTGGAGAGGCTAATCAAAGAAAAACCGAAGGTAATCGAGAGATCGAAGCTGATATTCGACCTCTACAAGATCTACAAGTTGATACCTGGACCCGGTAGACATGTAGCGGAATTCCTCCCACATATATTCATGAAGCCGGAGGCTATCGCTAGGTATAACTTTAAGCTATTCCCGGAAGGAACGATCTACGATTATAAAGTTAGGAAGCCGTATGAAGAGCTTCTCAGAGCTATAGCCTCGGATACCAAACCTATCGATGAATTGATAGGGATTAAAGGTTTAGAGGAGGAGGGGATAGGCGTAGTGAAGCTTATAGAATCCATAGTATTAGATGAGCCTATGTTCTATCCTGGGATAAACGTCGCTAACGATGGATGCGTAGAGGGTTTACCTTCATGGAGTGTAGTGGAGGTTCCAGCTTACGTAGATTCGGCAGGTATACACCCGATACATGTAGGTAAGCTACATAAATCGATAGTGGGGTTAACCATACCTAGGATTATGCAGTACGAGTTAACGATAGACGCGGCGCTATCAGGCGATAAAGATCTAGCTATACAAGCTATGATGATAGATGGATATGTGGATGATATAGAGAAGGCGAGAAAGATACTATCGGAGCTTATAGAAGCTGAGACGAGATGGCTTCCGGGATACTGGCTTAGATAGCTTCCCTTTAGATTACGCTACACGTATATATCGACCTGTATATCTCTAGCTAAGTTAGCATATCTATTCCTCACCGTTACCTCAGTAACGTTAGCAGCTTCAGCTACTTCCCTTTGAGTTTTCCTACATCCGCTTATAATCGAAGCCATATAGAGAGCCGCAGCGGCTATACCCGTAGGATTCTTCCCGTTAGTTATCTTGAGTGTTCTAGCGACTTCCACTATCCGGTATGCTATAAGCTCAGCTGAAGCTGGAAGCTGTAGAGGTTTAGCTATATGCTTAACATAGCTATGAGGGGGTATAGGTGTAACTGTTATCGTGAGATCCTTTATAAGCGAACGGTAGCTCCTACCTATCTCCTTCTTATCCATCATGGATATCCTCGATAATTCATCTAGAGTTCTCGCATGCTTACATAGATGGCATGCGAGGTATACGGCGGCTGCAGCCATACTCTTTATAGATCTACCCTTAACCTTATTATTCTCTAAAGCTTTACGGTATACTACCGATGCAGTCTCCAGGACGGGTTTAGGTAGATTCAACGCCGATACTATCTCCATTATAGTTCTAAGAGCTAAAGCTAGGTTCCTATCCCTAGCACTCGATAGACGACTACGACTCTGCAATCTTCTAAGATTCATAAACTGGCTTAGCTTACCGATAGATAGACCACTTCTAGGCTTGATATCTATAATCGTGGATAGACCTTTATCGTGGACGGCATACGTTATAGGAGCACCTACACGTGTACGTCTCTCCCTCTGCTCATCGTCGAATGCACGCCATTCAGGACCTAGATCCATAAGCTTATCATCGATCACAGAGCCACATGCACTACAGACGATCTCGGCTCTATCGTAGTCATATATCATGTTACGAGATTTACAGTGCGGACAGATAATCTCTACATCATCTTTATTTTCATTCGACATAAGCCCGGTTACCTCCTAGATCTATGTGGAGAAGAATAGTAGAGTATGACTCCACTTTCGATCTGTGTGCGTATAGATTCGCATCTAACTAGAGCGAAGGGGGAGGATGTGGATCCGATTATATCCTTGACGACGCCTATCTTATTCAGGTTTCGATCGAAGACGTAATCGCCGATCTTAGGAGTATTTTCAAGCTTCACTACGATATTATGATTCTTGGATATATGAAGTATGACTCCTAGCCGCCGCAAGGGTGAACAAGACTTAGTAAGCTTTGACATAAAGATAAACTTTCCCTAGCTAGTGTATGGATGTACGATAGGGTGAGTCAAAGGGTTTACGCTTACATGTTTGGAATATAGCGGAGTAAATTCTTATAGTATCGCGGATATAGATTGCTTAATACGTTCTTGTTAGCAGACGCTTTGAAGATAGCTATCGAGACTCTAGAGATAGTGGAATCTACGAGAAGTAGCGTTAAGTCAGTATTCTACAAAGCTTCCAAGAATTACAGCGTTTCAGATATGGAAGCTCTACGTATGGCCTATAGGATAGTATACGAATCTATCAAGAACCTTAACTTAGTAGATGCTATAGCTGAATCGATCATAGGTAGAGAATATCATGAAGATTTACCATCCATCCTTAAGAATATCATCAGGATTATAGTGTACGAGTTTAAGGTAAATCCTTCCCAGCCTAAGCATAGTTTAGCGGATTACATATCGACGTTAAGATCCATCTACGGATGGAAGATTCTTCAACCGATAGAGCCGTATCTAGGTCGGATAGCAACGTTAAGCTATGATCAAACTAAACTTTGCGAACTAGATAGGATGGCTTTAGCATATAGACAGCCTAAATGGCTTGTAGAGTATCTAGAGAGGATCCTAGGTAGGAGTATAGCGTTAAAGGTAATCGAAGGATTGCAAGCTGAGCCTAGAATCTACATTAGGATCAATACGTTTAAAACTAGTGTAGAAGACTGCTTAGAGATGCTCCGGAACGAAGGATTCAAGCTCAAACCGGTCGATAATATACCGTACGTATATGTTCTAGAAAGCTACGAGAAGCCAATACCACTATCAAGAGCCTACCACGACGGACTAATACAAGTACAGGATCTATCGAGCTGCTATTCAGTAGTTCTTTTAGATCCTAAACCAGGTGAACATATACTCGATCTATGTGCAGCTCCTGGTGTTAAGACCAGCTACTTGCTCCAGATAGCAGGTGGAAAGATAGATGTAGTATCCGTAGATATATCTGTTAAGCGTCTCCATTTAATGAAGATTTTGATGGAGAAGCTCTCCATCAAAGACGCTTGTATGTTGGTAGCTGATGGAAGATACCTACCGTTAAAGGATGTAGAGTTCGATGCTATCCTCCTAGATCCACCATGCTCAGGTACAGGCATACTGCATAGGGATCCAGCTTTCAAGTGGAGGTTGACATATAAGATGATCACTAGATTTGCTAGACTTCAATACGAACTACTGGAATCGGCATCGAGGTACGTTAAACCCGGCGGACGCATAGTATACTCGACATGCAGCTTAACGTTGGAGGAGAATGAAATGGTATTAGAAAGATTCCTCAGGTTAAACCCAGAATTCTACTTATCTAAACCTAAGATCCTGTTAGGATCCGATGGACTTAGAGGTTTAAATTATGCCAGGAGACTATACCCTCATAGGGATCTATGCAATGGCTTCTTCGTAGCTGTTATAAGGAGGGTTTGATCCTTGAAAATCGCGGAGGCTAAGGAGAATCTAAGGAGAACTATATGGAGGCTACTCGAAGAGAGGGGGGTTGCTAGATATCCGCTGCCATGCTATGGGCGTATACCGAACTTCGAGGGATCGGAGCAAGCTGCGTTAAGATTAACAGCTACAGATGAATGGAGGAGGAGCGCGGTTATCCTAGCTAACCCAGATTACGCTCAGAAGCCTGTAAGAGAGAATGCTTTGAAGCAAGGTAAGATCGTTATTATGGCTACACCCAGACTTAAAAGTGGATTCATAGTTATAGATCCATCCAGAGCTAAGCATATGGAAGGCTATGCTTCGACGATAAAGGGAGCTTTCAAGCTAGGCTCACTCGTAGATAAACCTCCGAAAATCGATCTCATAGTAACTGGGTGCGTAGCGGTCGATAGAGAATTTAACCGGTTAGGTAAGGGAGGAGGGTACGGTGATAGGGAGATATCCCTAGCGAGAACGCTCTACGGATATATACCGGTAGCGACTACGATTCACGATCTACAACTCGTAGATAGGATACCGGTGGAAGAACATGATGTGAAAGTGGATATAGTAGCTACACCTACTAAACTATTGTATAGAAAATGGAGCGAGCACTAAAGTGTATCGGGTGAAGCTGTTTATAAGGAAGACTATCTAGGTTAAACTGTAATCGTCATGGATGCATGGGTGCAACCGTTAGATCCGATAGGATGCCTCCCCCTCTCATGCCTAGCTTCATTTATACCTATAATGTCTCTTATAATCCTACTATGCATACTAAGGATCCCGGGATGGAAAGCTGCTTTAGCATCCTCGATAATATGTTTTGCTATCTCTCTAACGATATATAAGGCTCCATTCTATATAGCTTTATCGAGCTACTTATACGGCTTCGCATTCGGTTTCTGGCCTATATCCTGGATAGTGGTTAACGCTGTATTCTTGTACAACGTAGCTAGAGAGAGCGGGTGCGTAGAGGAGCTTATCAGGTGGATGAAGAACAGTCTACCAAATAGTAGAGGACTATATGCTCTCTTCATAGCATTCCTACTGGGAGGGCTTATAGAGGGCGTGGATGGGTATGGATTTCCTATAGCCATCTCAGCCACCCTACTAGTAAGCTTAGGATTCAAACCTATAGACGCTGTATGTATATCGCTCATAGCGAACACCGTAACCGTACCGTTCGCAAGCCTAGGTGTACCTGTAGAGACTTTAAGAATAGTATCGAATCTAGAGCTAAGATCTATATGCATACATCTTTCGCTATATCTTTCTCTGATAGCGATAGCGACATCCATACTCGTCGTCAGGATAGCTTCTATCCACGAATCCGACCGTAGAGTCTATGAAGCTGGGTTGATAGCTGGAGTTACGCTAGCTATATCCATATACATGGTGACGATCTATATAGATCCACACCTCTCAGGTATATTAGCACCTATAGCCTCCATACTAGCTACGATACTCTACATAAGAATGCGATTCAAGAGTAGCGTTAAAGTTGTAGGCTTCAAAGGATGGATACCGTGGATAATAGTCTCGATCGCTATGGGGTTTTCCGGCCTTACAGGATTCTACAAGTCGTTCTCTATGAAGATATACATACCGAATCTACATGAATCCATCTATATACCGCTCTACGGCAGTTTATCCACGGCGATCTACGAACTACAACCCTTAGCTCATGGAACGATAGCTTTAGCTTCAGCTTTAGCCGTAGCGTATATCTACGGGTTAAAGCCTTCGATCCTAGCTAAGCTATATATAGATACCTGGAGAAGGATGAGGTATGCTATACTAACCGTCATGGAGGTTTTAGGTTTAGCATTCCTAATGAATTACACAGGATTATCGTTAACGCTTGGGCACGCATTATCGCATATAGGTTTGCTATACCCGATCTTATCAGGGTTTATAGGATGGATAGGCACCTTCGTAAGCGGATCCGAAACAGGTTCGAATGCTTTATTTGGGAATCTTCAGAAAATGGCGGCTGAGATGATGGGAATAACACCATATATAACGACCAGCTTAAACGCAGCTGGGGGAGTACTAGGTAAGATGGTATCGCTGCAAAGTATAGCGGTAGGATTATCAGCTGTAGGATTAGAAGGGGGTGAAGACGTTATCATGCGTAGATTGATCGGTTATAGCTTAGCTTTAACATCGATACTAGGATTAATAGCGTATGTAACAATACTCGCATAGCTGAGGAAGCTTCTTGAAGGAAAATGATCGACTGATGGATAAGAGAATCAACTGAAAAGCTATAGTAGCCTTATCCAAGCCTTTCTAAAATCATAGAGCAATATAATAAGACTTAAATAATTTCCAATGAAATTATTCAATAAATATGAAAGCAGCTGTTGTCGAAAAACCTGGAGTAATCGTCGTAAAGGATGTGCCTAAACCGAAGCTTGAGAGCGATTATGATGTGATAATTAAGGTACGTAAAGCTGCGATCTGCAGACATCCAGACTATGAGCTATTTCAAGGAATTCGCTCCCCTGTGAGAGCTGGTTGGGAGCCTACAAACTACCCCTTCATACTAGGACATGAGTTCAGCGGGGAAATAGTTGAAATGGGATCGAAGGTTAACGAAGTTTATCCTAAGCTGAAAAATGGGGATAGGATATGCGAGTGAACTTGGTGCGAGGGATTTGCAGAATATGTGAGGATAAACGTACGAGAGATAGCTGCGATAGCAACGCTCCCAGATAACGTTTCAGACGAAGAGGGAGCTATCCTCGAGCTGGCAGGAGGCTCAACCATATTCCATGCGTGGGCTGCTATAAAACCACTCGATAAAGTTTTGGTGCTCGGCTGTGGACCAGCTGGCTTAAGTATCATACAACATGCAAGAAATTTTGGAGCTGATACCGTCGTCGGCACGGATATATACGATGATAGGCTTAAAGCGGCTAGGATGGTTGGGGCTGATGCTGTTTATAATGCGTCGGAGTATGAGCCTGATGAGTTAGGCAGGGTGATAAAGAGGGAGTTCGGCGAGATGGATTTAGTCTTCGATACAGCTGGAACAAGCAAAGCTATCTTTACTGGTGTAGAAGCTTTAAAGCCTAAAGGCTCCTTCTACATCTTTGCTCATGTATCAGAATCTGTAACGGTTCCATACTTGAAGATAGCTACAAAACTGAGCCATTTCGGTCCACCAATAGGTATGCCTAGTCACGTTAGGATGAGGAAGCTAATGGAGCTAGCAGTAAAGTGGGTGTCTGAAGGACGACTTGACGTTAAGACCATGATAACCCACCATTTTCCGTTGGATAAGATAGGGGAGGCGCTTACATTCAACTGGGATAAACCTCAAGAGTGTATCAAAGTAGTAATCGATGTAGCATGAATATGGGGGAGCGTAATGGGTAGCATAAGATTAGCCATATCAGGTCAACAGCTCGGAGGATTCGGTAAGTCGCTTGAGGAGATACTATCGATACTTAAAGACTTTTCAATTTCGTGGATCGAACTGTGGACCTTCAACCTGATAGGAGGATTCCGAGGTAAGAGATGCAGCGATGAGGATTTAATTATGACGAGGGAGCTACTCGATGAGTATGGTATAAGTGTAGCATGCATCACGAACGGAGATGCTTTCGTGGAAGGGATATCCGAGAGACCAGAGGCATATATTGCATCGATGAAAGAAACAATCAGAATAGCTAAAGAGCTTAATTCGCCGTTTGTAAATTGCTATGTCTATTATTTCGCCCTCGGTCACGATTCAAATATTAACCCATTCGTTAGGATAATGAAGCCTATAGTGGATTATGCGGAGAAGTTAGGCGTAACGATCGTCTTGGAGAATGAAGCACACGATGCTTCCGGGACTCCTGAAGGTATGCTTAAAATACTTAAAGCTTTAAACTCTGACTTTTTTAAGACGAACTTCGATGCAACTAATTACTACCAAGCAAACGTTGAGCCCTTCCCTTATGCTTATGAAGTATTGAAAGACTACATAGCATACATCCACTTAAAGAATGGATGTAAGTTTATACCAGGTGTACATCCAGATTATGCTAGAGGAGGCCCGTTCGCTCCGCCTAATGAATCTCACCGCATATTTTACCCACCACTACCATACGGAGCTGTGAATATAGAGGGATTGATTCTACGATTAAAGCAAGATGGATATGATGGATTTTGTACGCTTGAACCACACGTACGTACATTGGATAAGCTTATGGAATATTACAGAGTAGAGGTATCCTATTTAAAACAACGCATCTGATGGTTATCGCATAAAATTAAATTCCTAACTATCATTCTATAGAAGTCTCCCCTTAAATATACCGATATAGCTGTGAAAGGCACTACCATCTGTCGTTACAAGATGAATGAATTTTTTACACATTCTTAGAATGATTATTTGAACGTCAGCTTGCGTTTTTCATGAAATATCTGATAATAGTGTAGCAGAAGTATTAAACTGGCGAGAGATTAATACCTTCAAGCTATCATTCTCTAAATCACGTAGGCTTATCGTTTGATTTAGATAGCATCTCTGGATCTACCGGATGGGAACGGGGATTAAGTTATCTCCGCAGAACCTCTAAAGCGTATGATACGCTTTCCCCTATTTCACGGTAGGTCGACCCATCCTAGAGAGATGAGGGATTAGACAATATCTAATTTAGACAAAAACGTTTAAGACGTCATATCAGATACAGAATCGATAGCCGTATGGTCTTCCTATCGCTCTGCGGTATAATCGAGGCTAACGTAGGTTACACATTCCGATTTATAGGTATACCGGAAGTATGCCGTGAATGCGGCTATCGAAATATATGCTTCGGGAAGCTTAAGCCTGGTAGACTCTATAGCGTGGTGGCAGTGAGAGGTAAGAGGTTTCCATGCAAGCTCCACGGTGAAGCGGTACTAGTTGAATTGGAGGAGGCATCGATAGAAGCTGCGATAACCTCTAAGCAGGCTGTAAAGGATGCTATAATAGTGTTTAGATCGGAGGTATGCTGCGATAGGTCATGTCCAGCTTTCGATCTATGCTATGCAGAGGGGTTAGAAGATAACGCTAGATATAAGGTGATAGAAGTTTACGATGAGAAGATTCCGTGTAGATACTACGGGTTTAAAGTTAAGGCTATATTAAAGCCCATCTAGCCTGAAGATTCAGACGCTCTTCTCTCAGCTTTATACCTCTCTACAAACACGATCTCATCTATACTATCGATATACCTAGCTACATCCGTAGCGAAGCCTCTCTTAGCTAGCTGAACCCCCTCGGCGAGCTGTAGGTCGCTCGGAAGCTCTATCTCAACCCTCCGATCGGTTATCCTAATTACAGTCTTACCCATATCTATCCCTGGAAATCTACGTCGTAGTAGAGCTTCGATCTTCTCCTCGATACTCTCCAAAGTCTTCCTTAGAATCATCTTGTATACCAGAGTCTTACCTGCAAGAGGATGATTGAAGTCCACTTGAACCCTCCCAGCTCCTACAGTTCTCACTATACCTACACGCCCATCAACTTCAACTCTATCCCCAACTTTAGGTCTAGAATCTTTAGGAAATCTTCTCAGCGGAATCATACGAATCTTAGATGGATCTCTAGGGCCGACCCCCTTCTCCGGTGGAACCTCTATAACTACTGGTTCACCGAGTTTAAGATTCGTTAAAGCTTCTTCGACACCTTTAACGACCCAGCCTTCACCGACGATTATTAACTTAGGCTCGTAAACCTCCCCAGCTCTATATATGCCTAGCTGCTTTGCATCCTCCTCCATCGTCGTCTCAACAGGTTCACCAGTCTCCTTAACAGTGACGGTATAGTCGAGTAGTATGAATGAACCTTTCCCGATAGACATAGCAACCCTCCTATCAACGAGTAGGAAGGGGATCTATCATAACCCTATAAACTTTACCGTTACTGGATGAAGCGATATCATCCACCTATCCTTCTGAATAGAGATGAAAGTATGGATGCGGACATTTTAGGCTGCCTATCTCTAGTGAAGACACCCTTCCTATTTAGTATAGTCCTCCCAGGATTTTGCGGTGCTCGGAAATCTGCGAAAACCCATACGTGTAGGCCTACGATGTAATCCTTTGTGGATAAGACCTCTATATACTTCTTAATAAGTTCGGCTTGATATTCCTCAGACCACATCTGCGGTGGATCGCTATGCAACCCTATGATAGCATCTGCTCCGAACTCCGTTATGATTATCGGTTTACCCCGATATCTTCTGTGAATATCCTCCAGCTCTAGTAGCATGCTATCGATCCCCTTATCTATATCGCCCCAATGCGAGTACCATCCACGATAGAAGTTTAAGGAGATAACATCTACGTAATCTAAAGCTAGATCCATAATCGTTTTATGGGATGCGAAGGTTAAAGGTCTAGATGGATCTACCTCTTTAAAATACGCGGATAATTTACCTATGAAATTAGCGACCTCAGGTATATCGCTCGGAGGCTCGTTCATAATACTATACATTATCACAGATGGCCTATTCTTATGTTCGTTAATCATTTCCAGGATTACCTTCTTAGCCTTAGCTAGATACTCATCGCTACTAAATAGCTTCGCTATACCATCCCTACCGAGTATACGATCTATACCTGAATAGCATAGTGGAGGTTCTAGTATAACTAGGAAGCCGTATTCATCAGCCATATCTAGATGATCGGAGGAATACGGATAATGCGATGTCCTGAATGAGTTAGCTCCGATCTTCTTCATGAGGTAGAAGTCTCTCACAAGAACTGGACCTGGTAAATTCTTACCGAAAACAGGGAAATCTTCATGCCTACCAAAGCCTTTAAGGAATACTGGATGATCGTTGATGTATATCCGGCCATCCTTAACCCTAATACTCCTAAAACCTATACGCTCGTATATAGAATCCTCTACGATACCATCAGAATATAACTCTACGATTAGATTGTAGAGGTTAGGCTCCTCGGGGCTCCAAGGCTTAACATCGCTGAATATCCTTTCATAAACGAATCTACCGGCTTCCACCCCGCTTACCATCTCCTCATGTATAATCATGGATAGATCCTTACCGCCCAACGATATTTTCAGATCGATGGGCTTATCCGAAACTATAGTGATCGAAGCTTTCAAGTATCCGCTACCATCGGTATATACGGTTATATCGTCGATGTAACGTCTACCGGTGAATTCAAGGTATACAGGTCTATGTATACCTCCATAATTGAAGAAATCGAACGCGGATACATTGAGATTTAAAGCTGGGGGGAGATTCTCTATCGAAGGTGAATTATCAACCTTAACTATAAGCTTATTAAACCCGCCTATATTCAGCTTATCCAACCTATACTTAAACCTGGTGAACGATCCTTCATGTTCTCCGATTAGAAACCCGTTGAGCCAGGCTTTAACCTTATAACCTGCACCTTCGAAGATAATCCACGGTATCCTACCCTCAAACTCTTTCCCTACATAAAAATCCTTCTGGTACCATGCTACACCGCTGAATTGATCCCAATCAGGATTCTGCTCATTCCAAGATGAAGGGACGTATACCAGATCATGGGAGTTGAATCCGTTAAACCATCCATCTCTCTCACCTACAAGATCCTTATCAATCCTAAACTTCCAAAATCCATCGAGGGATATCTTAGATCTGAACCAGGATTTCACTTCCAAATACACCTAAACCATCTTAGCAGGCATCTTCCATTTTAAACCTTACGTCTACATGGAATGTTAACTGCATGAAATTAGGAAGCTCTACGAACGATAAACTACCATATAATATCGAAGGATTTATACTCTCCTTTATAGGGCTCCCAGAAGATCTCTACCTTAGATACTATAGCTCCTGGAGGACCCCTCTTACACCATTCAACCATCATCTTAACTTTATCCTCCTCACCTTCGATAACGGCTTCAACCCTACCGTCATATAGATTCCTAATCCAACCTTTAACTCCAAGTCTTAAAGCCTCCCTCCTAGCGTTAGCTCTGAAGAAAACTCCTTGAACCCTACCAGATATGAAGACGTGAGCTCTAACATATCTAGCCATAGCCTACACCGCCCTCGATTAGATCTCTTACTCTATCCTTAAGGTTTTTCAAGGCCTCAGCAGCTATAGAGTTCGGTGCATAATCTAGCAGCGGTACTCCAAGCCTCTCAGCTTCTACGACCGATCTATCAAATGGTATAGCAGCTATAATCGGTGATTCGAGGGAATACTCTATACTCTCGATATCTACATCCTCGGTAACCTTATTCACGATATAGCTTACCTTTTTCAACCCTAGATCTAAAGCAAGTTTAGCTATCCTTCTACAAGTATCTATGGATTGAGATGTAGGCTCAGCTACCGATAGTAGTAGGTCTACAGCTTCCACAGTACCACGTCCTAAAGGTTCGAGGCCTGCTTCAAGATCCACTACTACAGCTTCATCTCTAGATAGCAGTATATAGGATAGTAGGGCTCTTAGTAGGGCGTTAGCTGGGCACATACACCCTGACCCACCATACCTTATAGTCCCAAGTCTAACAAGTATAACATCGTCCATACCCTTCACACCGTAACGTTCGATTATATCATCGACTCTAGGTGTTAGTAGGAGGAAGCCTGAACCGATATTAGTCCTCTCATCTATAAGCTTGGAATCTTCGAGTATTGGTTTAACGACTTCAACCCTTCCGCTATCTATCCCAAGCTGTCGATGGAGATTCATAGCTGGATCAGCATCTATAGCTAAGACCTTATAGCCATCCCTAGATAAGAGTCTAGCTAGGGATCCGGCAATCAGAGTTTTACCTACGCCACCCTTCCCGGCTACGGCTATCTTAAACCCTCTGATACCGTTAACCCCCTATACATACTCCAAACTTAGTCCTCGATAAAAGATTAGATTTTATTATAGCTCGATAACCTTTATCAGGAGAGGATATGCGTGGTAGCATGGTCGTAGTAGGTTTAGGAGAAGTAGGTGGGGCTCTATATAGGGTTATAGGTGGATCACGCATAGGATTCAAGCTTTACGGATACGATATGGATCCATCTAAAAGCGTGGACAGGCTTGACGATATACCTACGCCTATAGATTATCTGCATATAGCCTTCCCATATACTGGAAGCTCACCGTTTATAGAGGCCGTATCCACCTATGTCAAGCGATTCAAACCTAAACTTACGATAGTGCATTCGACCGTTGCACCTGGGACTACGAGGATCCTACAAGATAGGCTAGATACGCTTATAGCATACTCGCCGGTTAGGGGTATACACCCGCATCTAGAGAGGCATCTTAGATTCTGGGTTAAATGGATTTCAGCCGTTAAACCTGAAGCTTTAGATGAGGGCAAAAGACATCTCGAGGATCTAGGCTTCAGGGTTAAGTGTATCGATAAACCAGAGACGCTGGAGCTAGCTAAACTATTCGAAACCATATACCGGGCAGCTTTAATAGCTACATGGCAGGAGATGCATAGGATAGCGGTAAAGCTTAACGGCGATATAATGGGTATAACCGAGTTCATCGCGGAAGTCCATGAAGTCTTAGGGGATAGACCAATCTACTATCCAGACGTTATAAGGGGTCACTGCCTAATACCTAATACGAAGATACTCTTAGAACAGGTGGATTCACCGCTACTCAGATTCATACTGGAGTCTAACAATCTCAGAGAAGTTGAGCTTAAAGATCCTAGGATAGCTGAAGAAACATATTTGGTGAAGAGTATATGGAGTAGATTCAGGAAGGCATGGTACTACGAAGGAGATGCCGCAGGGAGGTAGAATGAAGCTAGAAGGTGCTATGGGATGGAGGGAGATAGCAGTAGGCCTAGTATTAGGCTTAGGTATGCAGGCTTACTACTCTTCATATCTAGAATCTATAGTCTACTCATAGGTCTATTATTCACGGTGATAGCTACTAGGAGACTTACAGTCGATGAATTCGGTTTATGGAGCTATATATCGACTATATCTGGGTATTGGATGCTTCCACTCAGCTTCATAGGATACTGGATCGTAAGATTCACAGCTAGAGGTGAACGTACCGGAGCTACAGCAGTATTCGTAAGCTCGATCATATCGTTGATCACTCCGCTGCTATTCCTCCTATCCTCCCGTATGATTTTCGAATCGATCGATGTAGACTACCTAGTATTAATCCTAGTATCGGTGGAGTTAGCTATCATAGGTATATCATCATCGTTCGATTGGATAGCTCAAGGGTTAAAACCTGAGATACTAGCTTTCGCTTCGATAGTTTTCGAGACGGCTAAGCTTCTATCGGTATCCATACTAGTAGCTATGATGAGACTGGGATTAGTCGGTATCGTACTAACCGTATCTATAGGCTATGCGGCTAGGGCTATGATGACGTATGGAGCTGTTAAACGGTTTATATCAGGATCATCTATGGATACCAAACTTATTAAACGCATCTTTAGGGGTATATGGCTACCTATCTATGGATCGATACCTTCGATTATCTCGTCGATGGACGCTATACTTTTAGTGCATATGACTGGGGCGACCGATAGTCTAGCATTCATATCAGCTATAAGGACTGTAGGCTCACCTATAGGATTAAGCTTAGTTATATCGACAGCTCTATACCCCAAACTTCTAGCTGAAGGTCGACTGGAAGATGCTGAGGAAGCTGCTAAGCTGATATACATGCTATCTATACCATCGTCTATAGGCATCGTACTACTGGCACCATACCTACTCTCGATACTTAGATCAGATTATACCATAGTATTCATACCCCTATCAGTATACGCTATACTTCAGCTGATCTCTATAGCTTCTAGTTTAGCTATGACGATAGCTTCAGGCTTGGAGAGAGTCGATCTAGATGAAGATGCAAACTTCAGAGATTATGCCAGAAGCAAGTTATTTAAGGTTGCTAATATGAGTACGGTGTCGTCGCTAATATATGTGGGAGTCCTAGCATGCCTACTATACCTCCAGAAAGATTCATGGTTATCTAAGATGCAGCCATCGATCTCTATAGCTTTTGCGTGGATAGTATCGGTTACTGCATCGACGATATTCTCGTTGATATATGCGTATAGGATGCTTCTCGGAGGCTTAGAACGTGTGAGGATTCCGTGGACTTCGATAGCTAGATATATGTTAGCATCGATCGCTATGGCTATACCAGTATACATGCTTAGACCTAAAGTTGTCTATGTGGAGGTATTACCGCTTCTAAGGAGTATAGCTCCACCGATACTCTCAGGTGCATCCGTATACTTCGCTGCACTATACCTGTTAGATCCATGGTTTAGGAGACTATTATCAAGGCTTATATTCATGGTAACTAGGAGGTTCTCCTAAGATCAACTTCGTTATGGATGTATATGGATAGGGTTCTGAGTAGCCTAGTCTTCAGTGGGTGTACATAGCTCTGAGGATTTATAGGTAAGCGTCAGACGGTTGATCCATCTTCATATATCTGCTAAGGCTGAACTCATCATCCGCAAAGATAAATCTACCATTTCTCGATGGCTATAAGCTTATCGAGGTTATCTTCTCACGCTTCATCTATCTCTTATAGCTTCATACATCCATAAGCTATACACTTAAGAGTCGGACGATACGACGAACATTTAAGCTTTTACGAATCTTAAAAGTTAGTTGGTGGAAGTATGTCTAAGGTTAGAGATTTAGGGCTGGCTTCAGAGGGGAGGCTTAAAGTCGAATGGGCTGAAGTACATATGCCTGTCCTTATGAAGATAAGAGAAGCCTTCCTAGAAGAGAAACCTCTAAAAGGGGTTACGGTAGGAGCTTGCCTCCATGTAACTAAGGAGACGGCTGTACTTGTTAAAACACTTATAGCCGGAGGAGCTAAGGTAGCTCTATGCTCATCCAACCCGCTTAGCTGTCAGGATGATGTAGCCGCAGCTTTAGCGTTAGATGGGATACACGTGTATGCATGGAGAGGACAGAGTAAGGATGAATATTACAAGTCGATAGATGATGTGTTAAGCTACAATCCCGATATACTACTCGATGATGGTGCGGATCTGATAGTTACGATGCATAGGAGACATCCTGAACTCTTAGAAACCTGTATAGGTGGATGCGAGGAAACTACTACCGGTGTGTATAGGCTTAGAGCGATGGAGGTAAGGGGGGAGCTTAAGATACCTGTTATAGCGGTTAATAATGCTGAGACTAAATGGGATTTCGATAATGTCTACGGTACTGGTCAGAGCACATTGGATGGTGTGATGAGAGCTACCAATATCCTGTTAGCTGGTAAGAAAGTTGTCGTAGCTGGATATGGACATTGCGGTAGAGGTATAGCCTGGAGGGCTAGGGGTATGGGTGCTCATGTGATAGTAACAGAGGTCGATCCAGTTAAAGCATTGAAGGCTGTTATGGATGGGTTCCATGTTATGCCTATGAGCGAGGCGGCTCCTATAGGCGATATATTCATAACGGCTACGGGGAATAGGGATGTAGTAAGGGCTGAGCATATGGAGGCCATGAAGGATGGGGCTATACTATGTAACGCGGGGCATTTCGATGTAGAGATTTCGGTTGGAGATTTGGAGAGGATATCTGTATCTAAGCGTAGGGTTAAACCCTATGTGGATGAGTATAGACTTAGGGATGGCAGGAGGCTATACCTACTAGCTGAGGGGAGGCTTGTAAACCTTGTAGCGGCTGAGGGGCATCCGAGCGAGGTTATGGATATGTCATTCTCGAATCAAGCTTTATGCGTAAAGTATCTAATCGAGAATAGGGGTAAGCTTAAACCTAGCGTATACGATGTACCTTCGGAGATAGATAGAGCTGTAGCGAAACTTAAACTAGAGACTTTAGGTGTAAGGATAGATAGCCTTACGGATGAGCAGATAGCGTATTTATCGAGCTTCGAGTATGGTACATAGCTATGAAGCTATCAGATGTAGGTGAGAGGAAGCTTATAGAGATTATATCATCCATCCTGAAGCAGGATCCGGATGAGATCTTAGGCTTAGGCATAGACGATGCTGCAGCTAAACCTGTGTATAGGGATCTATGCATAGTTATGCATACGGATGTATTTGTCGAATCGACAGATAAGCTTCCAAATCAAAGCTATAGAAATCTAGCTTGGAAGGCTGTAACCGCTAATGTATCTGATATAGCGGCTAAAGGTGCTAAGCCATACGCGATACTCTCAGCTATAGGAATACCTGAAACGTACGATCTAGATATTTTCGAGGAATTGATAATAGGGTTAAATGATGCTTCATCTGAATATGGATGCTACGTAGTCGGAGGAGATTTAACCTCGTCTAGGGAACTATTCGTAGCTATAACAATCCTAGGGTTAGCCCATAGGGATAGGATTATAGGTAGGAGGGGGGCTAAACCCGGAGACATAGTATGTCTTACAGGTGAGATCGGCTATACAGCGTTAGCATATAAGATACTATTCGATGGATGGTATGTAAACGGAGATATTAAATATAAAGTCCTCGAGAGGGTCTACAAGCCTAAAGCACGGTTAGATGAAGGGTTAACCTTAGCATCGACTGGAGCCATATCTAGCTGCATGGATGTAAGCGATGGGTTAGCTGTATCCTTGAATACGCTTGCGGAAATCAATCGTGTATCGATCATAATCGATGATATACCTGTACCGATGGAAGTTTCATCGATAATCGAGGGGTATGGTATGGATCCTAAATATACTGTGCTATATGAGGGGGGAGAGGAATACGAGCTTCTATTCACAGTTAAACCTAGCGAGTTGAAACTAGTCGAGGAGGCGTTATCTAGGCTTGGATCAAGATTTAGCATTATAGGACGCGTAGCAGAGGGGCGCGGTGTTTACCTATCCTCTGGAGTAAGGATTGAAGCTAGAGGATGGCAGCACTTCTTTCGATGGAGGTAGTATCCAGGTCTATTTTCTAGGAACTCTTACTTCTAATACATTCCTATAACATGTTATCGAAGCTCTACTAGGATCTACGGGTACGGGTATATCTATACGTATATGGTATTTCTTGAACCTACCGCTCCTATGAGTAACTCTCAGAGAACTGAAATCTAACGTACGTTGAAGATTAGCTTCTATCTCTACGGTATTTTCATCTACGAACCTTACACGAGCACTCTCACTATCGGCGCAAGGTATATCGACCGTTATCACAACCTCTCTAGGTTCTACGTAGACGTTAGCTAACGGCTCTATAGCTTCTGATGATGGATGCCAGAGGTTCCTCTCCTCCACCTCTGCTAGATAATCCTCTATGATCCCCTCCAACCTACTCATGTACTCTTCGATTATATCCGTTAACCTCCTACGCTTACTCATGCGCTACACCCCCTATACGTGGAGCGGAGGTATATCATACTCTTGAGCTTTCCTCATCCTAGCAAGCTCAGCTTCAGTCCTCTTCATTAGATCCCTAGCAGCTAGCCTTATCTCCTCACCCTTCTCCCTAAGCTCGGCTAGATCTATCTCCAACCCGACAAGCCTACCGAGCTCCTCTAAGACCGAAGCCGCGGCATCTGGATCCGGATAGTTGAAGAAGCTTTGAGCTAGAAGCCCCACAGCTGTTAACCCGTATAACGGTGCAAGCCTCATCATCGATGCATACGGCCCGACTAAGTAGCCTCTATCAAGTATCTCCATACCCATAGCTTTAAGATCCTCTAAAACCTCTCTATTCGAAGCTGTAACATAGACTTTAGGCTTATCAAGCTTATACCTCTCCTCAACAGGTATACCGCCTAGGGTTACTAGGAGTTTAGCTTTCTTCCTAGAAACCCATTCGACTACAGCTCTACATATCTTAGGTACGGCTGAAGCTGGGATAGCGATCTCTGATACGAGCGCAACTAGCCTCCCGGAACGTAGTATCCTAAATGGGGGTTTAGGTACACCTCCATGGAGGACTACAACCGGTGGTAGTAGATCCGATTCTATGAAGCCAACCTCCTCCATATCGGTCTTAGAAGCTAGATGGAATACAGCTATCAAACCCACTAAACCTACATCAGGTAGCCCCGCGATTACTATAGGTTCCTCACCTATCTCCTTAACCTCTACTATAGAAACCTCTCCGTCGGACATACTAGCCACAATAAATTTTTGCGATATAGCCTTATATCAACGTTACACACTCATACCATATAGCGAATAGTATTTATAGATCGAATTCACCTATCCAAGCTGATATTGAAGATTAAGATTATAGCTCTAGGAAGTATAGCATCCTCAGATGATGCTCTAGCTTTGAAGGTTATAGATAAGCTTAGATCGGTAAACCTACCATCAGGAGTAGAGTTGATAGAAGCTGATAGAAACCCCTACAGACTCTTAAGCGAGATAGAAGGATGCGATAAACTCATAGTGATCGATGCTATAAGAGCCGGAGCACCACCTGGAACAATACATAAACTCGGATTAGACTCCATAGAGCCATCCAGATCGATAACACTCCACAAGATGGATACAGCTACACTGATAAAGCTAGCGCTAATCCTATCATCAGAAAAGCCTAAGGATATAGTAATCATAGGTTTAGAACTGTACACGGTAGATCCAGGAGAAAATCTATCACCCAGGATCGAGGGAGGAATAGATAAACTGGTAGAAGAAGTTTTAAGGGAGATAAATCGAGGGAAACGCTTAAACCCAAGCCCCATATCTACAACATAGAACTAGAGGTAGCGGGGGTAGCCAAGCTAGGTCTAAGGCGCGGGACTGAGGCTCCCGTGGGGTAGCCCTTCGTGGGTTCAAATCCCACCCCCCGCACCAATTTACCAGTAAATCACAGGTACTAATTCATCCAGTTTGTTCCTAGTGTTGTATACTTAAGCCTAATAGGGTGAGAACGAGACGATTAAGGATAGGATCATTTATACTTATCCTCCATCTTTGGAGGTGGTTAAGGATCGGAAGTGTAGGGTTGACTCCTCACTTTCTAAGTTTATTGTTAAATGCGTTTTGGTTAAACTTTAACGAGTATGGTAAGATATAATAAGACTAATTAAAGAAATGCGGGAATAGTCTCTGAGAAATTATTAGAGATATCAAACGCTGCTATAGCGAGGGAGCTTCAAGTATCTATTTAATACATGTAGCAGTATGTTCGGTGCATTGGAGTTAAGAATTTCGCTGTTAAGAATGAACTAAAGAAGATAGCGATAACCGAGATGAGGTATGCAGAGGCTATCGTTGAAAGACTCTTCTATCCTGGAGGAATACCTACAACAAAGCCAGCGGAGATATTAGTGGGCAAAATTCTTAGAGAGATGATAGAGTGCGATATAAAGGATGAGGAAAATGCCATCACCTTATATAGTGAGATAATAGCTCAAGCACGTGTAAAAAGGATGAGAGTAAGAAAAATTCTGAGGTTTAATTGGCAAGTTTAAGAAAGTATAAAGTTAGATAAATGGAAGTATCGAGTTCGTGGTTACCATTTATGATCCAGAATTCGGTGATTCAAATTAGGCGTTAATCCGAGAACACCCTTCGAGGATTTAGCGAACAACTGGGTTTGCTTAAATAGATAGAGTTAAATAATTGAAGCACCAAACACATAGTTAGGTGATCTTTATGGAGGTATCTAAACTTTATGTTCTGCCACAGCTTCCCTATAATTACAATGATTTAGCACCATATATGTCTGAGGAGCAGCTGCGCATACACTATACCATACATCATCAAGCTTACGTTAATGGGGCAAACGCTATACTTAGGAAGCTAGATAGTGCCCGTAAAGAAAATGCCGACATAGATGTTAAAGCCGCTTTAAAGGAGCTTTCATGGAATATAGGAGGACACCTATTACATTCAATATTCTGGAGGAATCTTGCACCGCCAGGTAAAGGCGGAGGAAAACCAGGCGGAAGATTAGCTGATATTATCGAGAAGGAGTTTGGCAGCTTTGAAAGGTTTAGAAAGGAGTTTACGCAGACTGCTGTCAGCGTTGAAGGCTCTGGTTGGGCAGCCCTAACAATATGCAAGCAAACTAACCGTCCATTAATAATGCAAATAGAGAAACATAACACCAATATATATCCGACATTCCCAATCCTAATGGTCTTAGACGTCTTTGAACACGCCTACTACATAGACTATAAAAACAAAAGAGCTGACTTCGTAGAAGCCTTCTGGAACATAGTCAATTGGGATGAAGTAAGTAAGCGCTTAGAAGAAATGCTTAAATAAGAAGGAAAGCATTAAAAATTCATCCTATATTTTTATCCAAAGAAAAAGATACGGTTATATATTATAGTTCTTCCTAAAATCATGGATATCGAAGAGGCGACTATTAGATTGAAAGACCGTCTTATTTATTTGTGTCGATAATAGTTTTAGAAGGCAGATTGCTGAAGCATACTTCAATAAATTTATCCATGAGAACTGGAGGCTCATTAGTGCTGGTTTAATACAGCTGAAGATGCCCACCCAAATACTCTCAGGCTTATATGATGGATTCTCTTCGAAAATTTTCTTTTTAAGAAATAATGCTATTTAGTGAAAGTGGTTTGGCGTTTGAGGATTAGGTCAGATATTTTACAATTTTTACATGAGTTAACTAAGCATGCTGAGAAGATATTTGAGATAAAGAATGATGCAAATTTAGAAGATTTAATTGAAATAATTGCGTCCAGGTATAGTAATAAGGAGTATCAATATCTATATACTAGTGAAGATTAAAGAATTGTTGAGCCATCAATTCGTTTTCTAATTAATAGAAGGAATTCAAATATGCTTCAAGGATTAAAGACTAAGCTTAGGAATAGCGATAATACCGCTTATGGGTGGTGAATAATCAGCACGATTTATCTCTGAATCTTATATGTTACCTAATGAGAAGTGTCAGAATCCTGAATGCAATCCCACCTAAAATTATTGCGAATACTATCTCGAACACTGTTATTAAAAGTGCATTTTTCCATCCAACTTCCTTAATTAATGCTGCGATAGTCGATATGCATGGTATATAGAACATCGTTACTATCGTGAATACAACCATCTGAGTAGGTGTTAAGATGCTGGAGAAATCCGTCGTTTCAAGTAGAGTTGAGAGCATTATCAACGTTAATTCCTTTCTTAGTATGCCGAAAATCAATGTTATACCTGTAGTAGCTGGTAATCCCAGCCATGTGACGATTATCGGACTAAGCATCGTTGAAATAATCTCTGATAAACCTAAAACCTCCATCGATTTAATGATGAAGCTTCCGGCGATTATGAGAGGGAATGCTATCTTGATGAACTCGATTAGCCTAAATAATGTTTGCTTGAGAACAGTTTTTAGATGCGGAATCCTATAGGTAGGCATTTCCATAATTAAAGCCGTAGGCTCACCTGGAAGAGCTTTAAAGGCTAATCTTCCGAGTAAGAGTATAATTATGAGGTTGAAAACGTATAGTGCTAGAGCCCACTCCATCCCTAGAAATCGACCGACAAGGCCGAGGATTATAACTGTTCGTGCAGCACAGGGGATGAGGGTTGTTACGAAGACCGCGAGAAGTCTCTCCCTCTCAGTCTCCATTATTCTGCAACCTAAGCATGCTGGAACATTACATCCATAGCCAAGCATTATCGGTATAAAGGCTTTTCCATGCAACCCCATTTTATGCATTAAGCTATCCATTAGGAATGCGATTCGACACAGATATCCTGAATCCTCTAGCATGTATAGTATTACGTAGAATGGAGCTATATATGGAAGAACTATGGTGACGCCAGCGATAAGTCCCTCCATAATACTCCATACTAATGAGCCCACTACTCCGACCCCGAAAATCCCACTAATAAAGGGCTCTAAACCGTAAAATATACCGTTTAGTAGTTCTGAGATATATCCTCCAAAAATGAAGACGGTATAGAATATGGAGAGAAGTGTAAGGATCATTATTGGATAACCTAAAATCTTATGAGTTGTTAGATCGTGAAGTATCTCCTCGATCGACGGCTTTAAAGGAGGCGTAATCCTCTGAACTTCTCTAACGATACAGGTAACCTTCTCATATCTTTCGGAAGTCATCACCGATGGGCAGGGATGCCCATGGATTTTCTCGATCTCAACAGCAAGATTCCTAGCAAAAGAAACTATCTGAGGATTTATCTTCGATATTTCTTCCACAATTTCCTTATCTTCTTCGAGTAGTTTAATCACTGTGTAGCGTATTGGATAATGATAATTTATTTGTTTAATCATTTCTGCAAGTTTAGCTATTCTCTCCTCGATCTCCTTACCATACTTTATCTTAACACATCTTTTCTGCCCCTTTTCAGCGACTTCTATAATCTTGTCTAAAAGTTGGGTAAGACCTACACCCTTTATTGCAATCGTAGGTACGACAGGAATTCCTAAAAGCTCTTCCAGTTTTCCCACATCGATAGATATACCCTTCTTTCTCGCAATATCCATCTGATTTAACGCTATAACCATTGGAGATTCAAGTTCCATCAATTGTAATGTGAAGAATAAGTTTCGTTCAAGAGCCGAAGCATCGATTACATTCACTACGACATCAGGTTTCTCAATCGCGATATATCTTCGTGAAATAAGCTCCTCCAAGGAATACGTCGATAATGAGTATATTCCAGGCAAATCGATTATATCGATAACATAACCCTTATAGTAGAGTGTTCCTTCAGCTTTCTCGACAGTTTTACCCGGCCAATTACCGATATGTTGATGTAATCCAGTAAGCTGATTAAATATAACGGATTTTCCAACATTCGCATTCCCAGCTAAAGCTACTGTTATCTTTCTCTTAGACATCCCTTTTCACCACAAAAACCTTCTCAGCTAAGCCTCGACCTAAGGCTAGCCTAGTACCTCTCACTAAAATTTCCAATGGACCATGGAATGGAGCTGCTTTCACAACTAAAACTTCTGTTCCCGGAGTAAGACCCATATCCATTAACCGCTTCTCAGCCCCCCATCTAGCCCCATATCCCCTTCCATAGCCTCCTCTAATCGACGACACGATCCCAGCTTCACCTTCCCTTAACCAGGTTAACGGTACCTCCTGCCCGCTAGATATTTTTCGCTGTTCCATATAGCCCCCTCACCCTAATAGAGGATGCCATAGAGATGCTGAGCACATGACTTCTATCCCCCACTTTAACAAGAATCAACTCATCAGAAATTTTCCTCAGAACTTCTATCGTAGCTCCAGGCACTATCCCTGCTTTAGCAAAATACTCTAATACATTGTATTCCTCTTCAGTTAGCTTAACTATTACAGTGCTTTCACCAGGCTTTAAGTCGGTTAACGGCTGACTCTCCTCCTCAAATACTCCTCCACAGTCGGTGGGTATAGGATTTCCATGTGGACAAGTTTGAGGATGCCCCAAAGCTTTTTCGATCTTCTTTATTATATCTCGTGGGAAAACATGTTCCAATTTACAAGCAATATCATGGACTCTTTCCCACTCAACATGGAAAATATCGGTTAAAAGCCGTTCGCAAAGCCTATGTCTCCTAATCACTTGTAAGGCTATCTTTCTACCTTCCTCAGTTAATCTTACACCTCTATAAGGCTCATGGACTATATAGCCCTTCCTTTCAAGTCGCTTAAGGGTATTAGTAACCGATCCGGGAACAACTTTTAAAAGTCTAACTAAATCTTTAGTTCGTGCTCTACCTACCTTCTCCTGCAACCTATAGATAATCTCAAGATATTCCTCCGTAGTCTCGGTAAGAGCGTGCTCCTCCATGTTAGACGTATATAAATGTACGATTAGTCGTACATTTAAACTTTATCTCGTCGAAAACAAAACCTCAACTATACGCTCTTTGAATAAATCTCTACGATTCTCTTGAAGCTTCCCGGTATAGATGCTAGCATGGAAAGATCTACTGAGACCTTAAAATATATTGGAATCAATATATCTGCCGGTATACTAAAGTTTACAAGGAGGCATGGAGTAATAGCTATCTGCGAGAAAATGAAAATTTACTATTCATCGATGGTTCCTTTGACGATAACTCCATAATATATCCTCAAACAGAAAGCAGGATTCAAATAGAGGTGGGGGTCGCATCAAATCTGTGGTATTCAAAAATTACTTCTTCCATATTACCTTTACCCTCATGCCCTTTTTCCTTAACTATTATACTATAGCATGTAAAGATTACCGACGCTTCCATAAACAAATGAATCCAGCATAGCTTTATGCATCGTGAAGATTGCATGCCGACCAGTGCAATGTGATGGGACGATAATCTTCGGACTTATTTTTCTCAGCTCTTCTACGGTTTGGTTGATACGCTTCTCGAATTCCCTACCTCCTAGATGGAAGCCGCCTAAAACGGCGTAAACCGTCTCTATACCTGTAAGATGTTGTGCATAGCTGATCGTATTTATTATACCAGCATGACTGCATCCAGATAGGATAATTAGCCCCTTACGCTTAACATCGATTACTAACGCTCTTTCATCCCATATCCATGGATCTGGCTCCCACCTACCATTAATGAAAGCTCTATGTTGTGGATAGCCCTTCTCGAAGGAGGTTTTCCGCGGAATCTCACCGGTAACCAATGCTGAGCTATCGGCTATGAGGAGTGGTTTGCTCACCTCGATATACCCAGCTGGTTTAATCCTATCTTCAGATGGAAAGCTTGTAGCGATAGTTAAGCAGAATGCGAAGATGTTAGTTGAAAGGGAGAATATCGATATCATACTAATCGATGGCCCTCCATGGATAGGCTGTCCGGCAATATCCTCTGTTGTAGATGTGGATATAGGTCTAATAGTTACTGAGCCTACAGTATCAGGTTTTCACGATCTGAAAAGAGTACTACTCTTACTGTAACATTTCGATACCCCATCCTTAATATGTATAAACATGTATGATATAAATTATGATAATATCGTAGAATTCTGCAGAGAAAATGATATAGAGGTTATTGGTAGAATCCCCTTTAACCCGAAGGTTATCGAGGCGATGATTAATAGGAAAACTATCATAGAGTATTCTCCAGAAAGCGATGTTGCAAAGGAGATAGAGAGAATATGGGGGGAATACTTAATTATAATCATATTATTATATTGTCTAATTTAATTATTATGTTATCTAAGAGGGTGGTGGATGACTTCACCAGTATTCGGGCCAGTTCCCTCAAGGCGTTTAGGAAGAAGTCTAGGGATAAACAATATCCCGTATAAGACGTGTACGTATTCATGCGTATACTGTCAGCTAGGAAGGACAACTCATATGCTTATTAGAAGGCGAAGATTCTATAAACCAAAGGAGATTTTAACTGAGGTTGAAAGGAAGGTTGAAGAATTACGCTTAAAAGGTGAGCGGATAGATTATTTAACCTTCGTCCCTGGCGGTGAGCCAACTTTAGATGCTAACCTCGGAAGGGAGATTCTACTTCTAAAGCGGATAGGTATTCCGATAGCTATTATAACTAACGCTTCTCTACTCTGGAAGCATGATGTTAGAGAGAGCTTACTTGAAGTCGATCTTATTTCATTAAAGATCGATGCAGTTAGTCAAAACTTATGGAAGAAGGTGAATAGGCCGCATAAGAACTTGCAGTTAAATGACATTTTACACGGCATAAAAGAGTTTACTAAAATATTTGATGGAACAATAATAAGTGAAACGATGCTTATTGATGGCATAAACTATGGTGAAGAACTTAAGCGGATAGTAGACTATCTTGGGAAGCTAGATAAATTAGATGCGGCTTATATAGCGGTGCCGACAAGACCGCCAGCGGAGGGATGGGTTAAACCAGCTAGAGGGGGTCTTAAACGAAGCTTTCCAAGCATTTTCAAAGGAGCTTGGAGGTGAGAGAATAAAATTTTTAGTGAAGCATGAAGAGGATACCTTCGCTTTTACTAGGGGGATCGAGGATGAGATAGTTAGCATAGCGGCTGTGCATCCGATACGGAAAGACTATTTAACGAAGTTTTTAAACAGCATTGGAGTGGATACGTGCATCATAGAAAAGCTTATTCAAGAAGGAAAACTAGTAAAACTTAGATACGGCGGAGACGAGTTTTATAGGAGCCGTTTCTAGAATATACTGTACAATGGATGATTTTTAACTAGCGGCTTTATACCTAGGCTTCTTGCATGATACGCTATTATCGCATCGATTACCGCGCATATAGGAAAGATATGTTTCGCTTTCGCGATTGAGCCGTAAACGATGAAATTTGCCCCCATCGCCTGAGCGAGGGATAGTACTCCACCTCTACATGCTATCTTCGCATCCTTCTCTAGGCCTTTATTTTTACACCATTTCCCCACAACACCTATCGGCGCTGTCCCAGTGGGTAAACCGAACTTTTCTTTAGCTATGTAGACACCGTAAACTGCAAAACCTATATTTGGAACATCCAAAACTGGCGTGAAGATTAAGGGTTTCTCTATCCCAGCCCTTAAAGCTCTCATAATTAACCCCTCTTTTTCTAGGGTTCCCTCAAGGATCTGGATCATTCCATCTGGATACGGATTTCTAGGGTTAAAAGCTTGAACGATAGCCGCCTTCAACCCGGTTCCTTTAATTGCTTTAATTTCCTCCTCGTTCAGCGTATAATTTATCGAGTTGTAAACCGCTTTATCCTGGAGACCAACCTCTCTCACGTAATTCGCTGCTTCAACCCTAACGGAGGCGTTAGGCCCATTTATTAAGAAGGGACTGTTAGTAATGCTTGCTACAAATTCGATGTATTTTATTAGTGCCTTGGAAGTTTCTCCGACAACATCGAGCATGCATGGAACACCAGTTTTATTAGACATTTCCTCTTGAATATTTATCAATCTTTCAGCTTCGATTTTATCGAAAATCCCTAAATATCTATCCTTAACTATTTTTTGCCTCTCATGAAATATACTTCCAATCAGTACAGTAGGCAATTCTCCTAGCTGCCCACTTATCCTTACTCCTCCAATATCGAAAATTTCCTGTCTCCTCCCAAACTTAAATAAAGTATTCCACCGTACAGCTTCAACTAAACGTTGATCAAAACTACTATTTAGCAGTTTACTACTCCACTATATTACTTCTCAAGAATTGCTAGATTTTCCTTAATAACATCTGCAACTTTGGTATTAGGCTTTACCGGGATAACCCTTACATTATGATAGTTAAGTAGCTCTGAAGCTTCCAGTCCTAGTTCCGCCGCTAATACTACATTCACATTAAGATCTACCAAGGTTTTTACCACGATTGGTCCTGATCCATGCTTATATGATGATGCAGGATTATCGAGGATATATACGCTTATAATCGTACCATCTTCGATATCGATGATGGTGAATGTCCTGGCTCTACCGAATACTTCTGAGACAACATCATCTAGACCTGCATGAGCTTTTGTTGGAACGGCTACTCTTACCTTTCCCATATCGATCAGCATCCAGATACCCGGGGAAAATAGAGGGGGTGAATGTTTTACCTAGGAGGCCCTCTACCTCTTCCACACCTCCCCCCTGGAGGTCCTTTATTTATTCTATGAATCATTATCGATGGTGCACCGCATCTTGGGCAAATTCGCGGTTTTGGTATACCTTGAGGGACCTCTATCATGTATCCGCAACTACTACATTGGAAAAGCTTAACTGGTAAGCTCATACTCTTATATCCCCTGAAAGCTATCTAAAGCCCCTCTCAAGCATATCCTTTAACTCCTTTATTCTCGTCTCAACCTCTCTTATCTCCTCTTCGATATCTGCCTTCTCTTCCTCAAGATGCTTCTTGTAATCTTCTAGCGCCTTCAATTCATCCTCTGGAGATATAAAGGGATATCGTGGTAGATACATATATGGATATGGCGGTGGATAGATCCACCATCGCCAGAATCTCTGCCTTCCAAACCACACCATCCTCATTCACCCCTCATAGTTTAATACCAGTATGGCGGATAAATTATTGGGGGAAGACAATATGGGAGACCGTACCCATAGTAGTATGGGTATACCCACCACCATCTTGGAAGCCATGGAAATCTAGCACAAACCCATGGATTATATGGGTAGCCCCAAAGCCATCTACCGAAGCCGAAAAGCCATCCAGGCCTCTGCCATGGTGGCAAGTAGCTAAACGGCCCTCTCCCAGGCCAAGGCCCAATCCAACCAATATCTCTCCAACCCCAAGCCATTTGGGATCACCAAATATTGTGCATATGCACACAAATATATAAATCTTTCGTTAATATAGTTCATCTAGAGGATACCAAACATGTTGCGAAGATTGTATGATATCATAGATTTGAATATAGGAGAAGAGGTAAGTTACCAAAGTCTGTAGGGTTGACGACTTCGCAGACTTAACTAATGCTACACTCGAACTGCCGAGTCACTTAGATCCTATATTCCTAGAGATTGCGAGCTTGAAGTTTTCAGATCTGTCGGTTTTGAGAGATACTAGATTCGTCTCTAGAGTTAGCTTAACAACATTTCCATCTTCCTAGTTTATAACCTTAAGATGATGTGCTAGGTTGGATGGAACTCGGATGTATTAATCCTAGTTACCAGTAAACTTTGAAGCTTCTCTAACCGATAAAAGAGCCCCTTATCGGTTTCTTCTCCCCTATATCAGATATCACTTAAACTGCAAACTTAGATTTTGTAAAGTTCATAATTACTGGGAAAAGATCAATCATACTTTCAGTCGTTCGGTGTTATTATCATGATGAATGTATGATTTGTACCATCACTTCTACCTTCATACTAGCTTAGATATACGCTATTCAATCCTTCATTAGATGCTATTTCGCATAGCTTTCTATCCGCTGCTAGAAATCATATAGCGTTTACATTTTTAGCTTAAGCTATTTGTAGTGCGTCAGCTTAATACACATGACATTTCTCGAGTATGATCTATGCCTATTTCAACGTTATACTCTTTACATGAAGTAGTATAAGCGAACGAAGCCTAGCCAACCTTATGGTCTCAAGTATAAATCTTCTCGTAGCGATGTAATCCTCTTCGATTATCTTCTTAATGCTTTTCGCCCTATCTAATACGTCTAAAACCTCGCCGATATTCCATATATTAAACGATAGCTTCAACTCGCCTCCATATGCTTTCCTATATAATTCCCTTACAAACTCTATGCCAGGGCTCCTCAATATACCTCTTTACGACGGCACTACTATCGAGATAGACTATCTGATCTACCTATCCATCATCCTTTTAACCAGCATACTCATAAGATCCTCCTTCGGTATTACAGGTTCGAAATCTAACTCATAGGTTTTTCGAGTTGGCGAGCTCATTTAAACCCTTCTCTACATAATCCATAAGCTCCCCTATAAACGAACTAGTTTCTAAATCTTTCTCCCACAGCATAACTTTTAAACATCCTTCAAAGCTTTTTCATCCACATATATACTACTCTTCCTTCTAGATATATAGACACCAACAGATATATACCGAAAACATTTTTAGACATTTCTACCTAAAGCATTTACTAGAAAACATCTATTGAATAGTCCAAGATATGGTGTATGCTATCTGAACATTAGATCTTAAGATTCAATTAAGTTATGAAGGGAGTTAAATATCTAAAATGCTATCGATAAAATCATCGATGAAACTATGATTAAAACATAGATTTCAATAAATCTTAATCTAAGCTCTTTACTACGTTCTAAAACTTTTTCATAGACATACAGCATTATTATGAGTAGTTTTGATATATTCTTCACTATTCCTCCTTCCGGATAGAAAAATACTACATAGTAACTGATAATTATTCGTTAACACTTAAAAATCTACTTAGGATAATGAATGTTTGAAGCTGGCTAGAGAGATCATATAATAAAAATTTAAGTTACAGCCTCCTAATCTAATCTCCGCTAAACCTTATCTAGCAGTCTATTTAGAGTTAGTAGAAGATCTAGTACACTCTAGAAGTATCCTTGACGAAAAGCTGATGATACGTAGACCTGAGGATTGACGCCACCTAAACTCTCGATACAACTATGCTGCTTCTATATAGCTTAACTCGCAAGTTATTTTAGGAAACCTAGAAAATGTTAACCTTCTTCTAACTAGTAGTTAATGGGATGGTTATAGATGTCATCTACGATATACGTTAAGATTAAATGGTTGAATGCGTGATCAGAGAATGTTGTGATAGTAGATATCCATACTCACCTAGGAGGAGTTCGATCCTGGTATAGAGGTTTGAAGGGTATAATCTTCTCTGGTTTAAACGATCTCCTAAGCTATATGTCTGATACCAGTATCGATAGAGCTGTAATCCTACCTACACCCGGTGTAGATAGGATCTTAGGAGAGTATCTATACTCGTACGATATGATCTATAGAATTAATAGGATTTATCAGCAGCTTATGGTATTCTGCTATGTGGATCCATGGAGCCCTAAAATGGAGCATATGATAGAGGAGTATGTATCTAGGGGTGCTGTAGGTTTCGGTGAGTATAAGGTTAAACTCCCGATAGATCATCCATACTCCCTTGAGATCTACAGGATATGCGGGGAGCTAGGTATACCTATATTACTACATATCGATGATAAGCATAACTACGGGGTAGAAACCGTATTTCTGGATGTAGCTTCAAAGTATAATAAGACTATATTCATAATGCATGGACCTGGATGGTGGAAGCATATATCCAGTATACCTAGCTGTGAAACATATCCTAGAGGACCTATATCACCTGGAGGGTTGATCGAAAAGATATTGGAGAGCCTTGATAACGTTTACGCAGATATCTCAGCTACATCGGGATACAATGCTCTCGATAGGGATAGGGGGTATGCTAAATTATTCCTAGAGAAGTATAGTTCTAGGATACTATTCGGTACAGATTTCCCATGCATAGATATGTATGGAGGACAATATGGCGTAGATAAGCTGCACCTAAACCTTCTAAAATCTCTCGATCTAAAAAATAAAACTATGAACAATATACTATACAAGAATGCTGAAAGAATACTAGGAATATAAACATTCCTCAACCCTAACTAGACTCTGATTCCACTAGGTGTGAATTAAGTAGGGATTATCCAGGGGGGATCATATACAACGAGGTATCTATGGAGGTATGGGGAATCGAGAGGTAGATAAACCCTCCTAGTATAACATTAGAAATTAAGCCATCAAATACGTATCCTAGAATGTTAGAATAGAAAACTCGAGTTAGATATGGAAGCTCCGTATGCATATACCTATAGTAATATGGTGTAAACACTAAAGTATCTGCTGAATTTTAATATGTAAATCATCTTTACTGTATCTAATATCTAATCTTATCCTGTAAAAATTTTAGATAATGAGAGGCTAAACCTCGATCCTTAATGCATCCGAGCACTTTCACCTTATCTGCTTGCTTCATAGAGTGCTCTTCGGCTTCCTAGAATTAGCAGGTCATCTTCTATAGGCAGCTACTCTAAGTTTATCTCCATGTCTTCACCTCGTTTACTGAGCTCTTAACCTATATGTAAGGAAGTATGCTATATCGTATATGTTTCCGCTAACCACCTTGATAGGTATTCCATCCTGTATATCGTAGACTCTTATGGTAGCTATACCCCCATACCTACTGAACCAGTTTGAATATCTTTCAAGCTCCTTATAGGGGTTTTCAGATCCTAGAGCCGACGGGTACCCTGTATAATAGCTACTTGCAGTATCGAGTATGGTTAACCTGCCTTCTCCTACTGGGAACGCTACGGCTACATGTTCCATGCCATCTTTAAGCGTTATATCTATAAGCCAAAGGATACGCTCTTCGCCGTAGATATAGCGTTGATAAGATGCTATTAACGCGTATAGGAGTATAGCCTGATCTTCGCAGTCTCCCTGCTTACAGCTTAAAACCTCACTTGGAGATAGAACGATCTGTCTATATGTCGTTTTCACGTATATCCCACATTCAAGGTCTGATGCTAAGGGGGGATAAGGTACCGGGGGATCATAGACGTACTCTACGTTCTTTCTAACATAATCGTATAGCTCTTTCACGCTACACCAGTAATCGTCGGGATGAGATATCATCGATTGTGCTAAGGAGGCTAGGTTTGATATCTCGCTATCGTTCAGAACCCTACTTATAGAATCTTCGAGGAATAGGTAGGATAAAGCATACCTCCTCCAATCTTCGTAGCTACCGATTAAACGTTGATAGCTTATTCGTAGAGCTGAGTAGCTAGCCTCCAGAATCCTATACTCATTCTTCAATCCTATATGCTCATCGGATAGGCTATCATACATCGCATATAGAACTCTATACTCTTCCTCAAGCTTACTAAATGATCTTCTAAGCTCACCGTAACTACGCAGAAGAGCCGCATACTGATTGTAAGAATAGAGAGCGGAGGTGAGCCCTAAAACGGCGGATGCTAGGAGGATGGAGATTAGAATATTAGATTTAACACCGGCAATATTCATCTACATCGGTATCATTATCCTCTGAAACCGAGTATATTAAGGCTTAGAAACATTCTATAGACTTAGAAGGTGGCTAGGAAATAGCCTAGAAGATTATAGACGTGTAACGAGTATCGTTTTAATCTAGGATTGATCTTTAAAATATCTTTGAAGCGGATGATGGATAATGAAGCATATTCCTCAAAGGTTTATGGAGATGTAAAAAATATATCGAGGAATTAGGTTCGCGGGAGAAGGGAGACTGGTCTTAGGTAATGAGGGATATGATACTACATAGGCACCTCTATATTCAAATCTTCCAGAGAACCGGGTTCTGGGAAAGAAACCGAAAGCTACGCATAATAGTGAAACGGAGTACTAGAATTACCTTTAAACAGAATATCCTCTCGAGAATCCCGAACATATTGCTACTAGCTAAAATAGTAGGAGAAGCATAGATTACGGCGATGGTTATGGGATGGTAGCCCGGGGGAGATTCGAACTCCCGTCGGCGGGGTTCTCCTCCCCGTCGATGGAGATCCAGAGCCTTATGGGAGGGACTGGCCCTACCGCCTCCCGCCATGCTTGGCCGCTGCACCACCGGGCTATCCTCGACGTATTATTTCTCCTAAGAGTATTTTAAGGATTTTGGTTGGTCTATAGAATTTCTGCCGTAGATCCTAGGATAGTCCCAGGTACTCCTCTATTCATCCTAACTATTACGACCCCATTCCTTCCATGTGTAGCTACTATCTTTCCATGCAGTTTCTTAGTCTCTCTGCTTAACTTAACTTGTAGGATTAGTTTCCTACCTATTAGTTTTGAAGCTTCAGCATCGGACTCTACGCCTTCCGGTTTAACTAATAGTTGCTTCGAATACTGTTTCTTAGGCCCGATCCTATATTGTAGGATCCTAGCCTTCATCGAATCTCGCCTCTTATAATATGATTCATCAGAACTTCAGATTCATTAACTTTTCCAGATTTATATCTAGCTTATAGATGAGGTTTAAGGTTAAGGTATTCGAGAGCTGCTACTGGATACCTGGATACGATTTCGAAAGTGAGATCATTTCTAGGGTTAGCCGTTATGCTAAGACTGGAGATTATCTGGTAATCTCCGAGAAGGCTATATCTACCGCTTTAGGCTACCTAGTCGATGAGTCTAAGCTTAAACCCGGCTTATCTGCTAGGATTCTAGCCAGAATATGGATCCCAGTATTTTGGGGCTACCTACTCGGGGTCCTATGCGGCTTGAAGCCTAGCACGCTTGTTAAGCTTAGGAATTATCCGTATACTGAGGGGGTACGTCATAAGGAGGCTGCGATACGCTACGCAGGCCCGGTAGCTGCTTTAAAGCATTTCTCCGAAGGGGGATTGGATGTGAATAATCTACCGTATAGCTATGCATCCCTACCCCTACCAAGATGTGAAGCCCAGGAGTTAGCTTCTAGAATTAGGATGAAGCTAGCTAACAGATACGGATTAGATGTAACGGTGGTTATCGTAGATAGCGATCATACGTTTAGCTGGAGATCGATATATCTATCCTCAAGACCAGCGGCCGACGGTATCATAAATCTCTCTACGTTAGGATTCATAATAGGTTCATCGTTAAGGTGGAAAGCTAGACCTACACCTATAGCTATATCAGGATCCTATGGAAGCTTAGAGGAGATTTTAGAGGTTTGTAGGATTGCCGATAAGACCATGGGATACGGTCTAGGTAGAGATATATGGGATGTATCGTCTAAACTCGGTGTTCCACCTACTGGTTTAACGTGGAGTATCCTTATGATGTATACGCATAAACCCTATGCTTTGATACGTAAACTCGATCAATACGTATCTTAACTGATCTTGGATAGCTCTTCGAGGAGCCTATCCTCCATAACCTTATGCTCCCTGAAATGTTCGTTCGGATCCTTTGTAAGAGTATATATCCAGTAGAGTATGAAGAAGCCTAACGTAGCTATGGTAGCTACTATGTATACGGCCGTACTCCTATCTGGAAACTCGTAGTCTGAATGAAAGCTTATAGGCTTGAAGCTGGGATCAACCTCAACGGCAACCGATGAGAAGCTACTCAGCACATACCTCTCCATCTTACTATGAATAGAGAAATCCTTATTGAGGAAGTGGTATACATAGATGAGAATCGGTAAGCCTACTATAGGTATCAACTGCAGGATAGCCCATATGAATGCATCCCTTTCGCCCCATTCGTAGCCTGCATCTCTAATATCTCTTTCTAGAAGTTGAAGTTTACCCTTTACATATGCCCCCTTCTCGGTACTTACGACCACTATATAGTCTTTCATCGATTCGAATAGTTTTAAAACTCTTCTGAAATGCTTATTCCTCCTATCTATCCATCTATAAACGATGTATACGTTGAATAGATGCACTACTATCAGTATGATGGATGTTACCGTATACCATACGATCGGAAAAATTATTACACCCGGCCTGAAGCGTGGATATATGAAGATACGTACACCTATCGTCGATACGTATACGAGGATCAATAACAGTATGAACGGTAGTAGCGGAAGCCATACGGGCATTATACGATCAGTCTCCCTTCTAGCCTCGATACATCTACGTATATACTCTAGATACTGCGGGTGTAAGGTCAAGCCATATCTCCATGAATAACCGCGATATATTAACCCTTACTACCTGGTTAGATACAGAACTCTTATCTAGGTCTCGTATACCGTTATACTATCCTAGTCATGCCGATGGTGAAGATTGGTATAGTAGGTAAGACTAACACTGGTAAGACTACATTATTCAACGCTGCGACGCTGCTCAGAGCTGAGGTAGGCACATACCCATTTACGACTAAGAAGCCTAACGTAGGTATCGGGTATGCTAGAAGCTTCTGTGTATGCTCGGAATTCGGTGTTAAGGATAATCCTAGAAACTCTATCTGTATAAGAGGTTTCAGATTCATACCGGTAGAGCTTATAGATCTGCCAGGACTCATTAAGGGTGCATGGATGGGCAAGGGTCTAGGCAACCAGTTCCTAACGGTAGCATCACAAGCCGATGCACTATTACACGTTGTAGATGCATCTGGTAGTATAAACCAGGCTGGTGAACTTGTAGCTCCAGGTATCGGCGACCCTATACAGGATGTACTCGATATAGAGGAGGAGCTTACGATGTGGCTCTACAAGATACTAGAGGGTAGTAGAGCTAAGATAATCAAGATGCTTGAAAGCCGTACTACCAGGTTAATCCCAGCTCTAGTACAGCTACTCTCAGGTTTAAAGATAAATAAGGCTCATATAGAGGAGGCACTTAAGCTATCAGACCTCTACGATAAGTCTTTCGAAAGATGGAGCAATGAGGAGTTGAAGCTATTCGCTACGAATCTTAGAAAAGTCTCTAAACCCACGGTGATAGTAGCTAATAAGATGGATGTGGATGGAGCTGAGGAGAACTATGAGAGGCTTGTAGAAGCTTTCAAACCTACACCTGTCGTCCCATGCTCGGCTGAAGCTGAGCTTGCTTTGAGGAGGGCTGAATCAGATGGACTGATAGAATACCTGCCTGGAGATGAGATGTTCAGAGTCAGATCCTATGAACAGCTATCCGAAAGGCAGAGAGCTGCCTTGAAATATATAGCGGAGAAGGTTTTCGAGAAGATTTCTAGGACAGGTGTACAGTACGCTATAGATGTAGCCGTATTCAAGCTTCTACGTATGAACGTAGTATATCCGGTTGAAGATGAGAATAAGCTTACAGATCATAGAGGGAATATCCTCCCAGACGCATTCCTCATGCCTCAAGGAACTACAATCTACGATCTAGCTATGGAGATACATAGCGAGCTAGCTAATACCATGCTCTACGCTATAGATGTTAGGACTAAGGTGAGGCTACCTAAAGACTATGTATTAAGAGATAGAGATGTTGTTAAGATAGTAGCCGCAGCCGGTAGAGGCTAGCTTATGGTCAAACTCAGATTTTATGGTGGTGTCGAAGGATCCATAGGTGGAAACCAGATAGTGCTAGAGGATGAAAGTGCTACACTACTCCTAGATTTTGGTTTAAACTATCGTCTATGGTCTAGCTATTTCGAATTCATATTTTCAGAACCTGAGAGTATAGAGGAGGTTATCCGTGTAGGTTTAGCCCCAGATCTACAGGCCATAGATTCTATCGATGCATGCCTTATATCGCATGCGCACACCGATCACTGGCGTCTTATAACGATGCTACCGGAAGGTTCACGCATCCTTCTAGGTGAATGTACTTATAGGATTATAAGCGGCTGGTCTAAGCGTGTGAGAAGGAGGACCCTACTATATCGTACATCCCATCTTAGATTCGATACTTTCAGGACAGGATCCACCATAAGAGTTGGGGGAATTGACATCAAGCCTATAAGCGTAGATCACAGTATACCTGGGGCGTACGGCTTCCACATATATACTCCATCGGGTTTGATAGTATATACGGGTGATTTCAGACTTCACGGTAGGTTTAAGCCTAGGATAGATCTATGCGAGGGGATAGAGGACCGGGTATCGCTTCTAATATGCGAAGGAACGAACGTAGGTAGGCTTGTAGAACCTACGAGCGAAAGCGATGTGGATGCTAGAGCCTCCAGCATAATACGGCGGTGTAGAGGCTTAGTTATAGTGGATATAGCCCCGGCGGATCTAGATAGATTAAACACGATGGTAGAAGTAGCGCGTAAAGTCGGTAGGGAAGTTTTATGCAGTGGTAGAATTATGGATACGGTTACGGATCTATCCAGTGATAGATCCTTAAAGGTTCCGAGGATAGGTGACGATGTGAAATCCTTTGAAGAGTTTAAAGATGATTGCATGCGGAGTCCTGAGAAGTATATGTTGGTTACATGCTTATACAGCGAGAGAGAGGTTAGAAGAATTAAACCCCCTCCTGGAAGCATCTATCTCTTAAGCTGTTCAGAGCCCTTCGAGGAGGAGAGGGAGATAGCGTTCAACCGCCTCTTGAATTGGCTGAATACATTCGGTGTATCTATATACCATATACATTCATCCGGACATATATACCCCATCGATATACGTGAGATAGTCGAGAAAATCAAACCTAAAGCCGTAGCAGCGATACATACAGAGTATCCAGATGCATTCAGATCACTTCTATCCGATCTAACTAAAGTCTATACGTTCAGGAGAGGAGATGAACTTAAAATCTAAAAGTCGATAAGATACGGTAGTATAGCTTTAAGATTACTGGATTCTACTACTACATCGACTACCTCCCTCACTGCTTCGACTTTAGGGTTGAACGCTATCCTGAATCCAGCCTCCTCGAATAGGGATATATCGCTTATATCATCCCCTATAGCCGCTGTGAAGCTTCTAGGAATACCGTCGCGCTTCATAAAATACCTTAGAATCCTACCCTTATCCCCTATACCAACCCTAATTTCGATATCACCTGTAAGAATACCGTCGGCGACCACAAGCTTATTCGCTATAGCATAATCTACACCTAACCTACAGGCAGCCAGATCTGCGAGCTCCTGTAGACCTGCGCTTATAATTAAGATTCTAGCACCAGCCTTCTTTAAAACTTCTATGACGTAATCGGCTCCATCCACATACTCAACTTCTCTTAAAGCCTTCATAACATCGTCTAACGGTATACCACGCCATAGGTTCGCATCGAGTTTAGCCCACTCCTCATAGCTTATTCTCCCCTGGAAGAATAGCTCGGCGTTAACCTTAGCTTTATCGATAGTACCGAATCTCCTATGTAGATACTCCCATACGCTTACGGTCTTGGTTAGTGTTCCATCTAGGTCGAAAGCTACCAGTTTGAACCTAGCTTTCATAAAGTCTACAAACATTAATCAGAAGGGCTTTAAATTTAACTGTAAAGTGTAGAGCGTGGTGGTGCAGATGTTCAGGGAGCCTATAGTAGCCGTTACGCACGGAGAGTCTCGGATCGAGACCCGAAGATTGTGACGGCATCTGCTCGGCTGCTCTACTTAAAAGGAATCTAGGGGTGGATCGTATACGTATATCTACACCTACAGGTCTCTGTAGAGCTTTAAGATCGATAGTATCTACGAATCCATCGACTATAATCATATGCGATATCGCCTTAGATACAGGCCATATAGGCGAACTTATAGATCTAATAAGAGGTCTACCACCTGGATGCTCGGTATGCTATATCGATCATCATCCACCACCGTCAGGATTCCCCCCATCAGATCTAGATAGATTAGAGTATAGGTATAGATCAGGTGTATCAGCGTCCCAACTTGTATATGAAGCGTTAGGTGAACCCGATGATAGGATCTCTAAGATGCTTATGGTGTACGGTGCGATAGGCGATATGTGCGATGACTCCCAGCTAGTCAGGGAAATATTGAGTCTATGGGATAGACGTCTCATATACCTTGAAGCAGGATTCATAGTTGAAGGATTGATATCTAGAAGAGATCAGGCTTTCATCGATAAACTCATAGATAGGCTAGCACAGGGGAATCCTCCTAGCAGTATACCTGAATTAGTATCGAGCTGTCTTAAAACCTTAAGCGACGAGTATAAGGTCTACAAGTATGTCGAAGAGAACGTCACGGTTAAGGGTAGGATAGCTATCGTATCGAAAATACCTATAAGCGGTTTCGGAGGTAAAGCTGCAAACTACGCTCTAGCATGCACTAAAGCCGATGTAGCTATAGCAGTAACCGTGAATAAAGGTATAGCTCACATAAGTTTGAGGAGTAGGAATCCTATGATAGATCTAAACGATCTAGCACGTAGATTATCCACAGCTCTAGGAGGCTATGGCGGGGGGCATCCACAATCCGCTGCGATGCGAATACCGGCTTCCAGGATGGAGGAGTTATTGATGTTCATGGAAATAGCTCTATCCGGTATAAGCTGATGATATCATAAACCTTTAAGCTAAACGTTAATATGTAAGTGTATCGTGAGCATCCTATGGCGGTGAACTACTAGATGAAGATAACTATATCCGTTATAAAAGCCGATGTAGGATCCCTAGCTGGGCACCATATAGTCTATCAAGAGCAGATAGAGCTTGCTAAGAAGATTTTAGAGAAAGCTAAGGATGACGGTTTGCTGATAGACTACTACGTATTCAACGCCGGCGATGATCTAGAACTTGTAATGACCCATACTAAAGGTGAATCTAGCCCTGAGATCCACGGCCTAGCTTGGAATGTATTCAAGGAAGTGACGGAGAAGGTTTCACGTCCTAGAAAACTGTATGCCGCAGGCCAGGATCTACTAAGCGAGGCATTCTCAGGTAACGTTAGGGGTATGGGGCCTGGAGTAGCCGAGATGGAGATAGAGGAGAGGAGGAGTGAACCTATAATAGTCTTCGCCGCTGATAAGACTGAGCCTGGAGCATGGAATCTACCTCTATACAGAATATTTGCCGATCCATGGAACACAGCTGGGTTAATCATAGATCCAGCCTTACATCAGGGTTTCGTCTTCAGGGTTATGGATGTAATCGAAGGTAAGACGATAGACCTGAAGACACCTGAAGAAGCATACGATCTACTAGCTTTGATAGGTACTACAGGGAGGTATATCATAGAGAGAGTATATAGAGCTGATGGATTACTAGCAGCTGTAGCTAGCGTGACAAGACTAAGCTTGATAGCAGGTAGATATGTAGGTAAGGATGACCCTGTATGCATAGTCAGATGTCAGCATGGCTTACCAGCTGTCGGAGAAGCTTTAGCCCCATTCTTCACACCACACTTCGTAGCAGGCTGGATGAGGGGGTCACACTACGGACCGCTAATGCCTGTAGGCTTAAAGGATAGTAGATGCTCATTCTTCGACGGACCACCCAGAGTGGTAGCACTAGGATTCCAGCTAGCTGAAGGTAGGCTAATAGGACCTGCCGATCTCTTCGAAGATGTAGCATTCGACCATTCACGTAGAATAGCTCTACAGATGGCTGAACTTATAAGAAGGAATGGACCTATAGCACCGGCTATACTAGGACCGGAAGAACTCGAGTATACAGGTATAAAGGAGACTCTACAGCGCCTAGCATCTAGATTCAAATCTGAGAAGTAACTAAATATACATATTCACGTCAATATAGTCCAACCTATATTTTTCCCCTATGGATACAGCCATTACATCTAACTACACTTCTCTGTAGTTATCACACTAAAAGCGTTTCCAACAGACTTAAATCTAAAACCTAGATGAAACATTAGAATCGCCGGTCGATAGGCGATACCCCGTTACATCTCCATCGCGATCCTGTAGAGATATAGCGGTGGAGACGTAACAGTGGACAGCCTCCTCCCCCCGGAGGGGGAGATCTACCGGGGGGATCTCCCCCTGGGAGACTGCCCACTGTTATGCCTCCGCTACTATATCTCTACAGGATCAAGGTGGAGATGTAGCCTTCAGGAACCCCTAGGTCCCCCGCCTAGGAGTTCCTGAAGGTAGGGGATGCTTACAATTAACCGTAGGCTCCGAAACCGGAGCTGAAGGTTAGTTGTAAGTCATGGAGGAAACTCCTATCGCCTGACAAACGGCGTCTACCTTCTAAGTAAATCGATGCGGATCTGAAGGATATTCTAGATGGATCTTAGTTCCTGTTGGCCTCTACCCGTGAGCTTCCACATGGATGGCCTCTCAGATATTCTTACAATTATACCATCCTGCTCCATCTTCCTAAGCTGTTTTAACGTTGCTGAGTAAGATCTACCCACCGCTCTAGCTATAGTACTTGTATCGATTAACCCTTCCTTCAAAGCCTTCACTATAAGGCTGCGTGTTTCAAGCCCCTTCTTTACGTTTCTAACGGTAGCTAGGTAAGATCTCGCTTCATATCCATCCATCTAGATCTACTTAACCTCCGATAGTATGAATGTTTATTCCGGTATCTTAACGTTTATCTCTAGCTTTAGGTATCTATCAATCGTGGTTTCGGTTTATGTCTAGGAGGATACTTGATGGTGATGTTATCTATAGTAGGGATGGATTCATATTCTATGTATTCGGCTACGAACACCCGCCAGATAGAGCTATAGCATTCCTTAAGTATATCCCAAAAGAATACTCTGATAAGCTTAATCTGGAGTATCTAAAGTACGAATGGGTGTTTAAGGGAAGGAGGTATGTTAGACCTGCTTCGCTCTATACGGCTAGCAACTATCAACGTATAATAGAATTCTTCGAAAACTATTACCCAGACTATGTATACGATTGCCATGTAAACGGTAGAAAGCTTATAGCAGTCCCTAAAGATTTAATCGAGGAAATCTACTATCCGGATGAGGGGCTACGTAAGATTCTAGGTATCAGCTCGCTTCCACCCATATACAAGGTTTCGGTGGAGCTTATCGAACTTATCTCGAGAACATCCGGTATCGGCTTAGAAAATTTCGGTTTACATGGATCGCTCCTTCTAGGTATGGAGTCTGAGAAGCCCGATATAGATATAGCCGTCTACGGATGGCAGAACTACCGTACGATTAAACAGACTCTCATGGAGTTGGAAGCGAAGGGCTATCTAAAGATCCTCTACGAAACTCCTACAGATTATAGAAGGAGGAATAGATGTATCTTCAGGAACTATAGAGCTGTCTTCAACGCTATACGTAAACCTTGGGAAGTTCACGATATATACGGATCCGTGATACGTAAATCGGTTAAGCATGTAAGATTTAGGACAATAGTTAGAAACGCTTCTGAATCGATATTCCGTCCAGCCATATACATAATACAGGGATACACGCCTTTAGATGAATCCTCACGCATAGATAAGGAGGATATTCCGTGGCTTCTAGTATCGATGGTAGGAGATTATAGGGATGTGATCGAGGAGGGCTCTGTGATAGAGGTCGCAGGTCTACTTGAAAGAGAGTATCTACCAGATGGCAGGCCGTATAGGACTAGGGTTATTGTAGGTTCGGGTTTAAGAGATGACGAATATATAAGTGTAGTGAAGGAGTAAATCGTATGTCTACGAGGCTTAGAGATAGAGATTATATCGTCGGAGCCGAGGGTATAATCTTCAGGGTTTTAGGCTACTTCCACCCTCCAGATGGCTATATATGCGAGCCGGAGTATGCACCTAAAAGGATATTCACATCCGAAAATCCTAGAGCACTTAGAGGCTACCCTGAAATATCATACTTCAAATTCTATGGAGATGAAGGGTTAAGATTCGTAGAGGAGAATTATCCGTCGTATCGTCTATACGTTAAACCTCTTAAAACATACCTCGTAGGCGTTCCCAATAATCTTATCGCAGCTGTTAGGAAACCGCAGGATAGGCTAGCTAAGATCATAGAGGAAAGCTACAGAGATAAGCTTCTAGAGGATACCCTCGATATCGTGGAGATCGTATGCGAAAATGCAGAGCTCAACCTCTCTAGTCTAGGCGTTTTCGGATCGATTCTACATGAATTTTATAACCCATTCCTATCGGATATAGATTTAGTAGTTTATGGGTCGAAGAATACTATTAAGCTTATGGAATGCTTATCCGAGCTGTACAGTGGAAGAGACAGTCCTCTTAGGAACGAATATGATTTCCCTGTGGAGAAAGCTAGATGGATCTTTAGAAACTATAGCTTTAAGGAATACATCTTTCATGAAAGAAGGAAGATGATATACGCTAAGTATTGGGATGGGAGTAGATGGGTTAAAGTCGAGTTCGAACCTGTTAGGGATTATGACGAATACCATAACGAATACATGGATGTAAATTCGATAGAGAAGATCGGATGGGTTAAACTCGAATCTATCATTGTAGATGATAGTGGGGTATACTTTATGCCAGCTACATACGGGGTTGAAGTAACGAAGCTTATATCAGGTCCTAAGGAGGCTTTAGAGGCTTCTAAGATAATATCCTATATCGATGAATTCAGGATTCAAGCCTGGAGGGATGAAGAAGTCTACGTGGAGGGGATGCTTGAAAGAGTCGTTAGGAATGATGAAGTGGAATATCAGGTTTCCATAACATACTGCGATAGGTATGGAGACCAGGTTCTTAAGCTTAAGAAGATACCAGGTAGATTATAAGCCATACATTTTTTAGTATCCTCTACACGAGGGTTAATTGGCTATGAGCGGTATAAGGTTCCCTATGATACTCGTGAATTTCAAAACTTATAGGGAGGCTACAGGACTGAAAGCCGTAGCGCTCGCTAAGATAGCGGAGAAAGTCTCCAAGGAGACTGGCGTATGTATAGCCGTAGCACCGCAGTACTCCGACCTATACCGCGTAGTATCAGAAGTTTCGATACCTGTATTCGCTCAGCATATAGATCCTATAGAGCCTGGAGCTTACACCGGACATATCCTAGCAGAAGCTGTGAAGGAAGCTGGTGCTATAGGGAGCTTAATAAACCATTCCGAGAAGAGGATGCAGCTAGCGGATATAGATGCATGCGTTAAGAGGTGCCGAAGTTTGGGGCTTATAAGCCTCGTATGCACCAACACCCCTGAGGTAAGCGCCGCAGCTGCCGCGTTAAACCCGGATATCATAGCTTATGAACCGCCCGAGCTTATAGGAACAGGTATCCCTGTGAGTAAAGCTAAACCTGAAGCCGTTACAGATGCTTTGAAGCTTGTAAACGCCGTGAATCCAAAGGTTATCGTACTATGCGGAGCAGGTATATCGAGGGGGGAGGATGTTAAGGTAGCATTACAGCTGGGAACTAAGGGGGTACTACTAGCTAGCGGTGTTGTTAAAGCTAAGGATCCATATAGTATACTTAGAGAGATGGCTGATGCATGCCTATAGATCGGTCAACCCGGTAGGCATATGATACTATCCCTACGGTACTATCATCGTTCCTCTAACGTTTTTCCCTTCCAACGCATACCCGACTATATCTGGGTTTAAACCGTTAACGATCATGCATTTGATAGGTTTAAGCCTGAATAGTCTGGGGAAGAATCTATCCACGCATACCTCTTTAAGCTTCTCCAACTCCGAAACGCTTACGATAGGCATAAACTCTGCTTCAGGATGGATCCTAGGATCCATTCTGTAAACCCCATCCACATCCTTCACCAGTATAAGTTCCTCGATATCCCAATCCTGAGCTAACTTTAAAGATATCGAATCCGATGTCACATCCCAACTTTCAGGTAAATCCCTTAACTCCTTCAACCCGTATACCTCTAATATGGGAGTATAACCATCTACCCATAATCTCTGCGCTTCACTTAAACTCGAAGCCACCCTACCGTTAGGTATAAGGTACGCTAGGAGTAGACCATAGATATCCATAGATTTTACAGCCATCCAATGGGATATACGGTTCGATAAATCGAGAAGCCTATCTATATACCTAACGGAATCTGCGAATATACCTCCACCTGGAATTACTAGGAAGGATCTAACCCTACGATTCGATAGAAGCCTACATAGCTCTACGAGTTTACTTGGATACCTCAATAAGCTGCCGCCCAGCTTAATTATACACTCTATAGCTCCGGATCCCAATATATCCTCCTACCCTCTAAATACGAGGCTGCAAGGAAAGCTAAACCTACAGCCGGAGTCATTATAGCTACATCTCTACGAGTGATACTACTAAGTCTAACAACTGGTCTCAACCCCGCCTTCACAGCAGCTTCAGCGGCTAGGAAATCTTCACCTAAACCTGTGGCGATACACGGTATATCTTCGACACCGTAATGTTCCCTCATCCTCTCAGCCTTCCTCTTCAAGCTTGAAGCTATAGCTTCAAGCTGCTTCTCATAGAAGTATCTAGCTATAGACATTATATCCTCCATATCGAGGGTTTTAGTATCTGCACACACAGTTCTTGCGATACGGCTGGCAGCTTCCTCCTTGGATAAACCCCTACCATCGGGAGTATCGCACGTATAGTCTTCGATCGATATAAAGCCTAACAACAGATATACATCACCCGTTTGAGCGAAGTATTCGCTGCTAATGTTAATCCATCGATCCTTGAGACTTATCCTGGAAGCAATAGTTGCTAGATTCGTCCTTAAAGCACCTGTATAGACGAGTTCGTATAGTTGTAGCTTCTCTAAATCTGTGAAACCTTCAGCTTTAACTTCACCCATCGCCACCGGTACTATGCTCGTCGTGGTACTACCTACATCCACTAGTATACATAGATCGAAGAACTGTGACGCAAACCATCCTGATGCATACCAATTCGAAGCTGCCACCTTGTACGGATCCTCTAAGGCGTCATCCATACTTAGCAATCTACCGCTACAATCTAGAACCCTAATATCTACATCTCTGAAAATTTCGAGTACAGCATGACATATAGCGGCCACACCTTCATCCTTAGATCTGAATATGTCGGATAGCTCCCCGGTCATAGTTAGAGCAACCATATCAGGCTCCCCCCAATTCTGTAGAGTCTCTAGAGAAAGGATCTTCAATGTAGATGGAAGCTCCGAAAGCCTCTTCCAGAGCGGTAGGTAACGTATACCAGTCGATAGGCTTACAGCTCTCCCCCTGTGAACGTTTAAAGCTGCGATCTTAGTATTCGCTCCACCTACGTCGATACCTATAGTTAGGGTCAATCTAGCTTACCCCTTATATCTAGGAGATCAACCCAGGCATCTCTTAAACTATAACCGAAACCTGAGATTAAGCTATAGCCGTCTATAGATGCTATAAGCCTATCATCCATATGTAAGCCTACATCTAATGCAGCCTTCCTAACCTTTAGGAAAACTGAAAAACCTCTGAATTCATTAAATATATCCATCTCTCGAAGTTTACCATATACAGCCGCCTCTAATACGACTTCAGCTGGATTTCTCCTGTAGCTTCTACTTAAACCGATATATGAGACAGTTAATCTAGGATTAACCTCGATCACATATACTTCACCGCCAGCTATAACCGTATCGACGCCTACATAACCTTTCAACCCATGTAGAAGAACCTCCAGCTTATCGATAAGCTCATCCATATGGATGTAAGGTAATATCAACGGTACATATCCCCCGAAGTAAGATGAACCAGTATATGATAGATTTACGAATTGACGGTTAATCGATAAAGGCTTCAACGAGCACCCATTTGATATAAGCGAAAGGCTTGAAGCTAAACCCTTCACATATTCTTGAACAATCCATAATCTATCGCGATGTCTAAGAAGTTTCTCAGCCTCACCACGATCCCTTACTACACGTAAACCGCTACACCCAGCTTCCAACCTAGGTTTAACTATCAGAGGGTAACCGAGCTTATCCAGATCTTCTAAAGTAACCTCATCTAAATCGATCGATCTAGGAGTTTTCACACCCATTCTCGAAAGTTCATAGTAGAGATCTAGCTTATCGATAATTCTATCCAGCGTATCGATACACCCATTAGCTATTATCGACGATCCGTATTCATCCTCTATTCTATGGAGTATGGAGGATAGGAAGCCGTTTGTCTCAGGCGCTATAACGTAAACCTTATCGAAATCCAGTTCACCTATCCAGTACAGTATATTCTCTATACATGAATCCTTAAGGTAGATCTTACGGCATGGTAGTATGGAGTCGGGTAGATTGACTACAAGCTTTCTATCCACAACAGTATATAGATCGACCCAACTAAGCTTAGATACATCTACAGAAAATCTCCTAAGCATAGAGAAGCCTTCGATTAGAATCGAGGGTGGGGCATCGATTAAACCAGCCGTTAATGCTTCTACTAAGAGAAGCTTCAACGCATACCACCAATCCTGGAGTCTAGTTTCGATCGATATTATCGAATCTAGTAGATAGATTAAACGTTTATATGACCTTATAGAACCCGTTCAATTTAAGGTTTGATAGTTATACCTGTGATAGACGTTATGAACGGCTTAGCGGTTCATGCTGTTAGAGGTGAGCGGAAAGCGTATAAACCGTTAGAGAGCATCTTATCCAAATCCACGGATCCGGTGGAGGTAGCATCGATATTCTCGAGTATAGGATTTAACCATATCTATGTAGCAGATCTAGATGCTATAATTCATAGGATGCCTTCATGGAGTTTATACTCGAAGTTGAAATCCGTAGTCAGATATCTCATGCTCGATAACGGTGCTAGATCATATAGAGATTGCATGAAGCTTTTAGATCTAGGTATAGATTACGCTGTGATCGGAACCGAGACGTTCGAATCTATGAGTGAGCTTAAGAACCTCTTAGAAGCTTATGCTGATAAGGTTATCATAAGTGTTGATCTTATGCATAACCAGATACTTTCACCTATACAATCTGTGAGAATATTGCGTGTAGATGAATACCTGAGAATCCTACACGGATTCGGTCTTCGTTCAGCTATAATACTAGAACTCTCGAGAGTAGGATCCGGTTTAGGTATCGATACTGATATGATGAATATGATAGGTAGATTAACGCCGCTGGTCGATAAGCTCTATGTAGGGGGAGGCGTTAGATCTATCGAAGATATAGAGGTATTGAAGGAGATCGGTGTCTACGGTGTTCTCATAGCTACAGCTCTGCATAAAGGATGGGTAGCGATAGAAGGTCTAAGAAGTAAAGGATATCTCTAAGCTTCTACGAGAGTCTCCGTACTCCTCACACCTTCTATACGGTTTATCTCAGCCGAAATCCTGGCAACTTCCTCGTTACTCTTAGCTTCTATGAAGCATACTACATCAAAACGTCCGTAGACCGGGTAGCATTTAACAACGCCATCGATACTCTTTAAGGCATCCAACACCTTAGCTAACCTTATAGGTACGACTTTCATCAATATGCAAGCTTTAACCATGGACTTCCACCCCTTTCATCTCAATAAGAGTCTCCGTAAATACTACGGAGCCAAGCCTCCCGATCCTTCTAACGATCCTAGTAAGCTCCTCTATATCGGAAGCCTCTACATCAGCTACTACATCCCAGCGTCCGAGTACTGGAAATACATTCTTAACCTGCGGTATCTTACTCAGAGATTCCACGACATCTATGTATCTACCGGTTGAGCTTCTTATGAGAATGCATGCAGATATCAAGGTCTACGACACCATTATATTTCTGGTAAGCTATATACACATAAATATTCCGGTCTACGACAGGTTTACCGAGTATAGATTCCTGAAAGAAACGTTTAATAGAGGTATCTAATGGTAAATGATTCTCTACAGGAAACGTAGGCTATGAATAGAGTGGGCCTAGTATATGATAAGCTGACATCGGATGAGGAGGAAATAATACTGGAAGCTGAGAGGAGAGGCTTCCAACTCAGATATCTATTTGTTAAGAACCCTGTACAAGCGTATCTTCCAAGTTCTAAGCTTATAGATCTACCGGTTGTATTCAATAGATGCGAGAGTAAGAGAAGAGCTCTAGAGGCAGGCAGGATAATCGAGGATAACGGTATACCTGTAGTAAATCCTTTCAAAGTTGAGTATCTATGCGCCGATAAGATAGAGACTTTAAAGTTATGGTTTAATAACGGTATAAATACACCTAGATGGGTATACGCATCTTTTACGGGGAGGGATGGATTTCTCGATAGCGAGATCGAAGATATAGCCGATGAAATCGAGAAGTTAGGGTATCCTATCGTAGTTAAACCTACTATGGGGAGCTGGGGTAGGGGAGTCGTGAAGATAGATGATAGATGCAAGCTTATCGAGGCTCTACGTAATTCTCATCCATCACCTATAAATCCGGATGGATTCTTCGCTCAAGAGTATGTAGAGAAGCCAGGGTTCGATCTACGTATACTCGTAGGTCTCAAACCTAGAGGTGATATTAAAGTTTTATGCGGAATAGCACGCATATCTCCATCACCTAAGGAGTTTAGAACTAATACTCATCTTGGCGGTATACCACTCGGGCTTAAACTAGATGAAAATTCGAAGATAGTCAAAGAAGCGGTGGATGCTGGTAAAATCCTACTGAATGGGTGTAAGTGGGGTGTGATAGCGTTGGACGCCATGCCTGATGCTAGAGGTGTAGATTACAGCATGATTTATAGGTATGTACCTGAATGTAATAATCTATTCCAGCAAATTAGGAGACTTGTAGAGGAGAATAAGCAGTATAGATATAGATCTTGGAAACACCTTCTAGAGGATGCCTTCTTAAAATACAAATCTTCTGAAGCATATATCAAGATGGAGGCGATCGTACATGAAATCCTAGAGTTCTGCAAACTTAAATGGCATGAAGCTAATTCTAGGTTCGATTACGCGGTGAATACTCGTAACGCTTCGGGTTTCAACCCGGCTAAATTCTACCTAGATATAGCTGAAGATTTAGCTTACTAATCCCTCTACGAACTTCAACGTCGATAGCGCTACCCGCTCGGTTAACTCTACGGCTTTACCGAGATAGTTAGCAGGTTTGAATAATTCATCTAGCTCTTCATCCGATAGATACTTCGATACCTCTGTATTCTTCAAAACCTCCTTCAGATGGACCCCCCTCTTCATAGCTTCCAAGCAGCTAACCCTTAATAGTTCATGAGCTTTCTGCCTATCATAACCTTTCCTAGTTAACGCTATCATAACAGCTTCAGAGAATATAAGCCCCATAGTAGCTTCTATATTCTTCATCATATTCTCAGGATACACTTTAAGGTTCGATAATACCTGGTACATCGTTTTAAGTTGTTCATCTAGTAGTAGGAATACTTCAGGTATCATAACCCTCTCGCATGAGCTATTAGTTAGATCCCTTTCATGCTCTTGAACTACATTCTCTAGGGAGGGTATAGCGAAACCTCTGAGGATCTTAGCTAGTCCGCATACCTTCTCGGATCTTATAGGATTCCTCTTATGCGGCATAGTACTCGAGCCGATCTGAGTGGTTTCTTCGAACGCTTCCTCAGCCTCTCTTATCTCTGTTCTATGTAGATTCCTAATCTCGTTAGCCATTTTATCTAAAGTCGATGATATAAGTGATAAGGTTAATATCAACTCGGCTAAGCTATCTCTCGGAACGATCTGAGTCGTTATCTCAGCAGGCTTTAAACCGAGAATCTTCATAGCGTAATCCTGTATCTCGAAGGCTTTATCGCCGAAGCCAGCCATAGTCCCTACCGCACCTGTCAACTTACCTACACATATCCTATCCTTAAGCCCGTTCAATCTCTCTATATGCCTCTTAAGTTCTGAAGCCCATACGGCAAACTTGAAACCGAAAGTTATAGGTATCGCAGCTACACCATGAGTCCTACCCAAGCATATGGTATCCTTATACTTGAGAGCCATCTCGGCGGTGAGTTTAGCTAGTCTAGCTAGATCCCTCTCCACCACTTTTAAAGCTTCCTTAATCTGTAATGCTAGAACGGTATCGGTTATATCGTTCGAAGTCGCTCCTAGATGCACATACCCGCCGTAGGGATCCCCGACGGCTTCAGCTAAAGCTTTAACAACTGCTACTACCTCATGCCTAGTTATAGCTTCTAGTTCATTCACCCTCTCAAGCTTAACATACTTGGTAGAAGCTTTACTCCTTATAGCTTCGGCTGCTTCCTTAGGGATATTGCCTACGGCTGCATGTGCATCGGCTAACGCGGCTTCAACCATAAGCATGTATTCAAGCCACATCTCCCTTTCGAAGATCTTACGCATCTCACGACTACCGTAACGGTATTCTATCGGGTGTACCGGCATGTAGTACCAGCCCCGCCGCCATGAAATATATGAAGGAACAACTAATAAACCTAGGTGCACGTTATCTGATGGTGAAATGACTACAGCGATATTCTACGACCCCATATTCCTAGAACATGATACGGGCTATGGACATCCGGAATCAGCCGATAGACTCAACTCTATAATTAGAGGACTTAGGGAACACGGCATACTTGAAGATCAGAGGTTTAAGGTTCTAAAACCGAGCAAAGCATCCATAGATGAGATAAGCCTTATACATGATCCAGACTATATCAGATTCATGGATGATTTCTGCAGAAGAGGTGGAGGAATCGTCGGGACTTGGGGTGGAGGTATCGTATGCAGCTCAAAGAGTTTCGAAGCTGCATGCTATGCCGTAGGCGCGGCTCTAGATGCTGTTAGGCTATCCGTAGATGGGGTGTATCCTAGATCTTTCTGTTTAGTAAGACCTCCAGGACATCACGCCGAGTATAATTATCCATACGGCTTCTGCATGTTCAATAATATCGCTATAGCGGCGGCGTATCTCCTAAAGTATAGAGGGGTTGATAGGATTATGATAATCGACTTGGATGCTCACCATGGAAACGGTACACAGCATGCATTCTACGATTCATCCAAGGTGCTCTACGTAAGTATACACCAAGACGCTATATTCCCTGGAACAGGATTTATCGATGAAGTAGGCGTAGGCGATGGTGAGGGGTATACGTTAAATATACCGGTACCCGCATATACTGATGCAGAAGTATATCTGCAAGCGATACATAAAATAATTAAGCCTATAGCTATAGAATATAAGCCTGAGATCATACTCGTCTCAGCAGGTTTCGATCCCTATTACGATGACCCTATAACAGATCTGGGAGTAACCCTGGAAGGGTTCAGGGATATATACAGAGAGGTTATCAATCTAGCAGATATATGCTCTGGGAGGATAGTATTCTGCCTTGAAGGTGGATATAATCTGGAATGCTTGAGGGTAGCGGTCGCATCGGTCATCGCTTTAATGGAAGGTATAGAGTTCAAGCTACCTAAGGAGGAGGTATACCCGCCGGGCTATCTTAAGAAAGAGGCTCTCTCTATAGTAGAGAGAGTGAAAGAGATTGCATCATCGTATTGGAGGATACGTTAACTTCGAATCATGATTCAGCGAGATGGGTAAATATTTATATGAACGAGATACCCTTTCAGGATAGAGTACCCGTATGTATTATAGAGTGAGCAGCGTTAAGAAGATCTTAGAGGAGCAGAGGAAGAAGGCTTCGATAGAGGAGTTTCTAAGGAATTATCTTAAGGACACCGGGTTTGGAGGCGTCAGCATTTTAACGACACCGTTAGGTACACGAGTAACACTGTATGTGATGCGACCTGGTATGGTGATCGGTAGAGGCGGACAGAATATAATGATGCTATCGAAGCTGCTTGAAGAAAGGTTTGGGTTAGAGAACGTTCAGATAGCGGTCGCGGATGTACCTAAACCTGAGTTGGATCCCTACATAATGGCATGCCAGATAGCAGCGGCTATGGAGAGGGGGATAAAGTTTCGTAGAGCAGCTTATTGGGCTCTCAACCGTATAATGAGCGCTGGAGCTTTAGGTGTTGAGATAAAAATTTCTGGTAAACTTACATCGGAGAGAGCTAGGACTGAGGCTTTCCGCGCCGGATATCTGCCTAAATCTGGAGATCCAGCTATGAAGAATCTTAAGTCAGCTTCTGTACAAGTTCTACTGAAGCCAGGTATCTACGGGGTGAAAGTATCCATCCTACCTCCTGATGCTAAATTCCCAGATAAGATCGAGTTTGTAGCCGAGGAGAAGGCTGCGGTGGAGGAGGTAAGCGAAACTTGACTATACTACGGGTTAAAGATATCAGGGCTATGAGTAGCGCCGAGAGGAGACGGAAGCTACTGGAGCTACGAAATGAGTTGATGAAGATGGTAGCTACGGTTAAATCTGGAGGGGCGGTAGAGAATCCAGGCCGTATAAGGGAGCTTAGAAGGGCTATAGCTCGCATACTTACCGTAGAGAGAGAGGAGCAGATTAGGAGGTTGAAGAAGTGATGCCCATAACTCCATACAATATAGTTAGACATGAGCTTATAGGTTTGGAGGTTAAAGTTTCAGCTTCATCTAACCCCTATCTTAAAGGCATCTCCGGTATAGTTGTCGACGAGACGAAGAATATGCTTATCGTGGAGGGAGCCGATGGAAGAGTTCGAAAAATACCTAAATCCTGCTGTAGATTTAAGTTCAAGATATCCGCGGATCTTATAGTCGAAGTTGATGGGAAGCTACTAGTAGGTAGGCCTGAAGAGAGGCTTACGAGGTAGAACTGTATGAGTACATCTCACCAATCTGTATGCAACGATAGGGATTGCCCATTCCACGGATCTCTTAGGATTAGAGGCAGGGTTCTAGAAGGAGTTATCGTAAAGTCTAAAGCTAGTAAGATGGTGGTAGTGGAGAGGGAGTATCTACACTATGTTCCAAAGTATATGCGTTACGAGAGACGCAGGAGTAGGATACATGCCCACAATCCTCCTTGCATCAACGCTAAGGTAGGGGATAGGGTTAAAATAGCTGAATGTAGACCTATAAGTAAGACCGTATCCTTCGTCGTTATAGAGAAGAGGGAGGGAGAAAAGGTTGTCTAGTAGGAGACCTACTAGAGGTACAGGTAGATCTAGAGCTGTATCAGCTAAAGCTGTCGAGGTACATAAGCCACATATACCCAGAGCACTCCCGATAGGAGCACATCTTGTATGCGCTGATAATAGCGGTGCTAAGGAGGTTAAATTGATAGGTGTCATAGGGTATAAAGGTAGGCTTAGAAGACTTCCAGCAGCAGCGGTAGGGGATATGGTTGTCGTATCGGTGAAGAAGGGTGTGACGGAGCTTAGAGGCCAAGTTTTCTACGCTGCTGTGATAAGGCAGAAGCAGCCGTACCGTCGAGCTGATGGTACATGGATATGCTTCGAAGATAACGCTGTAGTACTCCTCACACCTGAGGGCGATGTTAAAGGTAGCGAGGTAAGGGGGCCAATAGCTTTAGAAGCTGCTGAGAGATGGCCGCAGATAGCTTCCATAGCATCTATGGTGGTATAGTTATGAGCAAGAAGATCTCTGGATCTAAGCGGAGGAAGCAGAGGAAGCGTTACTTTGAAGCACCAATCCACCGCGTACGTAAGATGATGTCTGCAACCCTTTCAGATGAGCTTAGAGATAGGTATGGAATCAGATCCTTCCCTGTACGTAAAGGTGATGTTGTGAAGGTTTTAAGAGGGGATTATAAAGGTGTAACAGGGACTGTTATTAGGGTCGATTATAAGAAGAGAAGGATATATGTGGATGGAGTAGTTAGACAGAAGGTTAGCGGCGAGAGTACGCATGTAGCCATCCACCCATCTAAGGTTATGATAACTAAGCTTAACCTGGACGATAAGCGTAGAGTGGAGGCTTTAGAGCGGACTTCTAAAGTTAAAGCCGCAGCCGTGGGAGGAAGCTAGTTTGGGTAGGATGGGTGGTTCTAGGCATCTAAAGAGGTTAGTAGCTCCATCTATATGGCCGATCCCGAAGAAGAAGTTTAAATGGGTAGTTAAACCTTCTCCAGGTCCACATCAGGCGGATTACAGCATACCGTTAACAATCATCCTAAGGGATATACTCGGCTACGCGAATAATATGCGTGAGGTACGCTTCATACTCAACAACAAAATGGTTTTAATAGATGGTGTAGCTAGATGCGATCCGGGATTCCCGGTAGGTATCATGGATGTCGTATCTATACCTAAAACAGAAGAGCACTACCGTATCCTACCAGATAGGAGCGGGCGATTGATACTACATCGTATAAGTGATGCTGAAGCACGGTTTAAGCTATGTAAGATTATAGGTAAAACTATGCTTAAGAAAGGACGCTTACAATTGAATCTACATGATGGGAGAAATATACTGGTGAGATTATCGGATCCCATGCATCCCGTGGAAGATGTCTATCACGTCCACGACGCCCTCCAGTTATCTATACCTGAAAACACTTTGATGACACATATACCGTTGAAGGAGGGCACGTTATGCCTTATAATTAAAGGAAGTAACGTTGGTCGTACAGGGTATATAATCGAGAAGATACCTGGTAGCCTCACCTCTCATCCTAGAGCTATACTCGAAGATGAATATGGTGAAAGATTCGAAGCTATACTAGAATATGTATTTCCTATAGGTGTGGAGAAAGCACTCATATCCCTTCCGAAAACTGTAGCGGAGGCTGCTAGACGTGGTTAACCCTACGTACGATAACCCGATGCGTACACCTAGGATACTCAAAGTAGTAGTTCACTCATGTGTAGGGGAATCTGGAGCCCCGTTAGAGAAGGCTATGAAGATACTTGAAGAACTTACAGGTGCTAAACCCTGCATTAGGAAAGCTAAACGCACTATAAGAGATTTCGGTATACACCGCGGCGAACCGATAGCCTGCATGGTAACTTTAAGGGGTATTAAAGCTGTAGAATTCTTGAAGAAAGCTTTAACCGCTGTAGGGAATAAAATTAAAGCTTCAAGCTTCGATGAATATGGAAATTTCAGTTTCGGTATAAAGGAACATCTAGATATCCCTGGTGTGAAGTATAAACCTGAACTCGGTACGATAGGTATGGATATATGCGTTCATATAGGTAGACCCGGATACAACGTAGGTAGGATAGGAAGGAAGCATAGGGTAACGAAAGAGGAAGCCATAAACTTTATGAGGGAAGCTTTCGGTGTAGAAATTATATAATCCTCCTTCAAGCTTTACACTCATTCATTCCGTCTGAATTAAATATTCTTAGTATTCTAGTATGAACCTCGGAGAATTCCGCTTCCCAGGAACTTCCCCCTTAAATGGATGAGGAGCTAAGAGACTCCTCATGAATACACTCTACTACTTCCCTGTCGATAAGATTTTAGGTATAGTAGCCGATCTTTTAGGAGAATGCGCCGAAAAGCATATGATTAAGAATAATGAAGCTGTAGAGATCGTTAAGATGTAGTTCTATGAGGATTCGGAACCCATACCGGCTTAAAGTCTAAAGCAAGGGAATATTAAAGGATACCTCCAAAGTATATCAATCTTTCCTGGATCTACTTCCCATTAAAGTTGTAGATGAATCCTTCAGAATCTTCTGTACACCCGATGAACGGATAGCTTTGAAGGGTAGGAGAAGGGGGTGGGAAGCACTATAGCATCTAATTCGAGGGGGAAATGCTTTTTAGGAAGAGAGGCTATGATGCTTTAGAGAGTTAAGGGGGAAGGAGCTTAAGGTATGGCTAAACATAGACCTCCTAAGGAGAGAAAGTTTGGGAAGGGTAGTCGTAGGTGTAGGCGTTGTGGTAGTCATGAAGCTGTAATCCAAGCATATAATCTCATGTATTGTAGGAGATGTTTCCGAGAGATAGCCCCTCTTCTAGGTTTTAAGAAGTTTGATTAAGGATGCTGATACGATATGGTCATGGTTGATCCACTATCGAACGCCATAGCTATAATAGATAACGCTGAGAGGCGTAGGAAGAAGGAGTGCATAATAGCGCCTGCATCTAAGCTGATAGGCGAGGTTCTACGCGTAATGCAGAAGCATGGGTATATCGGTGAATTCGAATACATAGATGATGGATACAACGGCAAGTTTAGAGTACAGCTACTCGGACGTATAAATAGGTGTAAAGCTATTAGGCCGCGATTTTCTGTACGAAACGATGAGATACTCGATTTTGCTCGTAGATATCTACCCTCACGTGATCTAGGTATACTTATACTTACAACCCCTAAAGGCGTTATGACGCATAGGGAAGCTTTAGCTTCAGGTATAGGCGGTAAGCTGCTAGCTTTCGTATACTAGGAGGGATCTATATGATGACAGCACAATCTACTGAGAGAAGGATCGTTAAGATACCTGCAGATGTAGATATAGAAGTAGAGGGGTTTAAGGTTAGCGTGAAAGGCCCCTTAGGTAGTATAGTTAAGGATTTCTCCCATATACCCCGTGGTAATATATCGATAAGAAGGGATGGGAATACCATATACATCGAAGCTTACGGTAAAATTAAACGCCCGGTTAAAGCTCTGTTGGGTACGCTACAGAGTCATATAGAGAATATGATCTTAGGTGTAACTAAAGGTTTCACCTACCGGCTTAAGATAGCCTACTCACACTTCCCCATATCAGTGAAGGTTAAGGATGGGATAATTTACATAGAGAATTTCATAGGCGAACGCACTCCTAGGATTGCTAAGATTGTGGGAGATGTCAAGGTGATAGTCGAAAAGGAGGATGTGATAGTTAAAGGATTGGATATAGAAGCTGTAGCTCAGACTGCTGCTAATATAGAGCAGGCAACTAGGGTTAAAAGGAAGGATCCAAGAGTCTTCCTCGATGGTATATATGTTTATTCTAAGGAGGTCGGTATGTAGTGAGCGGGGAGACTCAGCAGACTGAGAAGCCATCTATACCTAAACCGAGACTCTCGGATAGGGAACGGTATCTACTTAGGTTGAGAATGGAGCGAAGAGTGAAATTCGTTAGACAGGAAAGTTGGAGGTATGTACGTGTTAAGGATAAGTGGAGAAAGCCTAGAGGTGTTTCCAGTAAGATGAGGCGCCGTATGAGAGGATGGCCTAGGATAGTATCAATAGGTTATGGTGCACCTAGAGCTATCAAAGGACTTCATCCATCAGGTTTCAGAGAGATTTTAGTGTACAACGAGAAGGAGCTTGAGGGGCTGAACCCGCATAGGGATGCTATCCGTATAGCCCATACGGTAGGTATGAGGAAGAGGAGGCTTATACTCGAGAAGGCTAGGCAGCTTGGATTGAAGGTTTTAAACCCAGGTATCATAGCAGAGGTGGGGTGAGATGAAGGTAGATGTGCAACGTCGTATAGCTGCATCTCTACTCGGAGTAGGCTATCATAGGATATGGATAGATCCCGAGAGGATGGAGGATGTGCAATCTGCTATAACTAGAGGTGATGTAAGGGCTTTAGTGAAAGATGGAGTGATAAGAGTTAAGCCGGTTAAGGGTACGAGCAGGGCGAGGGTTAATAAGCGTAGAAGAGGGGTTGGAAGTGTTAAGGGTAGTTCTAAATCTAGGATGGATGAAGGACAGATGTGGGTTGCACGTATAAGAGCTCTGCGAAGGGAATTGAAGAGGCTTAGGGAGAGGCGTATAATAACTAGGTCTACTTACAGGTATCTCTACCGTTTAGCTAAAGGTAATGTATTCCGCTCTGTTAGGGATCTTAGAAGCTACATATATAGCCATGGATTGGCTAGGAGGCTACCTATATGATAGGGAGGGTTGTTCTTCCGCTTAAACGTATGAGGCTCGGTTTAACAGATTATAGACGTAGAAGGAAACTGATACTTTCAGGTTTACCTAGATTCACCGTGAGATTCTCGAATAGGTACATACTCATACAGCTGATAGAAGCTAGGCTGGGAGGGGATCATACGATCACCTCATTCTACTCAAGAGAGCTGTCAACGAGGTATGGATGGAAAGCTTCATGTATAAATACGCCTGCGTCATACCTCTCAGGTTTAGTTGCAGGGTTTAGATCATTGAGAGCCGGGGTGGATAAAGCTGTACTAGATGTTAAGAGGTTTGGTAGAGGCTTCAGATGTTCCGCAGTACTTAAAGGAGCGCTCGATGCCGGTATGGATATACCACACGGCGACGATATATTCCCGAGCAAGTCTAGGATCAGAGGGGAGCATATCGCTAACTATGCAGCTCTACTAGAGAGGATGGACCCGGAGATGTATCGTAGAAGGTTCAGTTCGTATTTAGCTAAAAGTTTGGATCCAAAAGATTTACCTAAACACTTCGATGAGGTTTATCGAGCTATAGTAGAATCCTTCAAGAGGGAGGGGGTGATCTGATGGCATTTGATACGAGCGGATGGACGCCTAGAACTCAGCTAGGTGAGATAGTTAAGAAGGGGCTAGTGACAAGTATAGATGAGATATTTGCTAGAGGATATAAGATAATGGAACCTGAGATAGTGGATGTACTGCTACCAGATATTCAGTACGAGATAGTATACACGACTATAGTTCAGAAGCAGACTGATGCAGGTGAGAAATCACGTTTTAAAGTTATAGTAGCTGTAGGTAATGGCGACGGCTATATAGGTATAGGATCTGGTAAAGCGGCTCAATGGCGTGTAGCTGTAGAGAAATCTCTAAAGGAAGCTAAACTCAACATAACACCTGTTAGACGGGGATGCGGGTCATGGGAGTGTAGCTGCGATCAACCCCACTCTGTACCATTCAAGGTTGTGGGTAAATGCGGTAGCGTTAGGTTCGAGATACTACCAGGACCTAGAGGTTTAGGACTCGTAGCTAATGATACATCCAAGATTCTACTCAGGTTAGCTGGTATAAAGGATTGCTGGACGAGGAGTAGGGGATCTACGAGAACTACTCAATCTCTTATATACGCTACGTTCAATGCTTTAGCGAATACCTACCGTATAGTTACTCCGAGCGATTGGGTAAGGTGATAAAGTTATGATCGCGGTGGTAAGGCTGAGAGGTGTAGTCAACGTTAGGATTGATGTAGAGGAAACACTTAGAAGGCTTAGGCTAGTTAAGCCTAACCACTGCGTAGTCGTACCGGAGACGGCTGCATATCTAGGTATGATAAATAAGGTTAGGGATTGGGTTGCCTACGGCGAGATAGATCTGGAAACGCTTAAGCTCCTACTTAAAGAGAGGGGTAGAGTTATCGGGGATAAACCTTTAACAAACGAGGTCTGTGAGAAGTTGGGTTTCAAAGACGTAGATAGTCTCGCCGAAGCTATATACTCTGGACGTGTAAGTTTTAAGGATCTAAAGATTATTAAGCCTGTATTTAGGTTGCATCCACCATCAAAAGGATACTATAAAAATGTGAAGAAGCATTATCCTGAAGGCTCCTTAGGATATTGGGGGAAGGATATACGGAAGCTTATCGAACGTATGGTTTAAACATACCATAACCAAGATCATAAATATCGTATTAGGTAGAGTGGATGGTATAAGTTTGCATATCATGCTAGTAGATTTACATCGTGTAGCCGAAACTCATGTACGCATATCTTAGATGCACATAATCATGATATTTCACGAAACTTTTCTAATCTCTATCTAAACTTAATAAGGAAAACCTATGGATTTGATGCTAAAACTTATTTAAGCAAAGTAGACAAAATAAAATAGTGGTTTAATAATCTTAAGAGGTAACCCGTTACAAGCTGATGGAAGTCATTAAAACCTGTTGAAATTGGTATGATATACTTGAAGAATAGGATTGCCTTACCTCTGATGCATATACCCGTCTCGCAGTACCAGATAGCTTCGTAACGAAGGAGATGATAAATTATACTACTCCGAGAGGATGAGAGATATCGAGCTAACAATTATCGAGTACAGCTAATATGATGAAGATTAGGGTAGAGCACTTAGAGTATATCATGCCTTCGAGGATGCTTGCCGAACTGCTTTCACTATCTAAATTCCATCTATACTTTTTTAAAAAACTGTGCGGGGATAATATGCCGTTACAAACCCATATCTTAATCTTGCTAATGATTCTGTCAAGAAATTAAGAGAGCCCGTTTTTCTCTCTTGATACTTCTATAGCAACCCATATATAGAGAGAATCTATACGTCATCTAGGTTTGAAGGAAACTTTTTTAGATGCCTTTTAAAGGTCTAAGGGTAGTGAGGCGAATATGGCTAGAAGGTATAGGAAATCTAGGTGGATGAGAGGATCTAGGACGCATGGATGGGGTGTTAGCGGTCAGCATAGAGGTAAAGGTTCACGTGGAGGGTATGGTATGGCTGGAGGACATAAGCATAAGTGGACGCGGATAGTTAAATATGCGCCGAATCACTTCGGTAAGAGGGGGTTTAAACCTCCGTTAAGCGTCGAAGACGTATGCATAAACGTAGGGGAGCTTGAGGAGTTAGCCTTAAAGCTTGGGATATGCGAAAATGGTACGATAAATTTAGAATCTGTGGGTTATACTAAATTGCTAGGTGCAGGTTCGCTTAGCAAACCGTTTAATATCATAGTTAGGAGGGCTTCTAGAAATGCTGTAGAGAAAGTTAAATCTATAGGAGGGAGTATAACTATTCTAAGCGGTGGGGAGTAGTAGTCTAAAGGGTGTTAACCTAGTTATGGCTGGCAGGTTTCTATCAGCATTCAGACATGTGAAGTCTATTCTACCGGAAGTTCAAGCCCCTACACGTAAACCATCCTTCAGCGAGCGGATACTCTGGACTGCGTTCGCGTTGATAGTATACCTAATTATGAGTGAAATCCCCCTATACCATGTCACCAGAGGGGCGGATATATACTTCGCATACCGTGTTATCTTCGCTTCACGTAGAGGAACCCTTATGGAGCTAGGCATAGGTCCGATAGTTACCGCTGGGCTAATCCTACAGATCCTCATAGGTGGGGGGTTGATAGAAGCTGATTTGAGCGATCGTGAAGATAGAGCGTTATTCACGGTGGCTAGTAAATTTCTATCGATCGTCTTAGCAGTGTTTCAGATATCCCTATTCCTATCCACCGGAGTATGGGGGTATTTAACGATGATGGAGAGTATGGTTGTATTCATACAGTTGCTAGCGGCAACATTGATCGTGATACTTCTAGATGAGATGGTGCAGAAGGGTTGGGGGTTCGGTAGCGGTATAAGCATATTCATCGCTGGAGGCGTTATACAGGAGATCCTATGGCAGACGTTCGCTCCGGTGCCAGCACCTGACGGTACACTCTATGGGGCGATACCAGCTTTCATACAGGGAATAGCCTCCGGGGATCCATCATCAAGATTCTTAAGGGAGCACGGATACCCTGATATGATTGGATTCATATCGACTATACTCCTACTCTTAGTGTTAATATATCTCCAGGGTGTAAGGGTGAATATACCGATAGCTTTCGCTAGGTATAGAGGCTACCGGAGTCAGTATCCGATACAGCTCTTATACCTTTCCAGCATACCCGTCATATTCGCTTCAGCGTTATTCAGCAATATATATGTAGGCGCTCAGATCCTATGGTCTAACATGAATAGGAACAATGATAATCCATGGCTCAACTGGATAGGAATGTTTACTACGGAGGAGGGTAGGATAACACCTGTAGGTCCATCCCTAGCATACTATCTGACACCTCCGAGAAGTATCATAGGAGTTATACAGGATCCTGTTAGAGCTATCGTATATATGACGTTGATAGCAGTCTTCTGCGTTATCTTCAGCTGGACATGGCTTACGATAGGGGGTATAGGAGCTTCGGATATAGCTCGCCAGCTTGTAGATGCAGGCGTTCAGATACCTGGGTATAGGATGACAGAGAAAACTATCTACTCCATTCTCAATAAATACATACCTGTAGTAGGGTTATTCGGAGGATTCCTGATAGGACTGATAGCTGGTTTAGCGGATTTGATAAATGTATTCGGTTCAGGTATAGGTATACTTCTCACCGTAGGTATAATCTACAATTACTACCAGATACTTGTACGTGAACGTATACTAGAGATGTATCCTGGTTTGGAGCGTATAATAGGGGGTAGGGGTTAACATGGATATCCTATACTCTATATGGGATGCTATAGTAGGATTCTTCAGCCAGTTTACATACGATGTAAGGGTTGCATGCATATTTACGGTCATATCAGCCTTCCTGATAGTATCTGCATCGATAGGATTATCAAGAATATTCATAGACGTTAAACTTCAGAGAGAGTATATGATCCTTCTCTCAGAGTATAGATCGCTCTTGAACGAAGCTAAACGTACAGGTGATCCGAAGATACTATCGAAAGTAAAGAAGAGGAAGAGTATGATAGAGCATATGGGGTCTAAGGTATCCCTACAGAACTTGAAGATGATGATAGTATCGATGGCGGTATTCATCCTAATGTTCAATTTACTTACGTTCGCGTTTCAAGGTAGACCTGCCGCTGTAGTTACACTATATACTTACGGTGAATCTACGATTCTACCATTCTATGTATGGTATATGATCTGCAGTCTTACAGCTGGTAGGATACTATTTAAGATATTCGGGTTAGAAGCTACCGGGCAGCCTCGCAGCTCTACCTGAAACTTTAAGTCTATCCTATACAGATTCTCCACGGATCAGGTGTAAGTTATGGGTAGACCTAGATGCGCAATCTGTGGTAAACCTATGCATGGAGTAGATTACGAATCGGATAGTAAATCCTCAAGTAGACCTGAGAGGCCGTATGGAGGCTACATATGTCATAGATGCCTTGAAAGAGGTATTCGAGAAGCTGTTAGAAGGGAGGTATCAAAGACTTGGTCGTCATAACAGTGAGCGGGCTTCACGGATCAGGTAGATCTACCCAAGCCAGACTATTAGCCGAAGCATTCCATCTTAGATATGTCTCAGCAGGTCAACTATTCAGAGAGATAGCTAGGGAAAGGGGTATACCTGTACACGTGTTAAGTTCGCAGCTATTATCGGATCCGACGATAGACTATATGATAGATGAGAGAACTAAACGCGAAGCGCAAATAGGCAATGTGGTAATAGAAGGCGATCTATCAGGCGTTATGGCTGGTAACTTAGCCGATGTCAGGATATTCTTGAAAGCATCAGATGAAGTCAGGTTTAAACGTATAGCGAAGCGTGAGGGGTGTAGCGTAAAGGAGAGTATGAGGATCACGTTGGAGAGGGAGGATAGGGATAGGATGAGGTTTAAGAGCTTCTACGGCGTAGACCCATTCGATCCATCCCTATACCATATAGTCATAGATACGAGCATACTAACGGTAGAATCTACATTCAGAATACTTAAAGTATGCGTAGAAGAGTATATTAGATGCAAAGGTATCCAAGGAAATACTTAAGAATAGGCGAGACGAATCCCTAGCCTTTGAGGTGGGATCGTATGATAGAAGTTGGTAGAGTATGCGTTAAAACACGCGGCAGGGAAGCTGGGCTTAAATGCGTAGTCGTAGATGTGATAGATGATAACTTCGTATTAATTACAGGGCCTAAGAATATCACAGGTGTAAGGAGGCGTAGGGTTAACGTAAAACATCTAGAACCTACACCCTATAAACTCGAGATAGAGAGAGGAGCGAGCGATGAAAGCGTCGCAGAGGCATGGAGGAATTCAGGTTTACCGGAGGAATTCTATAAGCTTGTGAAGCCTTTATTAAAGCCTATCTAGGGGAGGTGGCTTAGTCTTAGCTCTCACACCGCCATGGAGTATTAAAAGGGAGTTTATCTACAGAGAGACACCGTATACTGATGAGAGATACGGCTGTATACCTGATAAGAGGCCTATCGATAAACTGTTAGAGTATGGGTTGATAATACTCGATAAACCATCAGGTCCTACGAGTCATGATGTAACCGCTCTTATCAAGAGGATCGTAGAAGCTAGGAAGGCTGGGCATGGGGGAACCCTAGAAGCTTAGACCTTATGAGGTCTAAGCTAGGGATATCCCGCTGTCACAGGAGTTCTACCCATAGCTTTGAATAACGCCGTTAAGGTAATTAGAGTCCTACTTAATGGTGGTAAGGAGTATGTAGGTGTTATGAGACTGCATGGAGACGTATCTGTGGATAGAATCGAGTCATGCTTTAAACTATTTCAAGGTGAGATCTATCAGAAGCCACCTGTTAGATCTTCTGTTAAGAGGCGGCTTAGAACTAGACGCGTATACTATCTAGAACTGTTAGAGGCGGATGGGCGTGATATCCTATTCCGTGTAGGCTGCGAAGCTGGGACATATATCAGAAAGCTATGCTACGATATAGGGGAGGTACTCGGCTGCGGTGCTCATATGAAGGAGCTTAGACGTACACGTGTAGCGATATTTACAGAGGATGAATGCGTACGCGTAGATGATGTATTCGATGCCTATATGAGCTGGAGGGAGAGCGGAGACGAATCTATGCTTAGAAAGATCGTTAGACCTATGGAGCATGCTCTATCGATACTACCGCAGATAATCATCAAGGATACCGCCGTGGAAGCTATATGTAATGGAGCTGATCTAGCGATACCGGGTATAGTTGCTTTCACAGGGGATATACGTGAAGGCGATCTCGTAGCTATACTCACGATTAAAGGCGAAGCTGTAGCTTTGGGGTTATCCCAGCTATCCGCTGAGATACTTTTGGAAAAGGATAGAGGGATAGCCGTTAGGATTGAACGGGTGCTTATGCAGCCTGGGACGTATCCAAGGGTTTGGTAGGCTACTCATATCGTAGAGCTTCTACCGGTTGAAGCTTAGAAGCTCTTAGAGCTGGTAGTAGACCTCCTACCATCCCGACGAAGAGGGATAAGAGTATAGCCGATAATATTAGGTCTATCGATATTATAGGTGTAGCTACGATAGCTATACCCTCTACTATCGTTAGAGATCTATTGGTTAAGATATACGATCCGATCACGCCTGCGGTTACACCGGTGATACCGCCTATAAGGCTGATGATAAAGCTCTCTGATAATATTAGAAGCATAACCTGCCTATTCGTAAATCCTAAAGCTTTCATCACACCTATCTCCTTAGTTCTCTCCATAACGGATGTGAACATAGTCGCCATAACACCTGTAACAGCTACGGCGAAGCTTATAGACGACGTCGAAAATAGCAGTATATCGAGTATCTTCATGATATTATCGACTGTTTTAGCTATCTGCTTGATGGATATTATATCTAGGTAATCTCCGTAGAGATCCCTTATCCTACCCACTATGTACTCGACTCTATCAGGGCTTCCGGCTACCAGGAATATCCCTGTATACCTCTTCTGGCCAAGCATGGATGGACCTGCATCCAACGGTAGGAAGATAGAGCGATCAGGGTTGACAATCATTATGGTACCGTATGGCTTCAGTATGCCTGCAATCCTAAAGCTAGATATCTTAAGCTTCACGTTCTCACTTTCAATTATAGGTATCCTAACGGTTATAGCCGAGCCTACACCGTAAAGTTTAGCACCGCTCCTACTAGATGTAACAAGCTCGGATCCTACGAGGCATGAGGTATAAGCTTTAGATGAGGGTATGGATCCTTCTTCAACTTCTAATCCGCCTATAGCTTTCATCAATACCGTAAGGTCTATAGCGTACACCTGAACTCGGACATCCTCTCCATCGAGCTTTCTAAACTCGCCTACACTCTGATAGAAAGCTGTAACGTACGCTACGCCAGGTATCCTTCTAAGCCTATCTATATCTGTGCTGGATAGCTCGTAACCCTTAGCCGGGAATACTACGATCGTATTCTGCCCTAGCGATGTTAGCTGCTCAGATATAACACTCATATATCCACGCGTAGCACCTACGATCGAAACAAGAGCTGCAGGACCTATCATAACGCCGAGGATGGTGAGAGCCGCTCTAATCCTACGTTCACGTAGTATACTTATAGATAGGCTTAGTATATCCTCCACTCTCAAACCGGGGATCCCATCCTATAGCAGTCTCCTCGGTCTGGTAGGGATTGTATCGTAGCAGACATATACCTATACCCCTCAGCTTCCAGCTTCCCTCGCATGCCTTACATACCTGATTATAAGATAGCCTACGACCACCATAAATATCGATGCGACGATTATCGGAAGCAGCCTGTATAGCATTACCTCCATAGGCTGCTGCTGAGGTTTAGGCGGTTCACCGACCTCGACTTCTAAACTATACTCATCGCTGTATACCCCGCCATACTCATCTGTATAGTCTACCCTAAGCTGTAGCGTATATACACCTTTATCTACCTCCACCTCTGCCTCTACCGAGAATGGTATCTGAGCATCAGGATCTATACTACCCAGATATTGACGTGATCCGGTTTTAAGCTTGAATCCAGGATTCTCCGCTATGTATACCATAACATGCTTAGCTGTCTCCCTACCTACGTTCAATAGTATACCTGAAACCGTTATACTAGCACCCGGATAAGCTGGTGATGGTATAACCATAGATTCCAGTATCTTAAACTCTATCCCACCTCTCACGGTTATAGGAAACGTCACATTATATCTTCTATTATAGCCGTAGCTGTCCTTAAACGCTATCATAGCTAACGCTGTAAGGGTACCTCTATAAGGCGTATTAGGGTTACCGTAGACACCTGTCTCTATTATAGTGAAGCTTCCAGCTTCGATTACAGGTTTATAGAAGATCTGCTTCTCTAAAGCGATACCCGGAGGTATATTAAGGATTATGAAGTATACATCGTATGCTGAGGATGAACCGTTGTTAACAACTTTAACCGAGAACCTCCTATAACCGCCTATTACAACCTCGGTAGATATGGGTTCAACCTCTATAAGCTTTACGGACCCTAGAAGATGCAACTTACATTTAACATCCACCTTCTGTAACGTATTCCATTGATCTAGGAAGCTTAACGTTAAATCGAAGTAGTATACGCCTGGGGTTACGGTTTGTGAAATCGATAACGGGATTACGAAGTATATGTAGTCTCCGAGGCTTACCGTAGCGGCTGGCTGAACTTCTAAAGGTATAGCCGGGGGGATAACACCCATAGCTATACTTTGAATCGATATAGGTCTGGTGAAAACGACTGGTGTAACGTATCCTTCCCTTTCACTAGTGGTAGATAGGATGAATCCATCAGGCATCTTCAAGCGCCCCACTACGCCATTCATGGATGGTACCGCTATATTTCTTAATGTAACTATGAGCTGTACACCGGTATCGCCTGGACCTGCGCTTACACCGTACCATAAGCTTTGAATAAATTCTACACTTCCATCTAGAGTATTAACCGTTACGTTAAATTCGTAGCTTTCGCTAAGCTTCACACCGTAGCTTCCACTCTCCAGTATATATTCGCATAGGATTCGACCCTTGTAGATTCCAGGCTTAACATCTCCACCGATGGAAACTTGAAGGTTTACATTCCTAGAGCTATACCTCGCTATAGATCCAGATACGTATACGCCTTGAGGATCCCTCAATCTGAAACCGTCAGGTAGCGTAACCCTAAGATAGACTCCAGATATACTGTATGGAGCTCTATTCACGAAAGATAAGGTTAAGGTTACATTCTCGTCGCCGGGATAGACTGGAAGATCTTCACCCCAACTCACGGATGCGAGCTCTAGATATCCGTAACCTGTAGGAGGCTTCTCGACCGTAACGTTACAAGGGAAAATCCTCACCTTACTAAGAGATGATCCAGCATACGATACTACATACTCCACGATTAATGATACCGAGTATACATCAGGCTTCAATCCTGGATCTAGATCGATCTCTATCGTAGCGGTAGACGTAGATCCAGGATTCAGTATGCTTACCCTACTAGTAGTCTTAAAGCTTTGCGAGTATTTGAAACCGTATGGGAGGAGGTATTCTACGGTTATACCTTCAGCCGTGTAGACTCCTCTATTGATTAGTTCGACTGTTAACGGTATATTCTGCGCCCCAGGTACAGCGTCGATCGGATTGCCTGGAGAACCCCAGTAGATGGATGCTAATTCTAGAATCGTATCTATAGTGGACGGATCGAATAACTTTACGGGTAGATCGAACGTACTGGCCGATACAGCACCTCCCCCACCAGATTCTAGAATATAATCTATGGATAATCTCACCGTATACGATCCAGGCTTAAGATCTCTAGATATATCGAAGGTTATCGTTATCGATGATGATCCGCCTGAAGCAATAGGCGGTAATGCTCCAGGCCTTATCGTTTTAACGGTGAAGCCTTGTGGTATACCTATACTTACGGCTGAAGCAGATACGGGATACTCGCCGAGGTTAACTAAGGTGACCGTTAGATCTATATTTACGGCTCCAGGTATCGGTACTACTGGCTCACCTCTATAGCTCCAGTAGGATCCGGATAAGCATATGGAGCTAGGCTTATACGTATAGATAGGTATGGCTACGTTCAAGCTAAGGGAATCCCTTACAAACTTACCTTCAAGGTTTAACGTATACTCGATCGTAAGCTTAGCTATAGGCGTTATGATGGAGCTTGATACCCCATATATCTCGGCTATCATATCAGATATATAGATCCCTCTGAATATCGCTGTACCGAATCCTCCGATAGGTAGCGCTCCGACGATACAATTCAAAGCATTCTCCCTATATCGCCCAGAAAGACCTGATGGAAGTAGAAGAGTAGCGGTAACCCCTGTTAAATCGTAGATATCTAGGTTCGCTATCTGTATCGTAAGGGTTAAATCCCTAGATCCTGGTACGGCTAGATCGATCCTCCCAACTTCACCCCAGAAGCATCCCGCTAAAGCTAAATTAACTTTAGGTACTGGATCTATATGGAGGGATACGTTAAGCCCATACTCCACTCCTCTAACGCCATCAGATAAAGTATACTCTACCGTAAGATTCGCATAATATACTCCGGGGGATATATCCCTAGCTATATCTACCTGATAGGTTAATGTGATCGTACCTCCAGGTTTAGCTACCCCGCTCCAAGATGATACTGCTTCGCTTTCACCATAGATATCGGTGAATCCTTGAGGCAATTTCAACCTACCGGTAGCAGCTGTTATATTCGAGTAGAGTTCATTCCTTAGAACTATCGTAAGCGTATTGGATTGGGTACCGGGATAAGCCTTAGCAGGTCTACCCGCTGTACCCCAATACGAATCTATCACGGTTAAAGCAGTACCATCCGCCGTCAGCGATCGAATCCAAGCATTATGAGTCGAAGAGAAGATAATTAACGTTATTAGAAGGGATCTATAGATTCTAGTCATACCTTCTCACCTATTATCCTCCCATCCCTTATATATACTATCCTCTCAGCTTCCCTAGCTACATTCTCATCATGAGTAACTAAAACTATAGTCCTACCCTCCTCATTAAGCTTCTTAAACAACCTGAGTATCTCGGATTCCGTCTTCGAATCCAGCGATCCTGTAGGTTCATCGGCTAGTATTATACGTGGATTATGAACTATAGCTCTAGCGAGAGCAACCCTCTGCTGCTGACCACCTGAAAGCTGATTAGGCCTCTTAGATATCCATCCCTCCTCACCTTCAACCCTAAGTAGTGCTTCGATAGCTAACTTCCTACGTTTATCCCTAGGTACACCTCTAGCTATAAGGGGTAGCTCTATATTCTCGAGGACGGACATACGATTAATTAAGTTAAACTGCTGAAATACGAATCCTATCTTAACACCCCTTAGGTAAGCCAACTCCTTATCAGAAAGCATACCTGTATCTATACCATCGATGAGAACCTTACCTGACGACGGCCTATCCAAAAGACCCATTATATGGAGGAGAGTGGATTTACCATGACCAGATGGACCCATAATCGCCAGATACTCTCCATTCCTAACGAATAGATCAATCCCTCTTAAAGCCCATGTCTCTACAGATTCTGAGAGCTTATAAACTTTAGTAACACCGATAACTTCAACGATATAACTAGACATAAACCACGATGAATTAGAGGGAGACCTTAACTAAAACTTTTATCTTCCTAGACTATCCTAACCAAGCATAAGAGCCGGGGTCACCTAGCCTGGTAGGGTGCAGGCCTGGAGAGCCTGTGGGGCTTACGCCCCTCGTGGGTTCAAATCCCACCCCCGGCGTCTATTTGAAAAAGAAGCCTGTAGAGGGATTATTTTGATTCCTGCATTCTATGATGGATGGGACTATCCTAGGACAGCCCTTTTCTAAGAGCTTCGAGAGAAGCTCGCTAAGTCTTAGCCCTTCCTCCTTCGCCTTTTGTTTAAGAAGTCTAACCACCTATTTTCTAAGGGTTATACAAGCGTATCCAGGGTTTAGACATTTTTAGATCGCCTAGCAGATAGGGATAGAGTGGAAGTATTCTTTTAGACTCTTTCAACATCTCCAAATGCTTAAGAACCTGCTTACAAGTTGATCTTTGACAAAGGGCTTAAGAGGGGTGAGCAGGTGATATCATCTTTAGATGATAAGCTTAGATCCATGTTCAACCTAGGTTTTGATGAAACCGGTAGCCGTAGATAGGTATCCATTAAGGGTTCTAGAATAGGATTGCTCTAAAGCTGCAAGTTAGATAACATGCTTGATTCAGTCCTCATCATAATAAGTCTTGATGATAGGGTTGGATCCACGTATATCATCTAGAGAAACCCAGCCTTATATCCAGTAAAAAATACCTGACAAAAATGGGCATTCGGAGTGCCATTCTGAATTTACCCCTGATCATCCAGAGCTCTAGATGACTAACGGCTTAGATTTTGATTGTTTACGAGTTTTGGTAAAGCTGTAACTCCTCGTAGAACAATGATACAAGTTTAGATCTAAAAACATTGCTAGATGATGCCTCTTAGATCATAACCAAATCATCTAAGAGCTATCTAAGTTCTAGACGATCAGAAGTGGGTAGGTCTGTATAAATGAAAAATCACGTATAGATATCGTCGAACTCAGGCTTAACAAGATCCAAAAAATCCTCTAAATCAAGATTCAGGATCTAAGGGCATAATCTAAAGTTCCAAGTTCTAATCAGACAGGGCAAGATCGTGAAGCACTATACAACACTTATATACGGTGAATTCTTGAAGGCGGTCAAGATTATAAGGGTTTCCAAGGAGGCCTATGAAGACCTTAAGAAGATTAAGGTACACCCACGTGAAATATGGGGTGAAGTCATCAGGGGGCTACTGGAAGTCTATAAGGAGGGGGAGCTTAATAAGTTATATACCTAGTAGTTTTAGAGTAAATAGTTGAGGTTGTTAACGAAAATTGAACTATTAAAGGCTTAAAAGATAATTCAGACAATTTCACTTCCCTTTTATATACGTTGTAATCGTGGGAATTATTAAGGTATTTAAAGTTTAGAGAGGGAAAGAATGGGGTTGTGGAATATGCTTTAGCTTTAATCCTTTACGGGATCTAATAGTGCTTACTATGCTCTTTCTTTAGGTCATGTATATTTTATGATAGGCTAAAGTTGAATATGGAAGGATTTCCATGTCGAAAATTACCATCCATATATCTCTACCCATATAGAGCATTTTCTCTGCATAACATGTAATTATCCATGTGAGGATGTATACTGTGGAGCTGTAAAGGAAAATGGGGTAGTATAGAAGCTTACCGCTACGGTATTAGCTGCTTAACGTAAATTCAGCTAACAGCATTCTCCTTCATCGTATAATAACATCACCCTTTCGATAAGTACATCGATATCAATTAGATTAGATGAATCTCCAGTCGTTTTCATACCTCATAGAGCTTTAACCCTATATCGAAAACTCTGAGACTACCTCTCAGATGAAAGCTATCCAATAATATAGGCGACGTGAAACTTTAATGAGTTAACCGTTAGAGTGTTAAGATAGGTTGGATTATTATGGGCTATGATAGAGCTCTATCGGCGTTGTATCTTGAGGAGGGTGATAGAGTTGCGCAGATAGAATTCCTATCGCATACCGAGTTTATAGCAAAAGCTTCAGGTTTAGATCCATTTAAGCATCCAGAGGAGGCTCGAGCTAAAGCTTTCACCAAACTAGATCTTGATATGATATGGTTTACATATACTCCCTTCGAAGATTTCATCAGAAGGAGATATGGAAGCATCGAGAGGAGAGGAGATTCATGGTCTAGAGCGTATCCTACGGAGTGGAGGATCCCAGAGGTTAAGTCTCCCGATGACATCCTTGACTTTGATCCCTTCGATGAATGGGATATACCGACCTTAGAGGAACTGATAGAGGAGTTCAGGAGGATCCATTATAGAATTCAAGCGATCTATAGGAGGCAGCTGGTTCCTGGAGGTACTTATCACACATGCTTGATGTGGCTCATCAAAATGTTCGGTTTGGACTGGACTATTAAAGCAGCCTATGCTAATCCTAGAGACTTCGAGAAGCTTATAGATAGATTTGGTAGGCTCTCGCTACTCGAAGCAAGAGCATGGTCCAAAACAGATATAAAGGCGTTCATAAGTCACGATGATATATGCTATACGCGCGGCCCGTTTTTCCCTATAAAATGGATGCGTAGATACCTGTTTCCATGGTATAATCGAATATGGAACGAATTAAAGTTAGAAAATATAGTAGTCCTCTTCTGTACGGATGGTGATATAACACCTATAATAGATGATATAGTCGATGCTGGAGCTGATGGCTTCATAATCGAGGAATGCTCTAATCTAAACCTCATAGCCGAGAGATATGGGAATGAGAAGGTTATAATAGGCGGCGTAGATGTAGGCGTACTGACATACGGCACGGTAAACGATGTTATAAGTGAGGTTAGGAGGTGCCTGAAAGCGGCCGGCTTCTATCCAGGCTACTTCATAAACGTTTCAGGTTCGATACCAGATAACGTACCTATAATAAATCTTGAAACCTACTTTAAAGCGGTTAAAAAGTATGGATTAAGACCGATTAAAAGCGTCTAATTATCTTCTTCAAACATAGCTACATCACGTATAGGCTGGGTAGAATCTAGCATACCGTTGAATCATATCGCAAATTTAACAAACGTTTACACTCTGATAGATTGAAGATAAGTTGTATTCATACTTTACCGTCCTGCTACTTCTTTCTAGTCGATAGGGTAGGTATGAGATGGGTGGAATGAAGCTAGATTCGAAGATTAGCCTTATCTAGGCTAATTATATCTAATTGATCGAGATGATCTGCAAGAGCGGATATAGTTTGAATGCATGGTTTCCTGAAGCAAGGTTTCCTAGGATGGCTTTGATACGTCAAAGGATTGCCTCCCCTAAACTTGAGGATTTCGTATCCGAGATAAGGTGCGAGTTGCGTAGGATAGGTTTAGCCGATAAGATTAAGCCAGGTATGAGGATCGCTATCACAGCTGGTAGTCGTGGGATAGCTCATTACCCTGAGATCTTAGCTACCGTCGTGGAGGAAGTGAGAAAAGCTGGTGGAAACCCATTTCTAGTTCCAGCTATGGGTAGTCATGGTGGAGCTACCGCGGAGGGGCAGTTAGAGGTTCTTAGAGAGCTAGGTATAACACCTGATAGCGTGGGAGCACCTATACTTGCGACTATGGAGGTTGAGGAGGTGGGAAAGATAGATGGAAGTATCCCAGTCTACGTCGATAAGTATGCCTTGAAGGCTGATGGCATCATAGTCGTCGGACGAGTTAAGCCTCATACAGATTTTAAGGATAGGATAGAGAGCGGGTTGATGAAGATGATGGCTATAGGTCTTGGAAAGCAGAAAGGTGCTGAAACGATACACATGTATAAATCTGAGGGTTATCATAGATTGATACCTGCAGCGGCTAGGCTTATCATAGAGAAACTCCCGATACTATTGGGTTTAGCCGTAGTCGAGAATGCTTTCCACGAGATAGCCATAGTTAAAGCAATAGAGCCGAAGGATATAGAGGAGGAGGAAGCAAAGCTACTGGAGAAAGCTAAGGAACTACTTGCAAGGATACCGTTCAAGGATATCGATGTACTGATAATCGATGAGATAGGTAAGGATATAAGCGGTGCAGGTATGGATACGAACGTCGTCGGTAGATTCTGGCTTCCAGGGGAGAATGACCCTCGTACACCTAACATAAAGGTTATAGTAGTTCTAGATCTGACGGAGAAGAGTCATGGAAACGCTGTAGGTATAGGGCTAGCTGATATAACTACCGAGAGGCTTGTGAGGAAGATAGATTACAGGAGTACATTCATAAACGCTCTTACGAGCGGACATCCTATAACGGCGAAGATTCCTATATTCCTTCCAAGCGATCGCGATGCTATAGCAGCAGCACTCCACCTATGCAGACCTATCGATCCGCTGGAAGCTAAGATCGTAAGGATAAGGAACACGTTAGAGCTGGAGAGGATGTGGATATCTGAAAGCTTGTATAAGAAAGTGAAAAGGGATTCAGAGCTCGGAAGGAAGATCGAAATATTGAGGGAGCCGGAGGATATCAGGTTCGATGAGAAGGGAAACCTTCTTCGCGAATACTACTAGCATGAAAACGGATTTAGATAATGCTTCCTCGAGATGGGTGGTGGGGCCGACCGGATTCGAACCGGCGACCTGCGGGTTTACCCGTGCTCCAGCTCGATCTTCATCCCTTCATGGTCTGCAAACCCGTCTATCTAGCACCCTGGAGCCCTTAACGGGGTTCCGGCATCATAGCTGGAACCCTGCCGTCCTGCCTTTCCAGTAAACCTACCTATCGGTAGGTTTAAGGCTGGACTACGGCCCCACCATATATAGGAGTAGAGTTCTATTCTCCTTATAAAGTTTGATCGTAGTTCGGTCTAGATGTTAATATAGCTCCTCGTCGAATTTAGATTCGAAGGGTAACTCCTTCAGTATTAGATCCCTTATAGCGAATCTTATAGCTTCAGCTCTATTAGGGTATAGCTTCAGCTCGACGAGTCTATCCAAAGCTTTAAGGTAGACTTCAGGTAGATATATACTAACCAGCTTCATCTTAAACCCACCCTTACTTACTATAATTGATGCTAGATGCTTGAAAAGGTTGGTAGTTAACCTGTAATACCATCTAGATGCAAGACTTAAAAATACTAGGATCTGGAAGCGGGAAACCCTTACACTGTTTAGATATCTAGCTTCACCATTTACTAGCGTACAGATTTTAGTTTTCTAAGCTAAAACTTCTCCTAAAAGGTGATATGGGTATACCTCGACGATCCTAACCTTTATCCTAGCGCCTAGGCTGAGAGTATCATCTTTCAGTACTATAGGCTTATACCAGATGTTTCGACCTATGAGACTTCCCGGCTTCAATCCTTCCTCATCTACTAGAACTTCACCGCTCCATCCTAGCCATACGCGTCTATTCCTAGATAACGCTACCTCTCTAGCTATCTCAGAGGCTACACGGCTCCGTTCGCTCACTATACCAGATGGGAGGAGCTTCATCTTAGCAGCTTCAGTTAACGGTCTAGCTCCGAATTTAGAAATATTAACTGAATCGTATTCAACCTCCTTTATGAGGTCTATGGTTGATTGGAAGTCTTCATCGGTTTCCGATGGGAAGCCTACTATTATGTCTGTAGCTATGGATAGCTTATCGACGTTGCTCCTAAGCCTATCCACTATCTCAAGGTAATCTTCGACCGTATACATCCTACGCATAAGCTTCAGGATTCTGTTACTACCGGATTGTACAGGGAGATGAACGAATTTGAAGCATTTCTCGTTATTCAAGCATTCTATAAGATCATCTACCATAGGTTTCACGTATGCGGGATTCATCATACCTACCCTAACGTAGAAATCTCCCTCGATCGATAAGATACGCTTCAATAGATCTGTAAGCTTTAACCCTATATCGAACCCGTAGCATGCATTATCCTGGCTTGTAATCCATATCTCCCTACATCCATCGGCTAAAGCTCTTCTAACCTCCTCGATTATCATATTAGGTGGATAGCTTACCAGCTTACCCCTAGCGAACCTGACTTGGCAGAAACTACATGCGCTTAAGCAACCTTGAGCTATCTCCACTATCCCTACGATAGGATTACGTCTAACCCTAGGCATACAGATATTGTAACCTTCACGTTCGAGGAATACAGCTCTACCACCATCTAGAGCTATCTTCACAGCATCCACTATCCTAGAGATTGATGATGGACCTATAAGGGAAGCTCTAGGATTCAACCTCTCCACGATACCTCTTTCAACCATAGGCATACACCCTGCTACTATGAGGGGTTTACCCTCCTCTGTAAGTTTCGAAATCCTATGTATCATCCTATGCTCTGTAGGTGTCTTAACTATACATGTAACTATGATGTTTATATCCGAATCCATACTATCGGATACTATACGGTAGCCTGCTCTACTTAGTAATCCTTGCATAATCTCAGCTTCAGCTACACTCGAACTGCATCCATAAACTTCGAAGTATACGTTAACCATGACTCGATAGATTTTTAACCTCCACCTATAGGTGGTATGATAGCTAGGATATCGCCATCCTTAACGTTGATACTGGAAGCTTTAGCTCTATCTAAACCTGCACCGTTGAGGACTAGGTATAACCTCTCCTCCTTCAGATTCTCTTCGAGATATCGGCGAAATTCTTCACCGAATCTATCGCTAAGCTTCTCTATCACATCGGCTACGGTGAAGCCTGGCTTAACCTCTACGGATACTTCTCTAGAGCCTGCTATCTCTCTAAGCCTAGCGAATAAGCGGACTTTAACCTCCATATCATTCATTATCTTGTTAGAATCTAGGAGATAAGGGTTTACCATCATATCGATAGGCTTATACTATACCTCGATTCGATAGCTAGGAGGGAAACATTTTTAGGCTTTGAAGATAGGTAACGATCATCCGTGGAGAGCAAGTTATCTATACGCGAGATCGAGAGGCGGTTCATGGATTTCCTAGCATCGACCTTCATCGATTTCAAATCGATAGATTCGTGGATGCATGGAGGTGTAGATATTACCCTCCCATACTTTATAAGAGTTTCACCGGATGATACGCTTAGATTCGAGAAGACTGTAGATATAGCCGGTATCGATGGAGCTAGATGGCTTCTCCGCTTAGATATAACGGGTAACGGGTTGCTCATCGTCGATGGAGAAGCGTATCAAGGTATCGATAACCAGCATCGTATCGCTACGCTAGAGCCGGGGAGAAGGCATATAGCTTTGGAGGCGACTTCACGTAGATTATTCGGTGAGAATCCGTGGATGTTCTCCTTCATAGCTTCGAACCTATCGGCTGTACTATGGGATGAATTCAGCTTAGCTTTATCGCTTATAGATCTACTATCCTTAGCGCAGAATGAGAAGGATCTGATACCGCATCTATCGAGAGCTGCATCCAGAATAGAGTTAACGCCGAGTGTATCCCAAATTTACGCCTTAGCTCGTACACTCTACGGATACCTGATAATCGAGAGTCTACCTGAATATAGGATGCTTAGATGGGATCTAGGATACGTAGCATCCGTCTACGGTGAGAAAGTTATCGAGGGGTCTTTAAGCGATACGGCTAAACCGCATACTAGAGAGGTACGTGAAACAGGAAAGATGATTGAAGAAGCTTTAAGCGGCATACTCGTAGACGAACCTAGGATCGGTAGGATATATCTCTTCGGTCATAGTCATATCGATACAGCTTGGCTCTGGCCTTTCAGCGAAACTAAGAGGAAGATACTGAGGACGTTCTCGACTATAGCTAGGCTTGCAAGCATGGGTTATAGATTTACCTATGCTCAGAGCGGTGCACAGAATTATAAATGGCTTGAGGAGGATCAGAAGCTTTTCTCTACTGTAAAGAGATTGGTAGATGAGGGGTTATGGCTTCCGGTAGGCGGTATGTGGGTTGAATCTGATACACAGCTCGTATCAGGTGAATCTCTAGCTAGACAGTTCCTATACGGGCAGAGATACTTCGAGGAGAAGTTTGGTAGAAGGTGTAGGATAGGATGGCTTCCAGATAGCTTCGGATTCTCAGCTCAACTACCTCAGATTATGAGGAGGAGCGGTATCGAAGTTTTCGTAACACATAAAGTTATGTGGAACGATACGAACGAGTTCCCGTACCACGCCTTCGTATGGGAGGGCCTCGACGGTACGAGGATAATAACCCATATAATAGTAGCATCCTACAACGGTGTTATGACTGCTTCAGAGCTATACAGTATGTGGGGTAGGTATAAGCAGAGAGATAAAGCACCCGCAATATATTCGTACGGGTATGGGGATGGTGGGGGAGGACCAACCTTCACTATGCTCGAAAGATTGAAGCTATTGAAGAAGTTGAGGATCCTACCAGAACTAATCGAAGCTCCTAGTGAGGATGAGTATGTAGGAGCGTTGCGAAGCGTGGAAGAAGCTCTACCGGTATGGAGGGGGGAGATATATAACGAGTATCATAGAGGGGTTTACACGACGAATATACATGTTAAGCAGGTTATGAGTAGGGTCGAAGCTGAAGCGATATGGGCTGAAACATCGTCTACGATAGCTAGTAGCCTAGGTTTGATATTGTACCCGTGGAATGATGTGAAAGCCGCATGGGAGAGGATACTTAGGTGTCAATTCCACGATGTACTTCCAGGATCATCGAATAGGGAGGCATACATAGAAGCTTTCGAGGATCTAGAGAGAGCTTGGATCGATTTAGCTAAGATCACGGAGAATTCGCTTAAACGTATAGCCGAAGACGTGTATGCGCAGAGGGGTAGTATAATCGTCTTCAACCGTCTACCATGGATGGTTAGAGCGATCCTAGAGCTTCCTAGAGGATTTTATAAAACATATGATGGCGTACCGATAGATACGCAGTCTATGGATGATCGCACCGTAGCTCCGCTTGATATCCCTGCGTTAGGCTATACGGTAATAGTACCTAGCCTAGATGGATCTACGGGAAGCGGCACCATAGCTGTGGATGTACCTGATGGGATAGTACTCGAGAATGAGTATATTAAGGTTAAGGTGAAGCGTGACGGATGCTTCGAAAGCATATACGATAAGGAAGTTGGAAGGGAGGTTCTCGCAGCTCCGAGCAACGTTATAGAGGTTCACGTAGATAAACCTGGAAGTTTCGATGCATGGGATGTGGAGAGAGTAACCGTAGAGATTCCAGGCGTGAAGCCTGATCTAGCGGAGGAAGCTAGGATAATAGTGAACGGACCAGTATTCGCTAGTGTTAGGAGTAACTATAGATACGGGGATTCCACCATAGAACAGACTATAACCCTGTATAAAGGTTCTAGGCTTATAAGGGTGGATATAACACTAGATTGGCATGAAAAGAATAGGTTGGTTAAGGTATGGTTTAAACCAGATGTGAAAACTGAGGATGCATACTTCGAGGTACCGTTCGGCGTGGTTAAGAGATCTATGATCGTGAAGGATTCTTGGGATGAAGCTAGATTCGAGGTGCCGGCGCTTAGATGGGTGGATGTATCTGATGGGTATAGAGGCTTCGCTATAATCGCTACCGATAGGCATGGATACACTGTTAGGGAGGGTAGGATAGGGCTAAGTCTACTTAAATCCCCGTTGATGCCGAACCCGTGGTCGGATCTAGGATTACATAAGACGACATACTACGTATACCCGCATATAGGGGATTATAGGGTTGGAGAGGTTTATAGGAGGGCGTACGAGGTTTGGAGTGGAGTTAAATGGGTAGTTAAGGATAATGATGGAGGTAGGCTTCCTCCAAGCTATAGTCTTCTAGAAGTCCCACACGGCGTTATAATCGAATGCATCAAACTTAGCGAGGAAGGGAGAGGTATCGTAATACGATTCTATGAGGTGGAGGGGGGTGAGCGTACGGTAGAGCTTAAATTACCTGGATGCTTCGATGTCTATGAATTAAACTTACTGGAGGATGCTATCGGAAGGATAGCTTATAATACGGATACGATTAAACTATGCTTCAAACCATTCGAGATAAAGACGATACTACTTTCGAAAACTTAGAAATCGAGCCGTATGGATGAGAAAACCGTATAGATTAGGACCCCTCTAAAAATTTTTACGCATATCTAGCAAGTTTTACGTTTAGAATGAGAGATGCCGTTACGGAGGAGAATAGTTTATAGAGCGATAATCGGCTTAATCATGGTTCTAGCCCTCAGTCTAGGTGTTAGGGGTGTGATACTCGAGATGGGTGTGAGGGGGTTGTACGATCAGATAACCGATCTTAGAAGACAGATTTCGACGATTAAGATGGCTATACCTCCTTTAAGGGATCTCGCTAAGAAATGCGGGATATACATCGGCACAGCGGTTGAACGTAGCCATCTCGATATACCGGATTATGCTAATACGCTTAAACGGGAATTCAACATCATAACGACGGAGAATGCTCTTAAGTTCGGTCCAGTTCACCCCCAACCAGATGTGTATTATTTCGATGATGCTGATTATATAGTAAGATTTGCCGAAGTTAACGGTATGAAAGTGCGTGGACATACACTTGTTTGGCATCAACAACTCCCATCATGGGTGACACAGGGAAGATATACTCGTGAAGAGTGGATGAATATTCTACGCGAACATATCATGACTGTCGTCGGACGCTACAAGGGGAGGATATATGCGTGGGATGTAGTTAACGAAGCTATAACCGATGATGGAGCATGGAGGGATACTATCTGGCTGAGGAATATCGGTCCGGAGTATATCGAGCTAGCTTTTAGATGGGCTCATGAAGCAGATCCGCAAGCCCTCCTCTTCTACAATGATTACGGTGCTGAAGGACTAAATGCAAAATCCGATGCCGTATATAACCTCGTTAAAGGGCTTTTAGAGAAAGGCGTACCGATACATGGCGTCGGGCTTCAGATGCATATAAGCTTAGAGAATCCGCCGAATCCACAGGAGGTAGCGGCGAATATCAGACGCTTAAGGGAGCTAGGCTTAGAGGTTCACATAACCGAGATGGATGTTCGAATCAGAGCACCTGCTAGATGGGAGGATCTAGTTAAGCAAGCGGAGATATATCGTGAAATCCTCAGAGTATGCATATCGACAGGGTGTAAAGCCTTCGTGATGTGGGGGTTCACGGATAAATACTCTTGGATACCGAGCTACTTTACCGGATATGGTGCTGCTCTAATCTTCGACGAATCATATGAGCCGAAGCCAGCATACTATTATATCGCAGCAATGCTTATAGAGCATTTAATAAAGGAATAGCGAACATGCTTAAGAAGGGAGCGATCTATTAGCACCTTAGCTATTTTAGTGCTTCATCCTAGCTAGGATACATGGATTCGACTGAACTCTTCACGACAATATTTTCGCCTTTCCTTCAAGCTCCTCAACATATGTGCAGACTTTTACCCCCAATTTTTCGTGAAGCAATCTATATCGATACCTTTATCCATGTATACTCGAACGGACCTAACCGATCTAAGTATTAGATCGAAGTAATTATCGTCAAAGAAGGCTTCCTCATCGCAGAAGCTTAACTTTAAATTTTTAACGTATACATCGGATTCCACGGATAGCTCTATCCCTAGACACTTCTAAAGATAGTATACCTACCGTCAGAAGCCTTGGATCTCAATCCCATCCGAAGGTATACTGAGCCTTACCTTATATACAGTCTAGATTTATGGAAAGCATTGTTAAGAATACCATACTCCCCCCGATACCTATCGGATAGCTCATCTGAAAGATTGAAATCCTTACGATACCACTATTCGACATCTTCAACCTATCTAACGTTATCCTCGTTGACACCGTAGAATGGATCGGGTATCACCCCATAATCAGATCGACGTAAATTACTCTAGGTACCTCGGCTTGAATCCATACGTCCAAAGGGTATCTGGGATCGTATGCACCTTCATCCTCACCGTTAAGCTTAGGAAACCCTTTAAGCAGCTATCCGCCATCTAGAGAATATAAGTATTTAGCCATAGTTATATGATAAGATTTATTGTGAATTTAGATCTTTCCGTAGATTAACTATAATCTATGATATAATAAACTATGAATTTATATTACTTATTGATTACGCTAACAGTATGCAAGCTTAACGCATGCAATCCATATATCCTCTCGATAACCTCGCGTATAGATTGAATACCGTACAACTGTTCTAATCTGCCATCACCTATTATCCGGCCATGATCTAATACGATAACTCTATCCACGTATGTCAGCGTCTCCGGTTTAACGTTCACCATAACTATGATCGAATCTTTAAGGTAATCTGATATCTTGGATAGGATTCTAGCTTCGGTTTCCGAGTCGAAGTTAGTGAATAGATTATGTATCACAAGTATATCCGGTTTACTTAGCAAGCCTCTAGCAGCTAATATCTTACATCTATCGGTTTCAGGTATAGCGATATTCTGCCTACCGATCGATGTATCCAGTTTAGACTGATACTTATCATACTTCAACTCGACTATACTTAGAATTTTCTCTAAATCTTCATCGGATACATTCCTCCTAAGAGTAATGTTCTCACGTATAGTTCCAGGTATAATATCATCGCTCTCGGATACTAGTACAACCCTGCTCCTCAGTATATGCTTAGGTACTTCTCTAGAACCGTTAATTACTATCTTACCAGTGCTCGGCTCTATTATACCCGCGATAATCCTAGCTAAAGTCGATTTACCGGATTCAGCTGGACCTATCACCGCGATCCTCTCACCCCTCCTTAAGCTTATCGTTAGCGGGTATAGAACAATCCTACCGTCAGCAAAATATGATACATCTTCAAGTTTAACCTCATCTATACGTATAGCTTCCACAGATTCAGCCACACCCTCCATACTTAAGACTTCGTTCACCCTAACCGCGACAGGCGAGAGTTGGCTAGCTACACTTAGACACCATAGAAGCCATGTAGCAGACCAGTATAGCGATGGGGATAGCGATGCCACGGATGCTATACTCCCTACACTCTCTTCTCCTCTGAAGGCTAGAATTGCACCTATACCTACACCCGCTATGGGACCGAAGTGTATAGCGATCCTATTTATAACCCAGTATATCCTCTCAGATCTTATCATAGCTACCACCGGACCCCTCCACCGTGATACTAGACGCCGGAATGATGCGTAGTATAGCTTCTCCACGTGGAAGCTACCTATAACATCTAGATTCTCTATGGTGGTTCTAGCAGATTCCGTTATAGCTCCGTAAAGCTCTCTCTCGATACGCCTAGCCTTAGGAACCCTCCGTGTATAGTAGATGTATGCGGCTATATTGAAGGGGAGGAAGCATACGACTACTAGTAGTAGTCTGGGGCTTACGAATACGAGCGTAACTAGAACTGATACTAGCCCGGAGAGGTGGAGGGCTATCGAAGGATATATAGACATAAGGTTTCCGACGAGGAATTCCACATCTGATAGCAGTCTCGCTATAGCGGCTCCTGGAGACATTCTTTTACCTTTCTCTGAGAATAGTAGTCTACCTAGCATATGGGATCTTATCGATGCAACCATATAGTTTATCTTAACCCATAAAGTTAGGTTTGAATAGTAGTCTATAGCCATTACGCCGATAGCAGAGGCTACGAGCAACGCTATATAGTATAGGATGCTACCAGTATTATATGATGCTACATCGTCTACTAAGTATTTGAGGAGTAACCCTTGGTAGGAGAATAATAGCGATTGAACTATCCATAGGGATGAAGTTACTACTAGTACTAACCTCGATTTCTGCCATAGATACCTACCGGTGAATAGTATCAAAGGAGAACCTTTCAGACGGTTGAATAGCTTATCTAGGTTAAGTTTAGCTGAAACGATGTTCGCTGCCAAGGCTAGGGTCTAGCCGATTAGAACGGACACTAACTATATAATAAGGTTTTTGGCATAACCCTATGAAATAGGCGGGCTAATAGATCTGCTATATGTAATGTTATGAAGCATGGGGTGGAAATAGATATTAAGGCGTAGAGCTTAAATGCTTTAACAATTATCACGAGAAAGGCGGGGTACAACGATTTGGATCGTAAGCTGATAGTCTCCACGATGTTAGCCGTCATTGTTATACTGGTCTATGGATGTGCATCCTTAGAGGCAGACCTTCAAAGCGTATGTGGCTCTATATCTATCAGTAGACGCGTACGTATAATTCAAGGCGGGTTGATACATTTATACGATGATATAAAGATTATACCGTACACATCGTTGACGAATATATCGCTTCAGGGATATCCATACGATAACCTCATCGAAATCGATGTATATGATACGCTGGGAAGGGTAACAGGTTACAACCTATCAGATGGAACGTTGAAGATAGTATTCGGCGAATCGCTCACGGAGGGGGAGGAGGATAATATACGTATATTCGTCATGTATAGGGGGATATTCAACTTCAAGACTCAGACCGGGGGATCCCCCGAGGTAACTGTAAGCATACCATCCCTGATGCATCCAGATATGAATATTACAAGCTTCGCTATGAGGATAGAAACCCTGCAGAGCTTTTCATGGACATCATCGACTCTCGAAAACTATGCTTGGACAGGTCAGGGTGAAGGATACCTCTCTTATCAGACTGTCAATGCATCGACTATACCTAGATTCTTCAACGTAACTTTTAGGGGAGACTTCATATCGGCGGAGGCTGTATCCCTAGTTAAAGATGTATTCGTGAATTGGGATGGAAGAACACGTATCGAATCTACCTATAGATTGAGGAGTCTATCCGACGCACGTATACAGACTATAGATCTATGCATACCTGAGAACTCTACGGGGATAGATGCTTCTGATCCGTTCGGTAATCTTAGACCTATAAACTATGTAGCGGCTTACTCTATAGCAAAGGTTAACTTAAGGTATACACTAAATTACGGCGAATACTCATCGTTTACGATATCATACGAGGTTCCTAGGGATTATGTAGAGTTCAGCTTCCTAACCCTATATCAAAGGGTTAGGATACCCCTATACTTGGAGTATCCTTCATACATAGGTGAGTATAGAGTTAACGTTCATCTACCAGGTACAGCTAGCGTTGAGGATATATTTATAGAGAGAGTGAACGCATCGGTGGTAAGTAGGGATGGAAATAAGCTATCTGTAGCCATCGAGGCTACAGGTTTAGATGAGTTGGGATTCCTAATAGTCTCTTTCAATTATACACCGTTCGCTATGATCGGGAAGTATGCCGGTATAGTGGCCTTTATAGTTTTGATAGCGTTAATCCCTCTAAGATCGATTAAAACTAGGCTTGAATCTAGAAGGGAGGCTGCAGTATCTAAGATCGTAGGATTAGCCGAAGAACTTTCTAAAGCTTACGAGGATCTATTCGCGTTAGAGGATAAGATCGATTCGATGATCGCTAACGCTCTGCGTAAAGGATCCTATGGCGAAGCTAAGAGTATTAGATCGAAGTATTCGAGGGAGATAGAGGATAGATTGAAGAGGATAGCTAAGCTTGAGGATGAGATATCTAGATCGAAGCCTGAAGCTAAATCTATGATATCTACGATTAGAGAGATCCTATCCGAGGCGGATCTAGCTAGGGAGCAGCTGGAGCTTGCTAGAACGAGGTATATGAATAGAGCTATAGGTAGAGCGGCGTTGGAGAGGTCGGAGAGAGATTACCGTAAAAGGATCGGATCCATAAGGGGAAGGATTGGAAGGATACTGGAGGATATCAAGAGGATGTGAATTTTACCGCTACTGGATTCGTAGATTTTTCATCATATCAAAAGCTTCCACTATCGATGATCGGATGACGTATCGGATGTTACGCTTTCACCTAATCCCACTCTAGGAGTAGAGCAAACACTGGTTAACCCTGAGAGAAGCTAACGTAGACAGCTATAAAAATCCATATAATCGGAAACTGCTAACAAACTCCCCCTATTCCTATTATCGGTGGAGGAGGAAAACGTTAAATAGAAACTAGCTGAGAATATATAGTTAGGAGGCGTACTGAGTAGGGGTTTATACCCATTATCTATCCTACCTTCTCCATATGGGGGTTGGTAGGATGTAACGTAGCTGGGTATAATCCTCCACTCTATGCCTCCATGATCGAAAGGAGGTGTATGTGTATGGCAAGAAGACGCGGAGGAGTAGGAGGATACAGACCGATACCGGTTAAGGTAGGTGAGGAATACGATGTCGTGATAGAGTCTGTAGGGAGTAGAGGTGATGGTATAGCTCGTATACAGGGCTTCATAGTATTCGTACCAGGTAGTAAGGTTGGGGATCATCTCCATGTTAAGATAGAGAGTGTGAGTAGGAGGTTCGCTGTAGCTTCACCCGTAGCGAAGTAGATTGGTAGGGAGGATACGGATACAAGAGGATGGGTTAGGAATACCTAACGTTAAAATTATGGTTTAAGTCATCTTTATTTTAAAGCTCATCTTCTACCATATTTGAGTGTAATGGTTTCCTATGTTAGGAAGAGGGATGGTAGGTTAGAAGCTTTCGATTCGAACCGTATATATAACGCTATAATGAAGGCTTTCAACGCGGTAGGCGAGAAGGACGGCGAATCCGTAGCTAAGCTTACAGAGTACGTAGTATCGATCGTGGAGGGTAAATTTAAGGATTCTATACCTAGCGTAGAGGATATACAGGATATAGTGGAGGAGGCTCTTATCAAGCATGGCTATGCGAAGGTTGCTAAGGAGTATATACTCTACCGTAGGATGCGCGCGGATATAAGAAGTTTGAAGCGTATCATAGGCGTATACGATGATCTTAAACTTACGGTTAACGCCGTCAGGCTTCTAGAGAGGAGGTATCTCTTGAGAGATCTCGATGGAAGGATCGTAGAGACTCCTAGCCAGATGTTCGCTAGGGTTGCTCACGCTATAGCTTTAGCAGATAGATTCTACGGTGCATCCTGGGATGAAGTATCTGAAATAGAGAAGAGATTCTATAGGATGATGGCGAGTCTAGAGTTCCTCCCAAATTCGCCAACGCTTATGAATGCCGGCACTGAGATAGGGCAGCTTTCAGCATGCTTTGTACTACCCGTGGAAGATTCCATAGAGAGTATATTCGATGCTTTGAAGTCTATGGCCTTAATCCATAAATCGGGCGGGGGTACGGGGTTCTCGTTCAGTAGGCTTAGACCTGAAGGTGATATAGTGAAGTCTACTAGGGGTGTAGCTTCCGGTCCTGTATCCTTCATGAGGATATTCGATGTAGCTACGGAGGTTATAAAGCAGGGTGGGAAGCGTAGGGGAGCTAATATGGGTATACTCAGAGTTGATCATCCGGATATAGTGAAGTTTATAATGGCTAAGAGCGAGGAGGGGGCTTTAAGGAATTTCAATATCTCGGTAGCCGTTACCGATGAGTTTATGGAGTGCGTAGAGGAGAATAGGGAGTATCCACTTATAAATCCTAGGACAGGATCCATCGTTAAGAGGATCCCAGCTAACGATATATTCAGCTTGATAGTAAGTCAAGCTTGGAGGACCGGTGATCCTGGGCTCATATTCATAGACGAGATAAATAGGTGTAACCCTACACCTAAGCTTGGAGCGATAGAAGCTACCAACCCATGTGGTGAAGTACCTCTACTACCATATGAATCCTGTAATCTCGGATCCGTGAATCTATCCAGATTCGTCGATAGGAAAAACGGGGATGTAGATTGGGATAGACTCGCTTACACGGTTAGGGAGGCTGTACACTTCCTAGATAACGTTATCGATGTGAATAAGTATCCGTTACCCGAGATCGAGCGTATGACCAAGCTTAACCGTAAGATAGGGTTAGGCGTTATGGGTTTTGCAGAGATGCTTATACAGCTGGGTATACCCTACGATTCGGTAGAAGCTGTATCGTTCGCTGAGAAGCTTATGCGGTTCATATCCGAGACCGCTAGAGAGAAATCCGTAGAACTGGGTAGGATTAGAGGATCCTTCCCATCCTTCGAGGATAGTATATGGGCTGGTAGATACGATGCCCTGAGGAATGCCACTCTTACATCAATAGCTCCTACCGGGAGTATAAGCATAATAGCTGGTACGAGTAGTAGTATAGAACCTCTATTCGCCGTAGCCTACGTCAGAGAGGTATTGGAGGGGACGAGGCTTATAGATGTTAATAGACTGTTCGTAGAGGTAGCTAAGGAGCGTGGATTCTACAGCGATGATCTAATAGTCGAAGTAGCACGTAGAGGAACCGTTAAAGGCGTTCAAGGTATACCTGAGGATGTGAAGAAGGTATTCGTAACCGCTCTAGAGATAGATCCAAGATGGCATGTAGAAGTACAAGCAGCATTCCAGAGATACGTAGATAACGCTGTAGCTAAAACAGTAAACCTACCTAGTGATGCTACCCTAGAGGATGTTAGAAGAATATTCATGCTAGCATATAAGCTGAAGTGTAAGGGTGTAACCGTCTATAGGTATGGTAGTAAGCCTCAGCAGGTACTCTACGTAGGTGCAAGCGAGGAAGCTGGATGTCCATCAGGCGTATGCCCTATATAGGGGTATTAAGGCTTAATATAGTCTTCGAGCGATATATCCTAGCGGAGCCGATGAAGAGAGTCATCTACGATGAGCTATGATAGATTCCTGGGGTATCGGAGGCTCCTTCAACTATCATCCTTCTAGAATCTTCAGAATAGCATTCAGTTTATCTACAACATCCAGCGGATCCCTACCTAGTAGTAGTATCATAGGCTCCTTACCCCAATCACCCATATGATATACAACATCGGGCCTACACCCACCTAAACTCTCTACAGCTCTACGGATACCCCACGGTATAGTCGCTCCTTCCACCCTCTTAACACCCTCAGGCTCCTCACGTCTATCGTAGAAGCCTACCTTGAAGCCTATCCTCCTACAAGCTTCTATAACCTCATCGGAATACTTCAAGTTGATAGCAGATCTTATATCGAATCCCAGCTTCTGAAGCTCTAGGATTGCTCTAGCTAGATGCCTACTAGCTCCGAACTCTGGCTTCGAGAAAGCTTCCACGCTATCCCTGTAGGGAGCTATCCTAGACGGATACCCGGCTACATCCTCCAAACCCCTAGGGTATGGCAGGCTCATAACAAGGTTTGATCTAACCTCAGGTATAAGCTTGGAGAAACCCTTTAAACTCTTAATCCTAAGTAGAGCCTCCTCGAGTATGGATAGAACCCTGAACCTTTCAGAATCTCTATATAGCGTAGCTAGAGGATTCACAGGCTTAACACCCTTGCCTACGGGTTCGCTGAACCTTATAGCATCTACTATAAACTCTTTAGCTCTATCTATAGATTCATCGATGGAAAGACCCCTAGCGATGTAAGCGGTTATAGCCGCTGAGAAGCTGCATCCAGCTCCATGTGTACCATCTTCAACTCTCACAGATTCTAGGAATCTAACCCCACCCCTACGATAGACTATATCGATAACCCTATCACCCTTAAGATGACCACCCTTAACAACCACATAGTCACACCCAAGCTCAGCTATAACCTCAGCAGCTTTGATAGCATCCTCTAGATCCTCGATCCTAAACCCTGCGAGGATCGATGCTTCATCTATATTAGGCGTCACAACCGAAGCTAGAGGTATAAGCTTATACTTCAAAGCTTCGTAAGCTCTGCTAGTAGATAGCTCAGCCCCTACGGTAGCTCTAGACACAGGATCCACCACCAAAGGTTTATGATTCTTAGTGAAGAACTCTGCTATAACATCAACTTGATCGGCATCATATATCATACCAGTTTTAGCGGAATCGAAACCTATATCGTACGCTACAGCTTCGAGCTGACATCTAACAGCCTCAGAGGGGAGGGGATAAATGCTTCTAACTTCGACGGTATTCTGAGCTGTAACAGCCGTTACAACGGTTAACCCATAAACCCCTAAGGCATAGAATGTTTTAAGATCAGCCTGTATCCCAGCACCCCCACCTGAATCAGAGCCGGCGATAGTTAAAGCCTTAAACACCATAACACGCTTAGACATCATACATAGCCCAACCCTATTATAAATGTTAACAGTAATATAGGACTAGAAAGACTATCATAATCCAGATCTGGACCCGTCGTCTAGCCAGGATAGGACGCTGGCCTGCGGAGCCGGAGGTCCCGGGTTCGAATCCCGGCGGGTCCATCCTATAACGATCGATCCCTAGCTACGATGTTGATGAAAATTTAATATTTTCGATATCTGTAAACGATTTTAAAACATTCTACTATTAATGGTAGATGGATGGAGGGTGCTTATCATCTATAGAGCCAGCATGAAACTTTCACACTACCTACGTTGAACATGATAGGTCTCTTTTCGCATATATCCTCTCTGTATGGGCATATATCGGCGTATTTACATCCAGGCATTATGAATTCTTTAACCTCCATCCCAGGTGGTTTCACTCGTTTAGTGAGCCAGTCATCCCTTCGACTAGGTTCCGGTAAAGCTTCTATCAAAGCCTTCGTATATGGATGGTAGCGTTTGAGTAGAACCTCATCAGCTGGGCCCATCTCCACTATAACTCCCCTATACATTATAGCTATTTCATCGCTTATATAGTAGGCTGTAGCTAGATCGTGCGTTATGTATATGAAGGATATATCTTCACTCTCCTTTAACTCCTTGAACATGTTGAGTATATTCATCCTCATAGAAGCATCTATCATCGATACAGGTTCATCTGCAACCATAAGCTTAGGTCCAGGTATGAGGGCTCTAGCTATAGATACCCTTTGAAGCTGACCACCTGAGAATTCACTCGGATACTTACCTCTAACCTCCTCCAGCGATAAGCCTACCTTCCTGAGAACCGTATCGACGACTTCCTCTACATCTTTAGAATTCTTCAATCCGAGTATATTCTTCGCCGTCTCGTATAAGTATGCATCAACCTTCCTTAGAGGGTTGAAGGTATCATACGGATCCTGGAATATAGCTTGAACCTCCCTATGAAACCATTTCCTCTCCTTAGATTTCAACGAGTAGATATTCCTCCCCTTATACACCACCGTACCTTCACTAGGTTCAAGTATACCAAGTATCATCTTAGCTAGAGTGGATTTACCGCATCCAGATTCACCTGCTATCGTAAATATCTTAGGCTTATACTCCATATCGAAGGATACATTATCCACAGCAGGAAACTTTATCCTACCTAGGAATCCGTAGCCGAAGAATTTACTCAGGTTGACAGTCCTAAGCATATACTGCTCGCTCATCTAGATAGCCTCCACTGCTTCTGAGTAAAGCCAGCATGCAGCGTAGCGGTTGCTTCTAACTTCGCGTAGAGGCGGATCAGCTTTACTGCATACAGGCATTACGTAGGGGCATCTAGGATGGAATCTACACCCCGGAGGTGGATTTCTAAGATCCGGTGGAACCCCTCCAAGCCCTATTCTCTTACTCTTATCCCCAAGCCTTGGTAGAGATTCTATCAAAGCCTTAGTATATGGATGTAGAGGCTTCCAGAATATCTCGGTCGTATCGCATATCTCGACTATCTTACCTGCATACATTATAGCCATTCTATCCGATA